>JAJDNN010000091.1 GCA_022340685.1 Pseudomonadota bacterium
GGCCGATAAATCCTTATGTATATTGTCACCGCCCCATCATAGTCAATAATCCACGCACCTTGCTTGGCAAGGTACTTTCCAGGCTGAAGGTGTATCCAAAATCTGTTGTAGATGATGTTATCGACGATGACCTGATTCTTATGTGGGCCGACGAGAAGCGGGTGATCACCGGCGCTGATATTCTAGGCCGGTTACTAAGGGGTATTGTCATTCGGGATATCAGTCATTCGCAAGCCTGACTAGTATAATTAACCCACCATTCATCATTGTACCGGCCACAGATCATCGCCCATATATAAAGGAGTAGCAATTCAGGCCGGGGACACCCTTAATACCGTTTCGATTGATAGAGAAAAAGTGCCATTACAATATCTCCAGTTCAATAAGTATGGAGTTAATTATACAATGTGGGCAGTCGACGCCGATTAGTCGATCCGGGGTGCGGGGGTGGCGCCAGGCGCGCGAACCAAATATCCCATCATTTATGAAAGTTATTACGAGGTGAACAGCATGACCCGCTACACACTGATATTGACCAGATTTACTTTTTTAATGCTGGCAATCACCGCGATAGCCTCCTGTACCAACAAGAAAGCGCCCGATGAGGCAGGGCCGATTTCGCCGGATATATCGCAAGGCGACACCCTTGTACTGTTAAAACCTGTCGAAGTACCGAGTGGTAGTAATGCGGTTTATTTCCAGCAAGGGCAGGTGGTAGAGGAGAACGCCATTGACATGGATGCGCCGTATTGCCGGCTGGAACTTGCCGGGGCGGTCGGGACAATGCGAACGATTCAACCTCAACGCTTCGGGATTAAAAATGACATGTACAACGATCAGGCCGCGGGTCCCACAGGGGGACAAGTACCACTTGTTTACCTCAGCTTCAATGCAAAACAAGACAGCGAAGTAAAAGGCATGGCGTGCGGCTGGCCGGGTGAGTCAGCAAATCCGAACTTTGTTAGCGCCGAACAGATCGGCACAACGCTCACCGGCTACTTCTCGATTGAAGTGTCGGAGTAGTCCGTTGAGGCCATAGCGTTCCGACATGCTGGTCTGCTGATACCCGGGTAGCCTGCTACCTACCGTAAACCTTCTGAATGGTCACAATCCTGCCAACGCCCTGAGAAACAACATGCAAGATAACGAAGCACCATCGGCATCGCCTGACGTACCCCCACCAGACGTACCCCGGCCCTGGTATCGGCGACGTAAACCGCGACGGCGGGAGATTATCGTCGTGATGGTGCTGATCATGCTTGGCCTGCTGTTCTCGTTTGGGCCCACCTATGTTGCGCGTTATTTTATTGCCAGTACGCTGGATGAATTCGGTATCGAGCACGACGGCATCAAAACCCTGAACATCAATCCCTGGAAACGTGAAGTCTGGGTGGGCCCGGTGCGATTTCGCACCGGCGATGCAGACCAGGGTCAGCTTGGCGAACTGGGCATCAAGTTCAATGTGTTACCGGTATTCGAGAAACACCTCCTGGTCGAGCGGGTAATGATCCGCGGCATTGATATTTACCTGGCACGTGCCAGTGACAATAGCCTGACACTCAACGGTATCCCGCTCAGCCAGTTTCAGTCCACTGCCGCCGAACCCGCGCCGCCTGCTGACGAGGCGTCAGAACCCTGGGGGATTGGATTGGGTGACTTCGAGCTGCAGAACAGCCACCTGATTTTCAAGGATAAAACCGGTGGCACACTGACGGTTGCGATCGATAACCTGCGACTGGATCAGTTTGAAAGCTGGCAGCCGGACACGCCGGGTAGCTTCCGTCTCGCGGGAGAGGTCAATGATATTCAACTGGATTTCAACGGGCAGGCACGTCCCTTCGCCAAACAGATCACCATCAATATGGATGCCGATGCCCGGGACGCCGATTTGCCCAAGATCATCGAGTATACCGGACCGCTCGGGCTGGAACGGGTAGCCGGTGTCTACCAGACCACCCTGCATCACGAGGTCACCTTGCATGACACGGGCCGCATCGAGGGGCACTCATCCGGCAAGGTCAACGTCCAGGGTATGGATTACGCCCGGGCCAAGGTCTTCGCCTTTGCCGCCGACAAGGCCGAACTCGACCTCGATACCCGTTATGTACTGACTAAAGAAGGCGAATTGCAGATTAATGGTCAATTGACCGCCGATGTTGAAAAAGCAATCGGTTCGCAAGCGCAGGATCGATCCTTCGGAGTTGGTCAGGCCCGGATCGCACTGGCGGATCTGAGTGCCGTGCGTGGAGCCGATGGGGCCTTGCAAGTTAGCGCCAAACCACGGGTTGACCTCCAGCAAGGCGCGTTCTCCGGGAACGTCCAGTTGTCCATGGACTCGTTGCTCAAGGTGCTCAGTTACCTGCAATCCATCTCTGCTACTACCGAGGTAACGACGGAGCAAACCGGGCTGGATAAATGGTCGGGGGATAAAGTCATCCTGCCGAAATCGGATATCACGGTGTCACAACTGAGCAGCACGCTGCCTAAATTTGAATTGAATACGACGGCCGGCAATGTCACGCTCGACATTGTCACGGATACCGAAGCATCCGGCATCAAGGTTGCTACTCCCGAACGCACCACCCGCATCGATACAGCGCGTAGCGCGCTCGAATCGCTGCAATTGAAATCGGGGGAAGCCAAACTCGACCTGAGCGTCACCGGTAACACGGCGCTGACGGGGTACAGCATGAAAGGTCCGTTGGGGGAAGGAACCATCGGCGCGGTGACGACAAACCAGGAAGTCGACTTGCAGATCAACCACGGCAACATTGCCGTGGAGGGCGCCGCCTCGGTGGCCGTCACGGGCACCCAACTGCGGGTCTACAAAACCAAAACGCAGCCGCAAGCCTCCATCGGCGTCGGTGCGCTGACCGCTAAAATCAAAAAGGGAACCTTATCCGTGGCGAACCAGCAGATGAAATGGCAGGTGGATGCCGGGACGACCATCGATCGCGCATCAGTCAATTTTGCCAAGGGCAAAATGGCCTCAGGGAAATTCCGCCGACTCGAATTGCGCGGGGCCAGGGCCGACCAAAATCTGAACATCGCCACTGACGCGCTGTTGATCAGCGGGCTGGATGTGTCGTTGACCCGCGCGTTTATCGACAGCCTGACAAGTCATTCGTCCGGCGACAAGGCGACCCCGGCCAGGGGCAAGGACAA
>JAJDNN010000102.1 GCA_022340685.1 Pseudomonadota bacterium
CTGCTGGGCGCACGTGGCATGCTGGAAATGCAGGACGGCCTGTTACGTGCCGATCCGCACGCATATGATATCCTTTCGTATTACGCCAATTCCATCCAGCACTGGCAAAATTCGCCTCTTGAAAAACACAAGGTTCATACCCATGATAAGCCCCATGAAAATCGCAATTGAATCCGTTGAACGCGCCTGTCCTGAGAGCGAGATCTTTGAAAACAGGTTGTCACTCGATAACAAGCAAATCCTTGAGCTGGGCTGTGGTCGCGCTGACCTGACCCGCGTCATTGCGACAACCGGCAGTGGTCGCCAGATTATTGCCCTTGAAGTGGACGAGATCCAGCATACAAAGAATCTGGAGATCGACGATCTGCCAAACGTTACATTCAATCTGGCCGGCGCTGAATCTATCCCCGTTGAAGATGCCAGCATCGATGTGGTCATGATGTTCAAGTCACTGCATCATGTGCCCATCGATTTCATGCCCCAGGGTCTGTCTGAAGTTCACCGGGTCCTGAAGCCGGGCGGGATGGCATATATATCCGAGCCTGTATTCGCCGGGGAATTCAATGAAATCCTGCGGCTGTTCCATGATGAAGAAAAAGTCAGACAAGCTGCATTCAAATCGGTCGTCAATGCCGTTGAGTCAGGCAAGTTCAAGTTGCTCGAACAAATCTTTTTCAATGCGCCGATGGCGTTCGAGAACTTTGATGCGTTCGAACAACAGGTTATCGGCGTCACTCACACCGACCATCAGTTATCACCCGAAGTGCATGAACAGGTGAAACAGCGCTTTACACGAAACCTGGGGCCGGATGGGGCAAAATTCCTGATGCCAATCCGGGTGGATCTGTTACAGAAACCGTCTGATTGAGCAAGCCTGATAGTGTAGGTAGTTCAGGTTTGCAGGCCATGCGACGTCGGCGTAGGATTCTCAATACGCTCATACTCGGCAATGACCTGCGCGCCCAGCAACAGGATAATTGCTGCTGCTTCCAGACTGAGTAGAATGATAATCACCGTGGCGAAGGCGCCATACACCACATTCACCAGTGACAGGGTGGAAAAATACCAGACCAGAACATGCCGGGTGACTTCCCACAACAGTGCCGCAGTGACACCGCCGATCAAGGCATGACGCAGCGACAGCCTGCCGACCGGCATTACCATATACAAGGAAGTCAATAACAGAATCTCGCCGAACACACCCAGCAGGTAAATCAATACCGTTTCTGTCCCGCTGAGAGACCAGGTATGTCCCAGCATGGACACAGAACGGGTGTCGAGTGAATGCAGCCCGCCACTTACCATGCTGACCAGTAACATACCTAGCGCCAGTAACAGAATGTAACCGTAGGGAATGATCGCCGATACCAGAATATGGCGACGCTGGATGGCGACCCGGTGAAAGAATATCACCGACATGGCATTTTCCAGTGCCGAAAAGGCCAACGAACTGAAGAACAGCAGAATCAACAAGCCCATTATTCCCACCAGCTTCCAGTTCGTCATGAAGACGCTGATCTGGTGAATAAGCGCATCGACTTGCCCCGGTGCGATCAGCACCAGGTAGTTACGCAGTGTTTCGAGCAACTCTTGCTGATCCTGAAACTGCGACAGGGCGACCAGGATCAGGGCAAACATGGGTACCAGAGACAACAGGGTATAATAGGCAACGGCACCGGCCAGTAAAAAACCCTGGTTTGCGCGGAATCCGTTGATGACGCGCCGCACAAACGGCCACGGATGATTCAAGACGTAATGGGCAGCGGGAGAGGGCATGTGTCGCGTCCTGTCAGGGTATTCCGGGACTTCATTCAATTACGGGCTTGATCGTGGCCGCCGCCTGGCGGGCACGTTGTCGCGCCACCTCGATTCCATCGGCATACGCCAGCGCCACACCCATACGACGCCGCTGAAAAGCTTCGGGCTTGCCGAACAGGCGGATGTCGGTGTGTGGATCAGACAAGGCCTTGTCTACATCCTCATAGGCGATCCCGGTAGCATCCAGACCACCATAGATCACGGCGCTCGCCCCGGGATTACGCAGCGCAACATTGACCGGCAGGCCCAGGATAGCCCGGGCATGCAAGTCAAATTCATTTTGTATCTGGCTGATCATTGTCACCATGCCCGTGTCATGGGGCCGCGGACTCACTTCACTGAACCAGACCTGATCGCCTTTGATAAACAGTTCTACCCCGAAGATCCCGCAGCCGCCCAGGTTAGCGGTTACGGTCCCGGCAATCTCCTGCGCCCGCTGCAGAGCAGCTTCACTCATTGGCTGGGGTTGCCAGCTTTCCACATAGTCACCCTGTTGTTGGAGGTGACCGATGGGTTGGCAAAACTGCGTTTCAATTTCACCTTTGGCACTGATGACACGAACTGTCAGCAAGGTAATCTCGTAATCAAAATCGATTTTCTGTTCGACAATGACGCGCCCGTGTTGTACCCGGCCGCCATGCATCGCGTATTCCCAGGCTGGCTGAACATCTTCCGGCCCGTTAATCAATGTCTGGCCCTTGCCCGAGGATGACATGACCGGTTTGATAATACAGGGATAGCCGATGTCATCGTCAATTACCCGACCCAGTGCTTCGCGCGTTTCGGCGAAGGCAAAGCGCGAAGTGGGTAGCCCGAGTTCTTCGGCCGCCAGGCGTCGAATACCTTCCCGGTTCATGGTCAATCGGGTTGCCCGTGCTGTTGGGATGACTTTCGAAATCCCGTCCGCTTCGATGGCAAGCAACGCATCGGTGGCGATCGCCTCGATTTCCGGCACAATAAGATCTGGACGTTCCTGCTCGACCAGAAGGCGCAAGGCGCTGGCATCTGTCATGTCGATGACATGCGCGCGATGCGCGACCTGGTGTCCCGGGGCATGGGCGTAGCGGTCGACAGCAATCGCTTCCACGCCTAGACGTTGCAAGGCGATGATGACTTCCTTGCCAAGTTCCCCGCTGCCCAATAGCATGACCCGTGTTGCTGTCGGTGACAGGGGAGTACCTAGTTTCATGACGATCTCCTGAAAATACGAATTGACTATTGTAAGAGGTTTAGGTGGGTAAAAACATCTATCATCAAACCCCGCTACCGGCCACACTGATTGACCCAACCCGCATGCTGTACGATAAGATAGTGCGAACTGGCAGAATGCCTGTTTACAAGCAGGGATGCACCACCTCGCTTGACTGTTACCAAGGGAGTTACACCATGGCTGAACCGCAGGATACAGATATCGACCTGTTTACACCGATTCAGCTGGGTTCGTATTCCTTTCACAGGATGACAGGGTGAGGAACAGTATGCTCAGTAGCATTTTCATCCTGCTGGTTGTGCTGCTGATACTGAACGGCTGGCTGTATTTGCAGCAACCAGGGATGATTTTCTTTCCCCAACGGGTTCTCGATGCAACTCCGGAAGACTGGGGATTCGACTACGAGAATGTCAGTTTGCAAACGGTGGATGGCCTGCGTCTGCATGGCTGGTTTATACCACGACCGGGTTCGGACCGAGTCGTGCTGTTCTTTCATGGTAATGCGGGTAACATTTCCCACCGTGGCGATTCAGTAGCAATCTTTCATCGCCTTGGGCTGAATGTCTTCATTTTTGATTACCGGGGATATGGCCAGAGCGAAGGATCGCCGGGTGAGGCCGGTCTGGCCCGAGATGCCGTCACCGCCTGGGAATATCTGCAACAGATGCGTGGTTACAATCGGGATAAGATTATTGTATTCGGGCGTTCTCTGGGCGGTACCGTGGCTACGCGACTTGCGGCACGCGTAAAACCCGGTGCCTTAATCGTGGAATCAACATTCAGTTCTGCCCGGGATATGGCCGGCAGGATATTTCCGCTGGTGTCGC
>JAJDNN010000115.1 GCA_022340685.1 Pseudomonadota bacterium
AGGAGCGCGAAAAGAACATCCGGTTTACCCCCGCCTATCAGCAGATCACCCAGCAGGTCGTGTACCACAAGGGCGAGAAACGGCCCCGTTCAATCAAGGACCTGGTGGGTAAAAATCTTGAAGTGCTGGCGAATAGCAGCCATGCCGAGCGACTGACTGAATTCAAGCGGGACTTTCCCGGCCTTAACTGGGTCGAGAGCGAAGATACCGGCAGCAGTGAATTGCTGACCCTGGTCGCGGAGCAGGTCATCGATTACACCGTGGCCGACTCCAATGAAATAGCACTGGTGCGCCGTTTCCATCCTGAGGTGCAAGTGGCTTTCAGTCTGAGTAGTCCGCAGGATCTGGCCTGGGCCATGCCACAGGGTCAGGATGACAGTCTCTACCAGGCCGCAGTCGACTTTTTCAAACACATAAAAGAAAACGGCGAGCTTAAGCGCATGTTGGCCCGCCACTACGACCACGTGCGCAACTACGATTACGCTGGCACGCCCACCTACATGCGCCATATCCAGGGGCGGTTACCCAATTACCAGGAACTGTTCCAGCAAGCTGCGGCCAAGAACGACCTGGACTGGCGGCTGGTTGCTGCAGTCGGTTATCAGGAATCCCACTGGAACCCGCTCGCGGTCTCACCCACCGGGGTGCGTGGCCTGATGATGCTGACCCGTGTCACTGCCGCGCAACTGGGGGTCACGAAACGTACCGACGCGGCCCAAAGCATTAAAGGTGGCGCCCGCTACCTGCGGATTCTGTTTGATCAGTTTGCCGATGTGCCGGAACCGGATCGTACCTGGCTGGCGCTGGCCGCCTATAACGTTGGCTACGGCCATGTGAAAGATGCCCAGAAAATCACCGCTCAGCGTGGGGGGGATCCCGAAGTCTGGATGGACGTAAAGAAAAGTCTGCCACTGTTGTCCAAGCACAAATGGCACAGCAAGACCAAGCACGGCTATGCCCGGGGCACGGAACCGGTCCGTTATGTTGAAAACATTCGCAGTTACTACGACATCCTTCGCTGGACTATCGACCGGGATGCACCAATGCGGGAAAAAACCAAACCGGTACTGGCATTCTCTTCGCCAGTCCTATAACGAACCTATGACTTTTCTGTCCCAGATCTACCCAGAACCGAGACAGTCCTGATCACATCAAACCTTCATTGAAAAGCCAGGGGAGTTCCCCGGCTTTTTATTGCGGGTAACGAATGGCCCTGCCCAGGCTGTAACGCAAGCCGGGTATCCGACGTCCGGGTCTGCCACCTATTGCCCAAGCAGTTCTTCTTCCAATGATAGATAAACCTGATAGGCATTGCGCCGATTGGCGGCCTCAAACGCGGGCAAATCTTTAAACTCGGACCAGTCAGCCTGTGCATAGGCTTCATCAAAAGCATCCATCTCCAGCACGGCCTCACCCATTACCTTACGAATATAGGCCAGGTAACGTCGTGTCACGCGGATAGCCTGGTTGGGATCGCTGGCTGCCGGACCGTGCCCCGGGATCAGCGCTACCAGCCGGGAGGTCTCCATCTGCTGGAGTACGTCCAACCAGTGTTTGGTATTGGCATCCCCCAGATAGGCGACGCGACCCTCAAAGATGATGTCGCCCGAGAACAGTACCCGATCCGGCTCGACGTACACGGTCAGATCCCCATCCGAGTGGGCCTTGCCCACCAGGGTAAGCACAAACTGCATCCCGCCCAGCTCGAAACGGGTGCTTTTTTTCAACCCCACATCCGGTGCGACCAGATGCGTCTTCTCGTTTACCCATGGGTCAAGGGAAAAACGCCGTTCCTCGAGCCGTTCACTGGCGGCGGGTGAATTCAGATACTCATTCGCTCCGGCCGGGGCGATGATTTCGGCACCGGCTTCCTTGAACACCTGCAGGCCGTAAATATGGTCCGCGTGGTAATGGGTGCAGATGACTTTGACAACGGGTTGGTCGGTCACCGTTCGGATCTGTCGTAACAGCATGGCCGCCAGCGATGGCGTACCAAGGGCATCGATCACCACCACTCCTGCACGGGTCACAACAAAACCGGCATTGGAAATGAACCCTTCATTGTCCAGGGCGGTGCCGGCCGCACCCTGGACATAATAAACGTGCTCCGATACCTGTTTGAGCTCCATTTCGACCGGGGCCGGCGGATAGTTTACAAGCAAAGGCTGCAGATCCTGCGCCGCGTTGGCAAACATCGGCGCCAACAACAAACCTGCAATGACAATACGTGACAGCGGGAGAATGGATTTCATTAAATGGATTCCAGTTTACAGACTTATCGCAAACTATATAGACAGCCACTCAGGGCATTTTATTTCGTTTTGCCTGAAAAAAATCCGATACGAGGGCGCCACATTGATCGGCCAGGATACCGCCGGTTATCTCAACGCGATGATTGTGCCGATCTGAACCGAGGATATCGAATACACTGCCGGCTGCTCCTGTCTTCGGATCGGTGGCGCCGTATACAACCCGCTTGACACGGGCGTGGATAATCGCCCCGGCGCACATGACACAGGGTTCGAGCGTGACATACAGGGTAGTATCCAACAACCGATAGTTGCCGATTTGTTCAGCCCCTGCGCGCAAGGCGCGGATTTCAGCATGGGCAGTGGGATCATGCTGGCCGATAGGGGCATTCCAACCTTCAGCGAGTATCTGCTCGCCTCTGACCAGCACCGCACCGACCGGAACCTCGCCCGCCGCCCTGGCCCTGCGCGCCAGTTCCAGGGCATGTTGCATCCAGAAAGTATCGAGCGACGCCTGTTCCGTATCTTTTGAATCTGACATGGATTTAGATCGAGTGTTCATATCCTCTCGATTTTATATAGCTCCCAACAATCCGGCTTGGGTATGGGTTTTCTGATTGTCATAAGTTTCAATTCCATAAATACACCAATAGTATAAATTGCAATGATATATTATGTTAATTGGCCATACGCCCAAACAAGAAAATGCCGACGTGTGATGAAGCTATGACGGGAAGATATCGCTTCTGGATGGTACGTCCGGCTGTCTTCTGCTGTAACCCTGTGATTCAGTCACGCACCCGGCGATCAACGCGTATATCCAGCTTTTTCACCCGGTGCCAAAGACTGCGCTCGGAAATACCCAGTAATCGTGCCGCCTGGACCTGTACGCCACCGGTCTCCTTCAGAGCCTCCACAATGAGGTCGCGTTCCACTACGGCAAGCCAATTGTCCAGCCCATTCTCAATCACCTGTGCCAGTTCGCTATCATCACGCATCAGCTCCCCATCGCCCCGGTTGACCTTGTCCGGTAGGTCATCACGCTCGATCAACATACCATTGCACGACAACAGGGAACGCTCAACCGCATTGCGCAGTTCACGCACATTGCCGGGCCAATCGTAGGCGTACAGGCTGGCCAGTGCTTCATCAGTGAAACGCTCCACCGGCTTGTCCATCTCAGCGCGTAAGGTCTGCAGAAAGCTGTTAGCCAACAGGGGAATATCTTCGCGGCGATCGCGCAGCGGCGGCACATGAATTTTGTAAACATCCAGACGATAGAGCAGATCCTCGCGGAAGCGACCTTCGCTCACCATGGCATCCAGGTCCCTGTGGGTGGCAGCGATCACCCGCAGGTCGACGCGGCGCACCACATCACTGCCCACCGGTGAAAACTCGCGCTCCTGCAATACCCTAAGCAATTTTGCCTGCAGGGTAAGGTCCAGGTCGCCCACCTCGTCCAGAAACAGGGTGCCGCCATTGGCCTGCTCCAGCCGACCTATACGGTTCTGCACTGCACCGGTAAAGGCGCCGCGCACATAGCCGAACAGTTCGCTCTCCATCAGATTGCGGGGGATGGCTGAGCAGTTGATGGCCACCCAGGGACGCTCGGCGCGCGGGCCATCCTCGTGGATGGAACGGGCCACCGCTTCTTTGCCGGTACCACTCTCTCCGGTGATCAGCACATTGGTCTTGTAGGGAGCAACCCGATTGATCTCATCGCGCAGCGCCAGCATGGCCTGACTATTGCCCACCAATCGACGGCGCGGCGCGGCACCGGTCACGGCCGCCTGCAGCTGCCGGTTCTCCTGCATCAAGTCATGCAGGCGCAGCGAACTCTGTACAGCAAACTGCAACTCCTCGGGCTCGAACGGTTTGGTCACGTAATCACTGGCACCCGCCTGGATACACTGGATGGCGGAGCGAATCGAGCCGAAAGCGGTGACCACGATCACTGGCACGTCTGGACGCTCGCGCTGACAACGAGCGATAAATTCCTCACCGCTCATGCCTGGCATATTCAGATCGGAGAGCACCACAGCGAGATCCGGGTCGCGCAGCATCGCCACCGCATCCTCGCCACTCTCAGAGGTAAGCACACGATAGCCTGCCTCCTCCAGGGCCATCTCCATGACCATGAGCATATTGCGTTCATCGTCCACTATCAGCACAGTGCGCTGCATCATGCCTCCTCACTCAGATCAAAGCGCATCGCGAAGCGCGCGCCGGCACCACTATTGGGAACTAGTTCCAGGGTCGCATCGTTGGCCTCCGCCAAGGTGCTTGCAAGGGTTAGCCCTAGTCCGCTACCCCCGGACTTGGTGGTAAAAAAGGGTTCGAACAGGCGTGTCATTAGCTCCACCGGAATACCCGGTCCGTTGTCCTGCAGGTAGAGCACCAGCTGCCCGTGTTCCAGCACCGAGCCTACCTGGAATTCACCCGCACCATCCATCGCCTCCAGGGCATTGCGCACCAGATTCACCCAAGCCTGCTGCAACAGCTCCGCATCGGCACGAATAGTCTGTTCCCCATGACGATAGTTGCGTTGTACGCGCACCTGGTCGCGGCCCGCCAACATCACCTGCAGCGCCTTTTCCAGCGGCAGCGCTGGATCGATCCGGTTGAACTGGGGTTTGCGGTGACGGGCAAGCTGCTGGAAATCTTTGAGGAACTGGTCCAGGCGCTGGCACTCCTCGCCGATCATGCGCTGCAACTCGGCGTGCTTGAGCGGGTCGCCGGTCTTTTGCAGTAGCTTGGTGGCGGTTTTGATCACACCAATGGGGTTACGGATCTCGTGGGCCAGCGATAGCGACAGCTCGCCGAGGGAGGCAATCTTGTCTTGCTGGAATTCACGCCGCTGCTGGTCGCGGGCCTCGCGCAGGCTGGCCGCCATGCTGTTGAAGGTACGCGCCAAGTCACCCACTTCATCACGCCAGGCAATCGGCACACTGGCGCGAAAATCCTGCGCCGCCACCTTCATCATGCCCTCGCGCAAATAGGTCACCGGGCGTACCACCAAGCGTGATAACAGCAGCCCGGTAATACCGGCCAGCAAGGAGCCGAGCAGTGCCACCGCAATAACCACCGCCGCCTGGTCGGTTAGGAAACGATCACCTCCATGGTGCGCCAGGCCGCTGAAAAGCACCGCCTCAACCCTGCCACTGGTATCGGCCACCGGAGTATACAGGCCCCAGTACTGACCATTCTCCGCCTGGTCACTGTAATAATCCCGCTGCTGCTTGAGTTGCTCGAAAGCAGATGGCGGCAAGCGCAGCTTGAGCAGCCGCCCTTCCTCGGAGAAAGCCTTGGCAAAATCGCCACCACGTGGATAGAACAGCCGCGTCTTGAGCCCACTCATATTGCCGAGTCGGGTCAGCAGTTGCTTGTCGAACAGGGTGCCGAGTACCAAGCGGTAGTGGTGGGGCTGATCTTTGGGGTAGCGAACAATGGTAACCGCCGCCAGCAGGCTCTTGTCCCCCTGGCTCACCTTGAGCACAGTTTCGCTCTGCCCAGGCTGCCAGGAGGTACCAAGGCTAACCTCGGGTGAGGAATAAATTTGTCGCCCTTCAGGATCGTACACCTGCACCAGGTTAATACCCAGTTCCTGCGCCAGGGGCACCAGCTGTGGCGGGATCGGTGACTGCCCATCTACAAATCGGGGCTTGTCACCCAGCAAGTGAGCAAAAAGGTCCGCGAACAGGCGGCCGTTATTGTTCAGCGTAGCCAGCCAGTTACTGTTGACCTGTGCCGCCTCGCGGATCCAGCCCTCGATGGAATCATCCATACGTGCGGTGACCCACGAGGCGGAGAACACCCCTGTAACCAGCATGGGCACCAGAATAATAACCACCACCACCAGCATTAACTTGCGCTGCAGGCGATTCAGGTGCAGCAAGGCAAACAACCTACATGACACGAAGCAACCTCCAAAATTTGTAGATATTAAGTCTATTAGTTTTTTATTAACTTTGCATAAAAATATTTAACCCTCTGTTTTAATTGAATTTATTTTTTATATTTTTTTTGGCACTGGTTTTGCATTTTGTATTCTGACATTTATCCAACATTCGTTATCAGCGGAGGCAAACAATCTACATATGCGATTTACCGATCACCCGACCAAGCTCTTCGCAACAACCCTGCTGGCCGGCCTTGCCATTGTCGCAAGTATCGCCATGCTGGCCAGCCAGGCCAGCGGCGTTGCCAACGGGGACGAGATCGATTGGCTAAACCAGCTAGCCAAGTCCGGTAACGCGGGTGCCCAGCTGCAGCTCGGTCTTGCTTATATGAAAGGTCGCTATGGCATCGCGCCTGATCCGGTAACCGGCCGCTATTGGTTGAGCACAGCAGCACAGAACGGCAACGCCTACGCCGCCGATGTAATTGCCAACAGCTACGCCAGCGACAAGCACCAGCTGCAACAGGCACTACCCTGGTGGCAAATAGCCGCCCGAGGCGGTAACGCCGATGCCCAGCTGCACCTGGGCGAATATTTGCTAAGCAACGGCCAGGACCACCAGGCAGTTGACTGGTTGCGGGATGCTGCCGACCGCGGCGATAACCGCGCCCATGAGGAATTGGCCAGCCTCTACGCTGAAATGCCGATTACCGAGACCGACCTCTACCGAGGTAACAACCGCTTCGCTGCGCTTGCCGAGCGACTCGACTCGGTCGGTGTTAAAAGCCTGTTTGCCGTATGGCGCACGCTGGAGGCCAGTTCGCCTTTGATGCAATCCCCCGAGGCCCTGATTACGCGGGTCCAACAGGGCGATCCAGTGGCCCAGTATCAGTTGGCGGTACATTACCGCGATGGTGCCTGGGCGGTGCAACGCGATCCAGAAAAGGCGATGAACTGGCTACAGCGCGCGGCCGCGGCCGGTAATTTGATCGCCCGGAAAGATCTTGCCGAACACCGCAACAGTCTCAAGTCCGGCAACAATGACTCGCAACGCCAGAATCACGGAGGCTCCGTTTAGAGAGTCGCCCGGGGCAATACGCTCCGACACACAATTTAATTAGTCTGGGGAAACTTTTATGTCGTCTTCGCAATACGCTGCCTGGCAAACTCGACTGCTGCCTTTTTTGTTATGGAAACACCGCATCAACGGTAACACCATCAAGGCCGATCTGATGTCCGGATTGACCGTCGCCATTGTGGTGGTGCCTCAGGCCGTGGCCTTCGCCGCCATCGCCGGCATGCCACCGCAATACGGTCTCTATGCAGGCATGATCCCACCCATTATCGCCGCATTTTTTGGCTCCTCGTGGCACTTGATGTCAGGTCCCACAACAGCAGCCTCAATCGTGCTGCTGTCGTCGCTCAGCGTCTATGCAGAACCCATGACCCCCGAATATGTCAGCCTGGCGCTAACCATGACCTTCATGGTAGGCGTTATCCAGCTCGTCCTGGGCGCAGCCCGTATGGGAGCCGTGGTCAACTTCATCTCCCACTCGGTGATAGTGGGCTTCACTACTGGCGCGGCCATTCTCATTGCCAGCAAGCAGTTAAAGAACTTCTTCGGCGTACCGATTCCGCGTGAGGGCAACCTTTTCGAGACGCTCGGCCACTTCTCCCAGCAGGTGTCCCACACCAATCTGTACGTACTGGCAATCGCCAGCCTCACCCTGATCTCGGGCCTGGTGGTGAAAAAGAAGTTCCCCAGGATCCCGTTCCTTATTGTCGCGCTCATCTCGGGCACCCTGCTCGGATTGATCTTCAACCTGCTGTACGGCTATGACGCTACCGGTATCAAGACCGTGGGCGCACTGCCGCAGACCCTGCCGCCGCTGTCCCGCCCTGACTTCTCGCTGGACACCATCCAGAAACTGGCCCCGGCGGCGCTGGCAATGACCCTGTTCGCCCTGACCGAAGCGATCTCCATCGGCCGCGCAATCGGCATACGCAGCGGGCAGTTGATCGATGGTAACCAGGAGTTCATCGGCCAGGGACTGTCTAATATCGCCGGCAGCTTCTTCTCCGGCTATGTCGCGACAGGCTCATTCAACCGATCCAGTCTCAACTACCAGGCCGGCGCCAAGACTCCAATGAGCGCCATGATCGCCGGCTTCCTGGAGATTTTTATAGTGCTCGCCATCGCCCCTCTGGTCGCCTACCTGCCCACCGCGGCCATGGCCGGCATCCTGTTCATCGTCGCCTGGGGCCTGATCGACTTCGCGGCGATCAAGCACATCTTCACCTCCAATAATTCCGAGCGGAGCATCTTCATAGTCACCTTCCTCGGTGCCCTGTTCCTCGACCTTGAGTTCGCCATCATGGCCGGCATCCTGCTGTCGCTGGTGCTCTACCTGATGCGCGTCTCCAAGCCGCGTATCGTCACCCGCATGCCGGACCCCAGCATACCCAACCGCAAGTTTTCCACCGTCACCGAGGGCGGCCGCTTGAAGGAATGCCCGCAGCTACACATCATGCGTATCGATGGCAACCTGTTCTTTGGTTCAGTGGCTTACCTGCGCGAAAAGTTTGCCCGACTGGAACAGCAACATCCGCTACAGGTGCACCTGGCCATTGTCGCTCAAGGTATCAGCTTCGTCGACATCGCCGCTGCCGACGTGTTCGCAGGCGAAGCGGTCCGACGTCGTGCCGCCGGTGGCGGATTCTATCTAATTAATGTCAAACAGGGCTTGTGGAATTCTCTGGACGAGTGCCATGCGCTGGACAAAATCGATTCTCACAACGTTTTCCAGAGCAAATCGGCGGCGCTGCACGGCATTTTCCAGAAGCTGGACAAATCCATCTGCGAACACTGTACGGTGCGCTGTTTCAATGAGTGTGCCGACGTGAAGTTCAAAAGTGGCAGCCTGCAGGTGCCGCGACCCGCATCCGAGTCCCGGCCTGAACCTGAGATGGAGCCGGATGGCGGCATTCCCGCAGGCGCCTAGGATTCCGGTCCAGGTCGCTTGCCCGCTAAGGAAAAATAACATGTCGTCCCTTGCCCAAAACACCAGCCGATCATTCCGACGGAATTTGCGCCGTAGTCACCGCAAGTTTTTCAACCCCTCCGCCTGGAAGGTTCGCCTGGTTTTCTGGTTTGGCGCCCTTCTGGTGGGCGGCCTCTGCGCCCTATTCGCCATTCTCGCTGACTACGCGGGCGAACTGTTCAACCGGCTGGTAGAACTGGGCCCCTGGGTACCTCTCCTGTCCACGCCGTTGGTGATGGCCGGGTTGGCGTGGGCCACCCGCAACCTGTTTCCCGGTTCCCAGGGCAGCGGTATCCCCCAGGCCATCGCCGCACTGGAGTCGCGGAGCAAGAGCGCGGTGTTGTCGCTGCGCATTGCCGTCGGCAAAATCCTGCTGACCCTCGCTGGGCTGATGGTAGGAGCCTCTATCGGGCGCGAGGGACCATCAGTGCACGTAGGCGCTTCCATCATGTATTCCCTGGGCCGCGTTGCCCGTTTCCCGGCGCACTACATGGAGCGCGGCCTGATTCTCGCAGGTGGTGCTGCGGGCATTGCCGCCGCTTTCAACACGCCGCTAGCAGGTATCGTTTTCGCCATCGAAGAGATGAGCAAGAGTTTCGAGCAACGCACCAGTGGCATTATCACTATCGGCGTGGTGATCGCTGGTATCACCGCCATAACAACCCTTGGCCCCTATCACTATTTCGGCACTTCCGACGCGGCCATACCCGATGCGACCAGCTGGCTGGCAGTACCCGTCTGCGGTGTGATCGGTGGCCTGATGGGTGGGCTGTTCTCCAGCGCTCTGGTCAGCGGCGCACGACGCCTGGGGCCGGTAATAAACAACCATCCCTATCTGGTGGCCTTCGTCTGCGGCCTGGCGGTGGCAGTAATTGGTTATGCCTCCGATTACAGTTCCTCGGGCACCGGCTACGATACCGCCAAAGCAATCATCACCGGCCAGGCCGACTGGGACCCGATCTACCCATTGACGAAAATCGGCTCCACCCTGGCGTCTTATCTCAGCGG
>JAJDNN010000119.1 GCA_022340685.1 Pseudomonadota bacterium
CATTGAATACGAAAAGCTGGTGCGCGAAACAGTAAACGACATCGGTTATAACCATTCCGATATCGGTTTCGACGGCACGACCTGTGCCGTCCTCAATGCCCTGGGCCAACAATCCGCCGACATCAATCAGGGTGTTGACCGCAAGTCCCGCGAGGAACAGGGCGCTGGCGATCAGGGCCTGATGTTTGGCTACGCCAGCAATGAAACCGATGTGCTAATGCCCGCCCCCATCTCCTACGCCCACCGGCTGGTGCGGCGCCAGGCCGAGGTGCGCAAGAACGGCACCCTGCCCTGGTTACGGCCCGACGCCAAGAGCCAGGTTACTTTTCGCTACGAAGACCACAAACCGGTTGGCATTGATGCTGTCGTACTTTCCACCCAGCATGCCCCTGACATTAGCGAAAAGGTGCTGCACGAGGCTGTCATGGACGAGATCATCAAGCCGGTGCTGCCCGCTAACTGGCTCGGCGGGGATACCCGTTACCATATCAACCCGACCGGCCGGTTCGTCATTGGTGGCCCGATGGGCGACTGTGGCCTGACCGGCCGCAAGATTATTGTCGACACCTATGGCGGCATGGCCCGCCACGGTGGTGGCGCCTTCTCCGGCAAGGACCCGTCCAAAGTGGACCGTTCCGCCGCCTACGCCGCCCGCTATGTAGCCAAAAACCTTATTGCCGCCGGCCTGGCCGAACGCTGTGAAATCCAGGTCTCTTACGCCATTGGCGTGGCCGAGCCCACCTCGATCACCGTCGACACCTTTGGCACCAACAAGGTGGAAGAAGACAAGATCAGCGCTTTGGTGCATGAGCATTTCGACCTGCGACCCTGGGGGATCATCACCATGCTGGATCTGCTGGAACCCCATTACCAGCAGACCGCCGCCTACGGCCATTTCGGTCGTGAGGATATCGACCTTCCCTGGGAACGGACCGACAAGGCAGAATTGCTGCGCGAGGCAGCAGGGCTCTAGGAGGCGACGCCACGTTATGAATTTGCGTTATTATTAGACGCATCATTGCCTCACCTGAGGGGCGCTGCAGCGGGATATACCCGTCAGGCTCAGGTAAGGTCTCGTATTTTGAATCAACGGCGCTCATTCAACTTAGAAACTTTAAGGAGAATGATCGTGAATGCAGTAACTGAATCTACCTTTAACGACTACAAGGTCGCCGATATTAGCCTGGCCGAGTGGGGCCGCAAGGAAATCGCCATTGCCGAGTCGGAAATGCCCGGCCTGATGGCTCTGCGCGAGGAATTCGGCAAGGACCAACCGCTCAAGGGCGCCCGCATCTCCGGCAGCCTGCACATGACCATCCAGACCGCGGTACTCATTGAAACCCTGGTCGCCCTGGGCGCTAAAGTCCGCTGGGCCTCCTGTAACATCTTCTCGACCCAGGACCATGCCGCCGCAGCCATCGCCGCTGCCGGTGTGCCTGTCTATGCCTGGAAGGGTGAGACACTGGAAGAGTACTGGTGGTGTACCGAGCAAATGCTGACCTGGCCCGATGGCGAGTTACCCAACATGATCCTCGATGACGGCGGTGACGCCACCCTGCTGGTGCACAAGGGCGCCCAGCATGAAAAAGCCGGTACCCGTCCTGAATTCAAGGCCGGTGAAAGTGAAGAATGGAAGGTCATCGTCGATGTACTGAACGCCAGTCTCGACAAGAGCAATGACAAGTGGACCAAGATCGCCGCAAGCGTCAAGGGTGTTACGGAAGAAACCACCACCGGTGTCCACCGTCTCTATCAGATGATGGAAAAGGGTGAGCTGATGTTCCCCGCCATGAATGTCAATGACTCGGCAACCAAGTCCAAGTTCGACAACCTGTACGGCTGCCGTGAATCCCTCATCGACAGTATCAAGCGTGCCACCGATGTGATGATCGCTGGCAAGATCTGTGTCGTGTTGGGTTACGGCGACGTGGGCAAGGGCTGTGCCCAGGCCTTCCGTGGTATGGGTGCCACGGTGTGGGTCACCGAGATCGACCCAATCTGCGCCCTCCAGGCGGCGATGGAAGGCTACCGCGTGGTTGAGATGGACAGAGCCGCCAGCCAGGGCGACATCTTCGTAACAACAACTGGCAATGTGAATGTGATCAATCATGACCACATGAAGAACATGAAGGATGAAGCCATTGTCTGCAACATCGGTCACTTCGATTCTGAAATCGATATCGCCTCACTGGAAAAATACGAGTGGGATGAAATTAAACCACAAGTCGATCATGTTATCTTCCCCGACGGCAAGAAGATCATTATCCTGGCCAAGGGTCGGCTGGTGAACCTGGGCTGCGCCACCGGCCACCCCAGCTTCGTGATGTCTGCCTCCTTTACTAATCAGGTAATGGCACAGCTCGAGTTTTTCCTGCGGGGTGACCAGTACGAAAACAAGGTCTACATCCTGCCGAAGATCCTCGATGAGAAAGTGGCGCGCCTGCATCTGCAGAAAATCGGCGCTCACCTGACCCAACTCAGCCAGCAACAAGCCGATTACATCAACGTCCCGGTGGAAGGGCCGTACAAGCCAGACCACTATCGCTATTAAGTGACGGGGGACAAGGTGGATATATCACCTTAATCCCCCTTGTCAGGTGGTATAGAATTTTATGGAAAGCCAGAAAAAGTTTCCGCAGCAATTCAGCTTCGAGTTCTTTCCCCCGAAGTCCCCGGAAGGTACGGACAAGCTACGCGGTGTGCTCCAGCAACTCGGCGCACTGCAACCGAAATATTTTTCCGTCACCTTCGGTGCCGGTGGCAGCACCCAACAGGGCACATTCGATACTGTACAGGCAATTCAGCAAGCGGGATTCAAGGCGGCGCCCCACTTGTCCTGTATCGGCTCGACCCGTGAGAATATCCGGACTATCCTCGCTGAATACCAGCAAGCCGGCATCGCTCGCATCGTCACTCTTCGTGGTGATATGCCCTCCGGCATGCAGGAGGCCGGGGAGTTTCGTCACGCCAATGAACTGGTCGAATTCATCCGGGCCGAGACCGGAGACCACTTTCACATCGAGGTAGCCGCCTACCCGGAATTTCATCCCCAGGCGCCATCGGCCCAGACCGACCTGCGAAACTTCAAACGCAAGGTCGAAGCCGGTGCCAGCAGCGCCATCACCCAGTATTTTTTCAATCCCGATGCCTATTTCCATTTTGTTGAGGATTGCGAAGAACTGGGCATCGATCTGCCCATTGTGCCCGGCATCATGCCCATCACCAATTACACCCAACTCGCCCGCTTCTCCGATATGTGCGGTGCCGAGATCCCGCGCTGGATCCGCAAGCGACTGGAAGGCTATGGCGACGACCGGGACGCCATTCGCTCTTTTGGTGAAGACGTAGTCAGTGAACTATGCCACGCCCTGCTCGAAGCCGGCGCACCTGGCTTGCACTTCTACACCATGAACCAGGCCAAACCCACTCTGGCGATATGGAAGCGCCTGGGTTTGTAGGCACCTGAGGACCGTCATCAAGCCGAACCACGGCTGCAGTGACCCTGAACACGGGTATTTCGCCTGCCCCTCGCCAAACTTCTCCTGGCGATCGGTTTTGCAGGGCAAGCATTTGCCTGGTTGTACCATGCGCCACGAAATGGGTTTGACAGTTAACTGAAACCGTATCCAGCGCAGTGGGGAAGAGCAGAGGAACCAAGGAGGCTGCCGTGAGTGAGACGAAAGACAAGCCGGTAATCGGTTGGCGAGAGTGGGTCGCTTTGCCGGAACTTGGGATTACGCATATCAAGGCAAAAGTTGATACCGGCGCCCGTACCTCGGCACTGCACACCTTTGAATTGGAAACCTATCATGACAAGGGAGCCCCGATGATCCGTTTCAAGGTGCATCCCAGACAAGGTCACCAGAAACCTGAGGTTGAATGCCATTGTCAATTGCTGGAGCAGCGCTGGGTCGCCGATTCGGGCGGGCATCGCGAAGAACGTCATGTTATCGTTACCGAGTTACAAATCGGCTTACACCACTGGCCCATCGAAATGACGCTTACCAACCGGGATAGCATGAAGTTTCGGATGTTGCTCGGTCGCACCGGCATGGCGGAACACTTTTTAGTCGATCCCCAGCTTTCCTACCAACTCGGTCCCAAACCCAAGCGGCGATGAAGCGCTCTGCTGATTGACATATTACTTGATGAAAAATTCCGACCTTATACAACGTGATTTGTCGGTCTTGTGGCATCCCTGCACCCAGATGAAGGATCACGAATGGTTGCCACTGGTCCCCATAAAACGGGGCGAGGGTGTTTGGCTGGAGGATTTTGAGGGCCGGCGCTATCTGGATGCCATTTCCTCATGGTGGGTCAACCTGTTCGGACACTGCAATCCACGCATCAATGCGAAAATTAAACAGCAACTCGACAGCCTTGAACATGTCATCCTCGCCGGATTCAGCCATGAGGCTGTCATCGAACTGTCGGAAAAACTGGTTGCGATCACACCACCCGGATTGAACCGCTGTTTCTACGCCGACAATGGTTCCTCGGCTATCGAGGTAGCGCTAAAGATGAGCTTTCACTACTGGCGAAACCGCGGAAGACCCGGAAAAACAAAATTCATTACCCTGTCCAACAGCTATCACGGTGAAACGCTGGGCGCGCTGGCTGCAGGGGATGTGGCGCTCTACAAGGAAACCTATCAGCCACTGCTGATGGATGTCATTACTGTTCCTTCACCCGACTGCTACCAGCGCGAAAACGGGGAAAGCTGTGCCACCTACAGTGAACGTATGTTCCAGCATATGCGCGATGCCCTGCAGGACCATGCCGACGAGGTTTGTGCGGTCCTGGTTGAACCGTTGGTGCAATGCGCAGGTTCCATGCGCATGTACGATCCAGTCTATCTCAAGCTGCTGCGTGATGCCTGTGACGAGTTTGGTGTACACCTGATTGCCGATGAAATTGCGGTCGGCTTCGGCCGTACCGGCACCCTGTTCGGCTGTGAACAGGCGAGTATCAGTCCCGATTTCATGTGCCTGTCCAAGGGGCTGACCGCTGGCTACCTGCCCCTGTCAGCAACCCTTGTTACCGATGAAATCTACAGTGCCTTCTACGCCGATTATCAGAACCTGACCGCCTTTCTTCACTCCCACAGCTTTACCGGTAATCCACTCGGCTGCGCCGCGGCACTGGCGTCCCTGGCGATCTTCGAGCAAGACGATGTGCTGGTCCAGAACCTCCACCTCGCACAACACATGGCCCGAGCCGCCGCACCGTTGCGGGATCACCCACATGTGGGTGAAGTCCGGCAGACTGGCATGATCCTGGCGATTGAACTGGTTCAGGACAAACCCGGCAAGACCCCTTTCCCCTGGCAGGAACGACGCGGTCTGAGTGTTTATCAGCATGGCTTGCAAAATGGCGTGCTGCTACGCCCACTCGGAAATGTGGTCTACTTCATGCCACCCTATATCATCACCCCGGAACAGATCGACCTCATGGTCAGCGTCGCGACAAGAGGCATCGACCTTGCGACAAAACCGGAACGATGAATAAATTACCGAGGGACTGTAGTTTGTCTTGTCGCTTAAGCCTTGCAATTCAACAATACAAACATTTTTTATACTTATGTTAATCACAAGTACTATCCCGTTCGTCCCCCGGCACGCTAGCCTTGTTCCTCATTCCTGAATCGTATGCGCATTCCCCGCATCTACCTCCCCGTTCCACTTGCAAGGCACACTTCCGTAGAACTTGACGAACGTACCCGACGTCATGTGGTGCAAGTGCTGCGCGTGAAGGTCGGGGAGCCCCTGATTATATTCAATGGCCAAGGGGGTGAATATGAGGCAACACTCAGCCGGGTAGACAAACGCTGCGCCAGCGTGCAAACAGGGCAATTCCATGACATCGATCGAGAATCGTCACTTACGACCCGGCTTGGTCTTGGGATCTCGAAGGGCGATCGCATGGATTATGCGCTGCAAAAAGCGGTGGAGCTGGGCGTCAGTCTAATTACTCCATTATTTACCGAGCATTGTGTCGTGCAGTTGAACGCTTCGCGGCAACAGAAGAAGCTCGCTCATTGGCAGGCTGTGGTGACAAGCGCCTGTGAACAGTGCGGCCGCAACATCTTACCGCCAGTTCATATTCCGCTTGCTTTTGAGTCGTGGCTTGCAACGACAGGGGGGGACAGGTTGATACTCGACCCAGGCTCCACGCAGTACCTGGCGGATACAGAACTCGCCGGTGACGGCATTACCCTGTGTATCGGACCCGAAGGGGGATTCAGTCAGGCAGAGCTCAATCAGGCCTGCGCCGCTGGATTCTCACCGGTCAGTCTGGGGCCCCGCGTGCTGCGCACCGAAACCGCCGCTATCGGGGCGCTGGCCGTAATTCAGTCACGGTGGGGAGATTTGGGCTGAAACGGAGAGTCCCGTCCAATACTCGTGCTACGGGTTAGTTGCCCTTCAAATTCTCGATGCGGTGTTCAAGACTGTCGAGATCTGGCACCAGGACTTCCTGCCCGTCCAGTACGACTTGAGCAGATACGGATGGACGTTGCCGTGTCGCGGCCTTGTTCTCGGTGAGAGTGTCAGGCAAGACTAATTGCAGATGGGGAATGCCCTGTACCAAGATCGCCACATACGGCACTTTCGGGTTACTGTTAAGGGTATTCAGTACCGCAATCCGGCTGCCCTCTCGAGTTGTACCCGCTTCACCGCCACTTGCCAGTTCGAATGAAATGAGCGGTATCGTATGTTCACGCCAGTTCAGGTGCCCCAACAGCCAGTCGGGGGCATCATCAATCGGCATCGGGTCCGTATAGGTAATCACCTCCGCCAAGGCTGCATTTGGCAGCAGCAATGAACCCCTATACATGGGAATCAGCAGACAATGAATCGCATCAATACGTCGGCCTGGCAGTGATGCCGGGTTGCTGGTTGATGAATTGCCAGTACTGTCAGTCATGATCTTTCCACCAGTTACCGGGCATAGCGCCGGTTGAGTTCGTGCGCCAATTGGCGCGGAGTTCCATCAAAACTGCTATAGCCCAGGGCACGGATATTGTCGGGCATGGCGCTGATTACACAGCTGTTTTCATCTTGTGTCCAGACTTCGCCACCCTGCTGAACGATTATCCGCGCACCCGCTGCGCCGTCGTTACACATCCCGCTGAAAATAATGGTATTACAACGGGATCCATAACGCTCCGCCATGTCCTGCAATACCGTGTCAATTGACGGGCTGTAACTTGACTCAGTCTGCAAGGCATGTAATTCCACGCTGCCAATAGGACTTATTTGCAAACGTTCCTGAACCGGGACCACCAGAACTTCCTGGTGGCGCAACACATGACCGACCTGCGCCGGCATTACCCTAAACGGGGTAATCCGATCCAGCTGATCCGCCAGCAGCCCCATAAAATTCGTACCGAGGTGCTGGGCCAGGATAAATGCCACGGGCAAATCAGCCGGAATTGTCGACAGAAATTGCTTGAGCGCATCCGGCCCGCCCAGGGATGCGCCCAATACCCAAATCTCCTGGGCCAACTGCCCTGCCTGACTGATGGTGCCGTGTTCGGTCGGATTGGTTTGCCAACCCAGGTCCACGTCCAGATCTTCCCAATCCAGCCGGCCTGTCAATTCGGATATTTTAACCAGCAGCTTGCCGTACCACTTTGCCAGTACAGCCGGTTCGTTTATTGTCAGCACACTGGTATCATTAAAAATAATCGGTACTTCCGATTCTTCCAGCAACTGCTCGAACATGCCATGCTTTTCCATATGCTCATCCATGTCGAGCAACAACACATCGGCACGTCCACTGTGTAATTTATCCAACAGCACCGTAGAAAGGGGCTCGCTGAATACCACCTTAAGGCCATTACGTTCGAGGACCTGCTGAATGTGTTGTCGATGCCGGAGCGAATTGGAAACAATGGCAAGGTTGACGTGGTTAAGTTCCGATTTACGGGGGGCTTCCATCATATGCGTGATGCTGGAATCATACCCATCAACGCAGGCCAGGGTTGCATGTTCAGATCTCGGCCTGCTCTGACAACAGGGATTCAATGTTCCCCAGCAAATCTCCTTCATTAAATGGCTTACCCAGATAGACGTTTACACCGATATTCATCGCACGCTGCCGATGTTTGTTAGCAGTACGTGAAGTAATCATAATTATCGGAATATCTTTCAATCGCCCGTCATTTCTCACGTTGGTTGCCAGTTCGAAACCGTCCATACGCGGCATTTCTACATCCAGCAACAAGACATCAGGATGATGTTCCTGCAACTGGGCCAAGGCATCCACACCATCCTTTGCCGTCAGGACTTCATAACCATGCCGTTCCAGCATGCGAGTTGTAACCTTACGTACCGTAATCGAATCATCCACGACCATCACAAGCTGTTTTTCCAGGGCTTTTTCAGGTACAGCGGGGATTTCGACCAGTTCATCACTTTCCGTAGCGGCGATCAGGCGAATAAGCACGCCCAGATCAAGAATCAATACAACCTGACCGTCACCCATGATCGTGGCGCCGGTGATCCCGCGGAGTGTGCTGATCTGCGGCCCAACCGGTTTAACCACGATCTCGCGACTACCCAGCAAGCCTTCCACATAGATCGCGACGCGATGTTCGCCACTGCGGATCAGTAACAAGGGAATTCGTGCACCATCAACAGGCGGCGCCGGCCGACTGACACCCATCGCGCTACCCAGATGCATCAGCGTGTAATCCTCACCTACCCAGTGATAAACCGGGTTGTCGCTAGACTGCATCTCCCGCAGCGCCTCGCCGGAAATGCGTTCAACGCCCTGCACACCCATCAGCGGTACTGCGTAGGTTTCTTCACCAACAAGAACCATCAAGGCACGGGTTATGGCCAGAGTCAACGGCATACTGATGGTAAATGTCGTGCCCTTGCCGGATTCGGTTTCTATATTCAGCAGCCCGCCGAGTTGTTTGATTTCCGTGTTAACTACATCCATTCCCACACCACGCCCGGCAACCTGGGTTACGGTTTCTGCTGTGCTGAAACCAGGTTCCATGATCATGTTCAACAATACATCCCTGGTAACCGTAATTCCGGGTTTCAGCAGGCCTTTTGCAATTGCCTTTTTCTGAATCGCTTCCAGATTGAGACCGGCACCATCGTCACTGACACGGATGATAATATCCGATCCTTCCCGATCAAAACTGAGTTCAAGATTGCCCGCTTCCGGTTTGCCGGCCTTACGGCGATCCTCGGCTGATTCCAGACCGTGGGCAATCGCGTTACGTAACATGTGTTCGATTGGCGGAATGACGCGATCCAGTACGGAGCGATCCAGTTCGCTTTCCATACCCCGCAGATTGAGATTGACTTCCTTGCCGAGTTCGGCTGCGGTCTGGCGAACAATCCTGCGGAGGCGGGGCGCCTGGCCCGAGAATGGCACCATGCGAGTGCGCATCAGGCCTTCCTGCAGTTCGGTGTTCACCCGCGATTGCTGTAGTAACAGGGTTTCTGACTCGCGGGTGATGTTGGCCAGAATGCCACGCAAGCTGTCCAGATCCGAAAGACTTTCCAACATCGCCCGAGACAACTGCTGCATATGGGTGAAGCGATCGAACTCCAGGGGATCGAATTCATCATATTCCCGACTCAGGGATTCTTCCTGACGGTACTGGATCTGCGCCTCGGTTTCGATTTCAAAATCGCGTAACTGTTGGCGCAAACGGGAAACGGTATCGTCCAGCTCGCGCAGGTTATATCGGAACGAGTTGGTTTGCTGCTCCATGCGGGAGCGGTAGATACTCACTTCACCGGCAAAATTCACCAGGTTGTCCAGCAAATCAGCACGAACCCGCACTTGCTCATGTTGAATCCGCGGCACCTTGCGCCGATCCCCGGTGCCGGTCAGGGGCGCTTCAGGTATTTCTTCGGCAAAAACCTCGGCAGTACCCTGCGCTGCAAGTTCGACTACGTTGTCCGATTCCGCAGGGACTCGAGGCGAAACAGTTTCGGCTGTTTCAAACGGAATCGCGGACTCCCGGTCGGGCGTTATTGGCGGTGCCTGCTCCGTGTGTTCTTTGCCAGCTTCCGGTTCGATGGGTAACCCGGCGCCAGGTTCTTCCGCTGGCCCTGTCTCAATCTGCAGGTCTTGTTCCAATATATCTGTTTCTGGCATTGCCGCATCGGGCTTGGCAGATTCGAATTCGTCGGTCACCGACGACTTCCCGAGTGAACTACGACCCAGCATTTCATCAACTTCCCGGATCAGGTCAAGCGCAGGATGCAGCCCATGATTCTGCTTGACCTCTTCCAGCAGGCTCGCAAGACGATCATGGGAACGTTGGATCAGGTCGAACATGCGTTTGGAAACCGGAAAATGACCATCCACCACGGCGGTCAGCAGGGATTCAATACTGTGGCCCAAATCCCCGAGTTCGACTACGCCTGCCATGCGCGCGCCGCCTTTGAGGGTATGCAAATGACGCTGCAGGGCCTCCAGATCTTCCATGTTTTCGGGGTCCTGGAACCAGTGATTCAGAACCTGATCACTTTCTTCCAGGATCTCTTCACCTTCTTCAATAAAAATCCCCAGCAGTTCCTCATCGTAGTCACGCGGCGGCGGTGCCGGGGTTTGAATCAGTTCCGAAATCGCCGTCGGAATTTCACTCTCTGCGATTGAAGGTTCGTCTGGTACTTCGCTTATTGGTGACAGGTCCGGCTCTACCTTGTCTGGGGTAACAACAAGCTCGGCCAGTTCGGCGATGAGCAACTCACCCTGATTGGAAATTTCCCCACCCGGCTGATTCAGATTGCCTGTTGTCTCGGCAATATAGTCAATGGCACTCTCCAGCAGGCTGGCGGCCTTATTTCCGAAGGGCTGCTCAGCCTGTTGCAGTGCCTTGATATGATTTTCAAATTGACCGCACAAATCGGCAATGGCGCTGACACCGGTGGTCCGGGAGCTGCCCGTCAGGGTATGAAGGGCCCGCAGCAGGTTGTCGTTAGCGCTGCGATCAATACCGGCATGCCAGCCATTGAGGTATTCCCGCAGGCTGGCCAGGTGCGTACTGACTTCCTTGCGGTAGATGTCCAACAGGACTGGATCAATGCCCGGTACGGGCTCCGGTTCGTATTCCAGTTCGGATGTGGGTGCGGGTTCAGCTGCCATTTCAGGTTCGGCTTCCATTTCCGGTTCGGCTTCCATTTCCGGTTCGGCTTCCATTTCCGGTTCGGCTGTCAGTTCAGGCTCATACACGTCGACCGGAGGTGGCGCTTCCGAAACACGCTCTGCCGGGGACTCCGCCAGATCGTTTTCCGCCTGCCCGGCAGGAAGTTCGACTGCCTTACCCTGGCTCAGATCATCAGCATATCCCATCAAGGCGTAGACAGCCTGCTCTGGCTGCCCGCCTTTACGGTACAGATCAAACAGATGGGGCAGCATGTCACAGCCGCGCTGCAGAAGCTCAAACAGGACGGGGCTGGTTTCCAGGGTGTTGTCGATAACCCGGTTGAGCAAGTTTTCAAAGGCCCAGGAAAATTCACCCACATCCTTGGCGCCAACCAACCGACCAGAACCTTTCAGGGTGTGAAAAGAACGGCGCATGTCCATCAGCGCTTCTTCATCCGCCGGATTGGATATCCAACGGGGTAATAGCTGCGTAATTTTCTCCTGTTCCTCTTCTGCTTCCTCGAGGAAAATCTCAATAATTTCCTCGTCGATTTCATCAGGCGGCTCAATCACCATCTGAATTGACGATGAAGAACTGTCAGACAGATCGTGCATCGAATGCACAGACAGGTCGTGCATCGAATGCGAGGAAACATCCGATTCAACCTGCTCTGCCTCATTCGCTACCGAAGGTATGTCTGTTTCAACACGGATATCGTTTTGCGATAATGCACCAGCTTGAGTCGATGCGTCGCTGTCAGTCGCTTCCAGTGGCGCAAAGTCCATGCCTTCAATAGACAGTGCCGTCGTGTCGTCGGAATCTGATGGCAGGTTCGTAGACTCTTCCGCCGTCGGCGCAACATCCGGGGCGGGTATATCATTCAGGGTAGTCGCCGATTCGTCAGGCTCGTCTGCCTTTGCGTGCTCCTGGCCTTCGATTTCCAGGGCCTGTTCCAGATCCTTCAGACTCAGTTCGGAAGTCTGATCGGAATCATCGATTTCAAGTGAAAACGGTTCCTCTTCCTCTGCATCCCGGGGCAGAGGCACATCATCCAGGGTGATTTCGGTGAAGGTATCCTCATCATCAGTAACCACGGTTTCAAAACTGCCGGTTGCCGGTTCCAGGCTGGCAGGTTCTGATTGGTCCGGTAGTGCACTTGTACCTGGTGCCTGCAAATCCACCAACGTATCATCTTCATCGTCGGTGCGACTATCCTCGAGCACTGCGATATTGGGCTGAGCCAGGTCCTGATGGGTTGAGTCAGCTGCGGCTTCCTCAACAGTCCGGCTGGATTCGCCGAGGATCTGCAAACTGTTACGTGCAATATCGAGAATCGTCTCCGGATGTCCCCATTTGCCCGCCAGTGATTCCAGATAATATTCGATACTGCTGATTGCATCAGCGAGCGGGTCCAGCACATCTTCATCGGGGACGATACGCTTGCTCAGCAAGTTTTCCTGTACATAGCTGGCGCAACGGGCCAGCAAGTCAGCCGCATCCGATAAACCGAGAATCGTAAGACTGCCGCGAATCTGATCCAGGGAACCTGAAATACCTTCCAGAACATCAACGTTTGTCGTATTCCGGCTGAAATCATTGAGGGCATCTTTGACGTTTGCAAACTCGCCTCGCGCTTGCTCGATAACCGTGGTCAACAATTTTTGTTGCTCGGCTTCGCGTAATTTTTCCTGGGCTTCGCCGTCTTTGCCCATTGCGCCTTCGGCATCCAGATTGGCGGCGCGTGCGACGCTGGATTCGCGGAGCGAATTCTCCAGTGACAACACGGCGCCAGCCACATCCATTAAATCATTTTCTGCCAGGGTCCGTTCACCATCTGCAATGGCAGTAAGAACTTTTACCTGGTCCTGTACCGTGCGGCGTTGTAGACCCAGCCCCATCATACCAAGCGTGTCGGCCATCTGACTGAGGCTTTCTGTCAATGGTCTGAGTTCCTGATTGTCACGCTCCGAATTCCGCATAAAGACATCAAGCATGTCCTTGACCCGAGTCAGGTCCTCAAGCAAAACCGTCGATACCGTGTTCATCAAGGCCGCATTTGGCCCGGCCAGGTCGGCACGCGCCTGCTCCAGCGTATGGGTATCGGGCATGACTTCTTCGAGTCGGAATGTTTCTTTGACGTTCCGGGTTTGGTCGTCAGAAGACGTCGACATTGCTACGTAGTACAGCAGGTTTTTAAGCAACTCGACAGGCGGCTCCCCACTCAGGGCCATGCTACCGTGATCGATAATGCGCTTGAACTGGCGGTCGAGTTGACCGAGTAACAACTTCACCGAGACACTACTGTCCAGCCCCCCGCTACGCAAACTTTCGACCAACCCGCTGGCGACCCACAACAGCCGGTTGATTTCCGCCTCTCCGGCTACTTCACGCAATTTGTTAATTACTTCGTTGATGCGTGCCAGACTGGCCTCACTGTCCTTGTCGCGGAACCAGCCAAGCAGGCCCAGATGATAATTGTGCCGCAGCTTGCGTACCACATCACTGATTTCCGCTGTTACGGGATTGGTTACGGCCGGCGCCATAATGGACAGATCCGGCGTAAACAGTGAATTTTCCGACATCAGGGCTTCGCCGCGTGACGCACGTAAATCATTCAGTAATGGCATCAGGAGCACCGGAATGTCCTTATGGCCGGTCAGCAGATGTTCAAGATAATCCGGCAACTGCAAAATGCCGCGCATCAGTACTTCATACGCATCGTTCCGGTTGCTCACCTGATCATCGATCAACGCCTGATTCAGAATTTCCATTTCCTCTGCGGCCAGCGCAGCGCCATACAGCTCCACCATTTGCAGCGTCCCGCGCACCTGATGCACGTAGTTAAGACAAAACTGCAGCTTGGAGTCATCCGCCGGATTTTCCACATAAGCTTCCAGCGAAAGGCGTGCCTGCTTGAGCGTTTCGTCGATTTCCGATTTAACCCAGCTTAAGGTATTAATATCGAGATCATTACCCGCTTTCATGGCTCTCTCCGTAGCTGCGTAGTTCGGCGATAGGCAAGGGTACCGGGATAATCCATATTTTCCAGTCCAGGATATTCCCAGTCGGTAATTTCTCCTGCACCCAATACCAACATACCGCCAGGCCGCAATTGCCGGGCAAGTTGATCCAAAATCACCAGTCGCTTTTCCCGCTGAAAATAAATCAGCACATTCTGACAAACAATGATATCCATCATAGCCTGTTTCAATTCAGTCAGATGCAACAGGTTAAGGCGGGTAAAACAGACCCGTTCACGAATCGATGGAATGACCTGAAAATGCTGTTCACCAACCTGAGTGAAGTAACGATTAATCTGATTTTGCGACAGATTTCGTAAACGATTTTTCTGGTAAATACCCTGTCGTCCCGTGGCCAGTGCCGCACTGCTAATATCGCTCGCCATGATGGCCTGGTAAGCATTGATACCGCGTTCGTGCAGATGGGAATCCAGCAAGATAGCCAGTGAATAGGGTTCTTCACCGGTGGCACACCCGACACTCCAAAGATTGACTCGGCAGGGTTCATCGCCGGGCGATAATTGATCCAGATACCGGGTGCGGATCAGTTCCAGCGCTTTTTCGTCACGGTAGAAACGTGTTTCGTGGACGGTAAGGCGATCCACCAGGATTTCCCATTCCACAGCACCACGCCGCCCCGCGAGAACATAGCGCAGGTATTCCTGATACGTATCATGGCCCAATTCACGCATGCGGATGCTGAGACTGGTCTGGAGAAACGATTTGCGTTTCTCGGGCAAACTGATGCCCGTACGCTTTTCGAGTAACTCGGCCCACTGACGGAACTCATAGGTATCCATCTCCTCCAGTGCCTTGCGTTGCCAGGCTCCAGATTGTGTGCGCTTTTTTTGTGCTGCCACCAACTGCACTACTCCCTCTCAGCCGAATCAGGCTTGTGGCAGTTGGAAACCGGCAACCGAATTACGCAACTCATTGGCCAGTTCTGCCAGATTACCGATTGAAGCGGCGGTTTCATTGGTACCGGCCGAAGTCTGGGTGGTAATTTCCTGAATCACGTTCATGGTGTCGGAAATGTTGGTTGCCGCGTTAGCCTGCTGACGAGCAGAATCCGAAATACTACTAATCAACTCGGCCAGATGCTGGGATACTGATTCAATAGCCTCCAATGCCTGACCGGCATCCTGCGCAAGTTGCGCCCCGGCCACCACTTCCGAAGTACTTTGCTCCATCGAGGCGACTGCCTCATTGGTGTCGGACTGAATCGCTTTTACCAGCGCCTCAATCTGCCGGGTTGCATCTGCGGAGCGCTCTGCCAGTCGCTGTACTTCGTCGGCTACGACTGCGAAACCACGACCTGCTTCACCCGCCATGGCCGCCTGAATCGCCGCATTGAGTGCCAGAATATTGGTTTGCTCGGCAATATCATTAATCAGCTCAACGATATCACCAATTTCCTGAGAGGATTCGCCCAACCGTTTAATACGTTTTGAGGTTTCCTGAATATTTTCACGAATGTTATCCATCCCGTGAATCGTCTTTTGCACCGCTTCGGTACCCTGGTTGGCGATGTTCACCGCCCGTTCTGCTTCGGAAGCCAGCTCGGCACCGTGATTCGACACTTCTTCGATTGAGATAGCCATTTCGTTAATGGCCGTACTCGCATCGGTTATCTGCTGGGCCTGGTGATCACTTGCCTCCGCAAGATGCATGGCCGTCGCCTGTGTCTGCTGTGCCGCAGAAGACACCTGCTGGGTAGTATCGTTAATTGCCGATACCAGGTTACGCAGGGCATCGATAGCGTAGTTAATGGAATCTGCGATAGCGCCGGTAACATCTTCGGTTACCGTGGCAGATACCGTGAGGTCGCCATCAGCCAGGTCACCCATTTCGTCCAGCAGTCGCAGAATGGCTTCCTGGTTAGCCGCGTTCAGTTCTTCCGTTTCGCGGCGCTGCCGCTCGGTCACTGCCAGCCGTTTCTTGGAATCCCGCATGAATATGAAGGCCAGCATAATTACAGAGACCAGCGCGACCGCTGCGAACACATATACAAGCCATGCTTCGAGGCGGTTTCTGATGGCGGCCTGATAGGAAGTCGACAACCCTTCGATTTTTCCGGGCAACTGTTCACTCATGCCCAGGATGGCTTCGGCGGCACCGGACACCTGGAACATTTCCGGTGAGCGCTCCAGAATCCCACCCACCTGAGTGCGGATGGACATGAACAGCTTGCGCACATCTTCAAGTTTCGCACGCGAAACAGGATTCGAAATACGCTGGACGCCCATTTTCTTGTTGCCGCGCAGCATATCCTCAATGACCCGGCCAAACAGGGCAGCATCACGCCCGAATCGGTCTGCAGCCGTGACGGCTTCCTCGCCCCCGGCCAATACCCGGTTCACATTGGAGGATATACGCTGGGTAAGCATCAACTGGCGGGTTGCAATATAAATCTGATCGGGCGGTGCCTGTTGCTCAGTCATGGCAGCGACCACTTCATCGGACAGGGCCAGCAAGGTCGGAATTTGTTCGTTAATATTCTGGATATAGTCGGTCATGGTACTGACCACTTCACGCCGTTGCAGAATGACATCCACATCCTTGCGCATTTCGGCCCAGGTTTTCTGCAATGCCTTCATGGCACCAGCGGCCTCTACAGGCACCTGTTTGGTTTGCAGTTTCAGGGTTCTCTCAAATTCGTCACGCGACTTTTGCAAGCGTGGGAACGCATCCAGACTACCGCGCGAGGCCTGGGTGGCCTCCTTGGCGATTTCCTGTGCCAGTACGCGTTCATCACCAATCTGGTTGAGGAACTGACGGTCCTTTGATTCAAAAATAGCGACCCGCCCGTACATGAGCCCCATGGCGATGACTGACAAGACCAGCAGGATCATCAAGAAGATCATCGTGCGGTTTGCTGCACTACCGCCGGTTGTGCCTTTTGCTTTGGGTTTCATTTAACTGCTCCTGAAATCTTTAAAAATTATCGTTATGAACAGACCGGGTTGACCCGGATGTATTAATACCTGACTCCATACCGCAAAGGTTAGTGTTAACCTCGTCCTGCTACTTCCATGAACTTCGGGCTTAAAATTAGCTTACGCATACTGAAAACACCCCAATTTTGTTCACCCTGCTTATACCCATCATCCAGAAAGGGTTTCAATGTATCGGCAAATTCACTGACATCTTGCAATTTTTCTTCTTCAAAAAAATGTCGCATGCCCAGAACCTCATCGATCATGACGCCACTAGAAATATTTTCCTGGTGAGTCACCAATACCCGGCTAATTCGACTTAACTTGGTATTACTTCCTTCTACAAAACCTTTCAAATCCAGTACCGGTAGCAGACTGCCGCGAATATTCGCAATTCCGAGTACCCATGGTTTTGCATTGGGGACCCGCGTCAAATCTGGATACTCGAGGATCTCAGCAACTTCCCCCAGCGGTACTACCAGGTGATGACCACCGAATCGAAATCCGATACCCGACCAGGTGCGACGCACTTCGGTTTTCTGTGGCAGGCCAAAAGCCTTGGCCTGGCTTCGGGCCTGGATGTTTTGTAACAATTCATAAGGGGGCAGTGATAATTCGGTGTTCATTACCCCCCCAACACCGCATTGATCTTACTGACCAACTCCGACTCATTCACTGGCTTTGTAATGTAATCCTTCGCACCCTGGCGCATGCCCCACACCCGATCTGTTTCCTGATCCTTGGTGGTTACAATAATGATCGGAATATGTTGGGTTTGTGGATCTTTACTAATGGAGCGGGTGGCCTGAAAGCCGTTCATACCGGGCATGACAACATCCATTAATATCAGTTCTGGTAGTGCTTCCTTGGCGCGGGAAATGCCTGCCTCTGCATTATCTACAGAATCAACCTCGTGCCCGTTCTTTTGCAGTATCCCTGTCAGAACATGAATTTCAGTCGGTGAATCATCAACTATAAGTACGCGTGCCATAAGCTAACTCCTGACAAATAGGCTATGTGAGTGCCCGAACCTTTTTACGAGTGGCCATTAGTGCACCAGCTCGCTGATGGCGCTAAGCAGTTCATCTTTGGTAAATGGTTTGGTCAGATACTGTTCTGACCCCACAATGCGGCCACGCGCCCGATCAAACAGGCCGTCCTTACTTGATAGCATGACTACGGGTGTCTCCTTGAAAACCTTGTTGTTCTTGATAAGGGCAGTGGTTTGATAACCATCAAGACGTGGCATCATAATATCCACAAAAATAATGTCTGGGCTGTTATCAGCAATCTTGGCGAGCGCTTCAAACCCGTCGGAGGCTGTAATTACCTCGCAACCCACTTTCTTCAGCAGGGTTTCCGCGGTACGGCGGATGGTTTTACTGTCATCAATTACCATCACCTTTAGACCCTGGTACATTTCAGCCATTGGTTTCTCTGCCAGCACTTTTATAACTACCTGTTTTCATTAAGTTTAATTAAACAATTTTATGTTCTGTGTCGGTATCAACCACCTGATCACATCAGCCTTTATTTAACACAGTTTTGAGAAACTATCTATAAGTCTATATTTTATAGAACATTTTAGAGCCCAATACTATAATACTTCGGACAGGTCATCGCCGGAATACGGTGCCGGTTCTGTTTCCACCCGGAGGTGGTCGACTTCCAGGAGCGAATCGAATCTGCAGTTCACGGTAAGCTGGGTTAGTATCACAATCTAATGCACTGCAAATTTCACCACCAGTCACGAGCTTCTTTATGAGTGTTGAGCACCTCCACGCTGTCCCGCATCTCACTACCGCCCTGTCGGGGCCGTTATATGATATCGAATCCCACCTGCTAACCTGCCAGGCCAAGATCGAAACCTGGTTACGCAGCGAATGGCTCAAAACACCCGCCCCGTTTTACGCCTCGGTAGACTTGCGCAACGCCGGCTTCAAACTTGCGCCGGTCGATACCAACCTGTTTCCGGCCGGTTTCAATAATCTGAATCCTGCCTTCATTCCGCTGTGCATCCAGGCCGTTCAGTCTGCCATCGAACATTCTTGCCCGGCCGCTGCCAAGGTCCTGATCATTCCCGAAAGCCACACTCGTAATCAGTTTTATCTGGAAAGTGTGCTGACCTTGCAGGACATTTTCCATAAAGCGGGCTTCGAGGTACGTATCGGCTCTTTAAGTGAGGATCTTGAGGAAAACCAGCAAATTAGCCTGCCCTCGGGCCACCAGCTTGTCCTGGAACCGGTGCAGCGCCAGGCAGACCGGATTTCGGTCAATGGCTTCGATCCCTGTGTTGTGATACTGAACAATGACCTCTCGAGTGGACGGCCCGAAATCCTCGAAGGATTGGCGCAGGAAATCCTGCCGCCGCTTGGCATGGGCTGGGGTAATCGCCTGAAATCAGCGCACTTTGCCGAGTACCGAAAGGTTGCAAACGAATTTGCCGCAATGGCCGAGTTGGATCCGTGGTTCATCGATCCCTTGTTTCGCAACTGCGGGGAAATTAATTTCATGAAACGTGAGGGTGAAAACTGCCTGCGAAAAAATGTGGATCGCCTGCTGACCGATATTCAGAAAAAATACAATGAACACGGCATCGACAAACCACCCTTTGTCATCGTCAAAGCTGACGCCGGTACCTATGGAATGGGTATCATGACCGTGCATAGCGCAGACGAGGTTGTCGAACTCAATCGCAAGCAACGCACCCGCATGTCTGCCAGCAAGGGAGGGCAGAGTGTAAACAAAGTCATCATGCAGGAAGGCGTCTATACCTTCGAAACCTGGGGTAAAGATCTGGCGGTCGCTGAACCAGTGGTTTATATGATTGATCATTTTGTGGTGGGCGGTTTTTACCGAGTACATACCTCGCGCAGTGCCAATGAAAACCTCAATGCGCCTGGCATGTATTTCGAACCCCTGGCCTTTGCCGAAACTTGCAACAGTCCCGATAGCAGCAAGGCACCGGATGCCGATCCCAACCGTTTCTATGCCTACGGTGTCATTGCCCGGCTTGCACTCCTCGCCGCAGCACGCGAATACGCCTCGACCCGCTAGCCCGTATGTCGATCACGCTTGGCGTCATCATGGATCCCATCGGGTCCATCAATTTCAAGAAGGACAGCACCCTGGCCATGCTATTGGCCGCGCAGCGCCGCGACTGGCAACTTTATTATATGGAACAGTCCGACCTGTTCCTCGGGCAAACCGGGGCACGGGGTCTGATGCGACCGCTGCAGGTACGGGAGGATCCGGCTGACTGGTTCAGTCTGGGCGAAGTCATCGATCAACCATTGGCAGAACTCGATGTGATCATGATGCGAAAGGATCCCCCGTTCGATATGGATTACATCTACACCACGTACCTGCTGGAGCTGGCCGAGGCAGCGGGATCACTGATAGTCAACAAGCCGCAATCCTTGCGGGATGCAAATGAAAAACTGTTTACCGCCTGGTTCCCGCAATGCACCCCGCCGACGCTAGTCACTAGCCGGGCCGGACTCATACGGCAGTTTCTGGCCCAGCACACGGATATTATTCTGAAACCCCTGGACAGTATGGGTGGCACTTCCATCTTCCGGGTGACACAGGACGACCTCAATATCGGGGTGATCATCGAGACCCTCACCCATAACGGTCGTCGTCAAATTATGGCCCAGCGCTTTATCCCGGAAATCAGTGCCGGGGACAAGCGCATTCTGCTAATCGACGGCGAACCGGTACCCTATGCCCTGGCGCGCCTGCCGGCCGAAGGCGAGACCCGCGCCAACCTCGCCCTTGGGGGACGCGGGGTCGGAGTGGCATTGTCAGAACGAGACCGGTGGATTTGTCAGCAAGTCGCTCCGCTGCTGCGGGACAAGGGACTGATCTTTGTCGGCCTGGATGTGATTGGTGACTACCTGACTGAGGTTAATGTCACCAGCCCCACCTGTATCCGCGAACTGGACGCACAGTACCAGATCGACATCGGCGGCCAGCTAATGGACTGCATCGCAGAGCGGCTTTAAAACCTGACCCATGATTCCCATTAGGTATCTTGCTCCACTGGGCCTGCTGCTCGTCGTGCCGGTGCTGACTGCCTGCAACAAGGCGCCTCAGGAATACGAGGACACCCAGCTGATATTCGGCACTCTAGTAGAAACCACACTGTATGACGTGGATGAAACCACAGCCGAGCACGCCTTCACCGCCCTGCGCGAAGACTTCGAATACTTGCATTTCATATGGCATCCCTGGCAACCCGGCCCGCTGGCCCGTACCAATGAACTACTGGCATTGGGCGCAGAGTTTTCCGTCAATCCGTCGGTGTTACCTGTTATTGAACGCTCCCGCGAACTGTCGCCCGCAAGCGGCTACCTGTACAACCCGGCAATTGGCAAACTGCTCGACTTGTGGGGCTTTCACAGTGACGACCTGCCCAAGGGTCCGCCGCCGGATGCACAGGCCATCACCGCGTTGGTGGAACAAAACCCGACCGTCGACGACATTGAAATCCACGGGATACGCCTCAAGAGCACCAACCCGGCAGTAAAACTCGACGTCGGCGCCATGGCCAAGGGGCTAGCCATCGACTGGGAACTCGCGGAACTGAAAGACATGGGCATCAGCAATGCCGTCATTAATGCCGGTGGTGACCTCAAGGTGCTCGGCCGACATGGCGACCGTCCCTGGCGGGTCGGGATCCGTGATCCGCGCGCACCCGGTGTGCTAGCCACGGTCGATGTACAGGATGGCGAAAGCGTGTTTACCTCCGGCGACTACGAGCGCTATTACGAATATCAGGGTAAACGCTATCACCACATCCTCGACCCGCGTACTGGCTACCCGGCGGACAAGAGCCAGTCCGTCACCGTTATCCACCCCGATGCTGCGGTCGCAGACGCGGCCGCCACGGCCCTGTTTGTGGCCGGGCCGGATGAATGGTATGCCATCGCAAAAAAAATGGACCTGCATTATGTCCTTCTGATCGACGCACAAGGCCGAATACACATGAACCCCGCCATGGCCGAGCGGTTACGATTTCTACAACCCCACGAAACCATCCTGCTTAGCGAACCGCTCTGATTCATTCCGCGGCTTGTGCAGGAAAAGCCAGCGCAATTGATTAAAAATCCCAACGATATCCGACATAGTAAAACAGCGACTTGCTGGTAGTCGCAAAACCGTCCACTTCATCTTTGGTATCATCAATACCGATTTCACCCTCAAGGGTGAGTGTGTTCTTGATGCGATAATCCATTTTCGCCGACAATCGGATTGTACTGAGTACGCCTCCGTTCTGATTACCGGTACGGCGTAAATATTGAAAGCGCGGATTGAATCTCAGATTTCGTGTAAATGGATAGCGCGTATCAAAACTTACGGCAATATCGCGTGCCGTATCCGTGGATCCGAATCGCAACGACAGAATACTGGTGTCCCCACGCTTGATAATTCCGTTGCCGATAAACTGACCGCCAATAAAATAATTATTTCCCGTGCCAGTCAAGGATGGCACACCGGCCGATGCCGGTGTACTGGTCGTCGTGTTTAGAGTGAAATCACCACTTATTTGATACTGACCATACCCCTCCAAAAACCCGTTTAACTGTTTTGAACCACCAACAGTAAAGGTTCGGCTCAATGCGGTCCTGTCCAGAGCCAGCTGTCTGACTTCATCTACAGTAAAAATCTCCAGCAGCTCACTCATAGTAGTAAACGGTTGTCCCTGAAGCGCATTACTGGTAGACAGGTAAGGAACCCTTCGTATGTCTACGGTCAGGAACATATTTCCCCGCTGTTGAAAAACCCAGTTTGCATTGAGCAGAAAAATATTTAACAAATTATAAGAAGTGTCATAATCAATGGTTGAAAAAACATTAAATTCAGGTTTGAAATATCTGAATTCACCACCAATCGCCTGACGGTCCACTATGTCATCAACCATTTGCTGCATGCCATAGAAATTTATATCCCAGTCCTTGAGCTCATTGCCTATATCGATATTCAACGTAATAAATCGCCGGTTTGTCGTGTAATTAAAATCAATCAGTCCTTCCGTATCCAGCAGATAACCAAGTGCGGCGTTTATCTTGGTTTTCTTGTCTGGCGACACGCCCAATAACATACCGTCAAACCTGCCAAGCACGCCGCCCTGGCTATAGGTCTGTCTACCCAGTTTCAGATTGTTATTATCTTTTCTATCTATAACTTCATAAAAGAACCGGGAGAACCGCCCTTCACTTTCGTCATTCAGAAAATCAGCCGAATGATCTCCTGTAATTTGTATCCGCTGGTCGTATTCTTCCCCCCTGCTTCGCGCGGTCAAATCGAACGTTGTAACAAGTTGGGACAGATCAACCAGATTATCTTCTTCATCGATAGAGCGCTCGTCCCGATAATAATACTGGGACAGGCTGCCAAGCGCCTGCCAACCGGACGAACGTTTGGTTTTTGTCATTTTTTTCGTATCGCTGGCAAGACGGGTGGGTTTACTGGTCGCCGTAATCAGACCGGCGAGACGCTGGTTGACCCGTTCCGCATCCTCACCTTCAGGATAAAGCGCAAGGTATTTTTCATACTCGACCCGGGCATGCGCCAGTTGGCCGTTACGTTCTCGTGCCAGGCCTAATAGCTCCAGCGCAGCCTGTGATTGAGGAGACTCGGGTAACTCTAGGATTGCGGTGGTCAACTGGATGGTCTTTTCATACTCGCCGGCGGTAAACGCCTTGCGTGCCATTTCCAGCAGTTGCGCGGAGCGTCCTGTATCGGACTTGGCGACATTAACAGCCGAGGGTGCTACATTAGGAGGGGATTCACTCACAGAAAGTTCTGCTGCTGCCAGAGGAACCGCAACCCCGGCGGAAGCGGGCGATGCGGGTCGCTCCGAGACAGGTGCCGGCTTTACACCCGAGTCCACTTCCGGCTTTACGTCAGGTTCCGCTTCCGGCGCCGGGACAGCAGCAGAACCGGTAACCATCGACGGCTCGATCACAGGCACCTCGGCTGGCAGGTATAACGCTTCAGTCCGGTTTATCCCACCTGTCAACGGCACAACAACTTCCGGATCACTTCTGATATCCGCCAGGGGTTTGCCTTTTAGTACGATGGCCGTTTTTGCGGACGCGTCCCGTTCTTCCCGCGACACAATCGTCGCCCAGGCAAATGGATAAGCCTCTGAGATACGATCATATACCTTCAACGCTTCCTGCTTGGTTGGAAAGAAACCAAGCCGCAGTCGATGCCAGGTCTTTCCATCCTTGGCCAGTTCGGTTGTATAGAGCCGGTATTTTTTGAACTCCGGCAAATAGGGGATTGACTTCGGTTCTACCGGTTTAGCTGTCGACTCCAGATTGATGGCGTACGGATAATCCAGATTGACACCTGCTCCAGCTTCCACGGCATCCACATGAACTAAAAATATAAACATCATACCTGCCAGCCATGCACACCAGCGCCATTGCCGGATATCGTCAGAGGTAAGCAATTCAACGAATGTTGCAACCACCGCGTTCATTATTTTTTCCGGCAACACGCCAAAGGACCTCATGCCTGATTTCAACCGGCATACCAATCCATGTACAAAAAAGTTTATTCGCAGTCGCTGACGGAATTGGGCGCAAGAAATAATGTCAGACTGCGAAAATCCGAGCCCTGCTCAACTTTGAAGTGCACCGTGTCTGAAAATGTCAGCCACAGGTAGGGATTGTCGGGAAAGAATTCGCCGCTATATTCAAAACGCGTAACATTGACTACCGGGTCGCCCATGAGGCGGACCACCTCGTTTCCGAACACGGCCGGTGTGGTTTCCCTGTCCGTAACCAGGGGTTTGAACTGAACCCGAAGTTCCTTGCCTTGGGAGGCCGGAAAACTCGAGAGATACTGAACCGGAAGCACAAAGGTAATGGTTATCTTTGAACAACCATCCATATTCTCCACTTCTGTATCCTCGATCACACGATTGCCGGCCGGTTGCGC
>JAJDNN010000154.1 GCA_022340685.1 Pseudomonadota bacterium
GCCACACAGTCAGTTTATCGAGTTGTTTCGTGAGACCTTTCCGGATTTGAGTCCCGCCGGCATGGTGCTGGATCTCGGATGTGGACCTGCCGATATCACACTCCGTTTTGCACAGGCCTTTCCCGCCTGCCGCCTGCAGGGTGTGGACGGGGCGCGGGCCATGCTCAATTATGGTCAGCACGCGGTCGAGTCGGCCGGTCTGGATTCGCGGGTCAGTCTGATCCACGCACACCTGCCGACGCCAACGTTGCCCCGGAATGATTATGACGTGGTCATCAGCAACAGCCTGCTGCACCACCTGGCGGACCCGATGGTGTTATGGCAGGCGATTCGCCAGTTCACCTGCGCCGGGGCGCCGGTGTTTGTGATGGATCTGATGCGGCCAGTATCGCAAGCAGAGGCACGCCAGTTTCAACAGCGCTATGCTGCTGACGAGCCGGCCATCCTGCAGCAGGATTTCTTTCATTCCCTGTGTGCCGCCTATACACCCGCCGAGGTCGAACGGCAACTCGAACTGGCACAACTCGATTTTGAGATCAACGTCGTGTCAGACAGGCATTTTGTCGTTGCCGGTGTCATGCCATGAGGGACTGTCGGTTGCTAAATCACAATAGGGCTCGCTATGTTTTCATCCGCCTGGGGGTGATGCTGATATTCCTGGCAGGTGAGAGCGAACTTCTTGCGGCGGAACAGACCAGCACAACTCCGATACCCGGGTCGCCTTCTCCACCGGAAGCAGCCGGGCAGCCAGCGCAAAAGACCTCACCGAATGAAACAACTACCGCCGCCACCACCAAGACCGAGGCAGGTATCGCACGCGTGCAGGAAGCGCAGGCCGACGAAGATCCCCTGGCCAAACGAGAAGTTGCCAAGCAGGTAGATAGCAAAGCGGCGGCAGAACAACCGAATCGCATCAGTCTATACGGCAGTGTACGGATAAAGTACGGCGTTGGTGAGAAGAGCTCGGGCTGGAGTGACGGAGGATCTCGAGCCGGTGTGAATGGGCAGTGGCAGTTCAGACCTCAGTACTGGTTACTGGGGCGGGCGGAAGTCGGGTTTAATACCATGGACGGCCTGCAAAGCATAAAGGCAGCATTTGATTCAAACGCCAGCCCACCGGCGGAACAGTTTTCAGATTCTGTCTTCAGGCGCCTGCTGTATGTGGGGCTTGAAACGCCCAACATGTATCTGATCTATGGCAAGAACTGGTCCACCTATTACCGGATAGCGGGTTATACCGATCGATTTTCAGTGAGGGGCGGCAACGCCAGCGGCGCCTATAATGCTGGTACTGATGGTGGCGACAGTGGTACGGGCCGTGCGAATGATGTCTTGCAAACCCGGCTGCAGCTGGACATCTTTCCCGCCACCTTGGGGATTGCGCCGTTCAACCTCAACATGCAGATCCAGCAACCTCAGCCGATTCCCCAGGTGAGCGGACAAAAATACGGCACCCAGTTTGGCTTGAGCGCCGTCCTGACAACCCGGAATAACTACACGATCGGTCTCGCCTATAATCAGGCCAATATTACTGATCTGGTCAACCCCGACATTCAGGCCGCCAGGATCACGGGAAATGATCAGGCGTTTATCATCGGGACCCGCTGGTTCGGCAAAAACTGGTACGTGGGTACCGTGGTCTCCCGTCTGTTAAACCACATGACAACCGACGAGGAAAAATATTTCGATACCTGGGGTTGGGAAGTGTTCAGTTCGTATACTTTTCAGAAAAGATATACCGTTACTGCCGGACTTAACTATCTGCACCCGGATTCTGATCAAAGTCAGGTGGGCAAATACCAGTTGCAATACGAATTGCTGGGTTTACGCTACAATTTTAAAAATCTCACGCAATATGTGTATGTGGAGGCGCAATTTAACCAGAGTCGTTTGGTGGATGGTAGTCCGATCGGGAACAGTTATTTTATCGGGGTCCAATGGGATCTACCAGGATGATTCAATGGCGGGAAGAAAGTCGTGATATTTCAGAATCCGGAATCCGATGAAATCAAAACCTTGCTTGAGACAGTCCGGCATATTGCCGTGGTGGGCCTGTCACCCAAGGCCAACCGGCCCAGCCATCAGGTGGCCAGCGCCCTGCAGGGTTTTGGTTACCAGATAATCCCAATCCGCCCGGCAGTGGATGAAGTGCTGGGCGAAAAGGCCTATGCTTCGCTGCGGGACGTACCCGGCCCCATTGATCTGGTGGATGTGTTTCGGGCGCCGGACCGGATCGGGCCGATTATTGATGATTGCATAGCAATGGGGATCAAGGCAGTCTGGTTGCAGGATGGCGTGATCAATGAAGCCGAAGCATTGCGCGCACGGGCTGCGGGAATGACAGTGGTGATGAACCGTTGCACCTATCGCGATTATCGTCAATTGAATGTAGTCGCCCGCTAACCACAGATGTCCGATCAAGCGGACAGACACTGAATGGCATCACGTAATGAATCTGGAATTCACAAAAATGCACGGCCTGGGCAATGACTTTGTAGTCATTGATGCTACCTTGCGGCCGGTCGAACTGAGTCCGGATCAGGTTCGCGTTATTGCGGATCGTCACTTTGGTGTCGGCTGCGATCAGGTGTTGCTGGTGGAGCCCCCTCGCGAGGCGGAGGTGGATTTCACCTACCGGATTTTTAACGCCGATGGCGGCGAGGCCGGCCAATGTGGTAACGGCGCGCGCTGTTTCGCGCGTTACGTACGCGACAAGGGACTCACCGACAAGGACACCCTCCGGGTCGCGACAATTTCGGGCACCATCACGTTGCATATTGAAACGGATGGACAGGTCACGGTCGACATGGGTGTGCCGCGCCTGACGCCGGCCGAGATCCCGTTCGAGGCTAAGTCCCGGGCGGACGTTTACACCTTGTCCGTTGACGAGCAGCCGGTAGAGGTGGGCGTGGTATCGATGGGTAATCCTCATGCGGTGGTCAGGGTAGACGATGTGGACAGTGCACCGGTGGTAACACTGGGGCCGCGAATCGAGTCCCATCCCCGCTTCCCGCAGCGCGTGAATGCCGGCTTTATGCAGGTGTGTGGCAGGGACCATATTCGCCTGCGCGTGTGGGAACGCGGCAGCGGTGAAACTCTGGCCTGTGGCAGTGGCGCCTGTGCCGCGGTAGTGGTGGGTCGCCAACAAGGCGGGTTGGATGCTAAGGTGAGAGTATCGCTGCCCGGGGGTGAATTACTCATCCGCTGGGAAGGTGAAGGTGAACCGGTAATGATGACCGGTCCGGCAGTCAGCGTATTTGAAGGTAGAATGACACTATGAGCACCCGGCAGAAGCTGCATCTGGATGAACTGGACATGGAGCGGGAGGTGGTCCGCTACCTGCGTGACAACCCCGATTTTTTCGAACGACACCTCGATCTGCTGGCAGACATACTCCTGCCCCATGAATCAGGTCGTGCCGTGTCACTGGTGGAACGACAGGTCTCGGTGTTGCGCGAGCAGCGCGACGAGCAACGCAATAAATTGAAATTGCTGATCCAGACGGCACGGAAAAACGAAACGCTCAACACGCACATCAATGCCCTGATGCTGGCGCTGCTCGATGCGACCTCACTGCAGGAAATTCTCGAGATAATACAGACTCGCCTGGCGGATGATTTCGATGCGGAAACAGTCGTGGTACGCCTGTTCAATACAGGTCACCCGTATCTGGCGGAATTGCCTGAACTGGTGGACTGGAGTGAGCCGGTTATGGGCGCCTTCGAAAAAGTCATCAACGGCCGCAAGCCGGTTTGCGGCGCGCTCAAGCCAGGTCAGCTCGATGCCCTGTTCGACGACGCCGCCGGACAGATTCATTCTGCGGCGCTGGTACCGCTGGTGGCCAATGAGGAAGGCGGCAAGTGTTACGGCCTGTTGGCGATCGGCAGCCGGGATCGCAATCGCTTCCGGGCCGATATGGGAATCGTGTTCCTGTCCCAGTTGGGCAAAGTGCTGAGCCGGGTGCTGAAGGGGCAACTGGAGAACTGAACCGGTGGACAACGATGCGCAACAGGGTATCGAACGGTTTCTCGTCAAGTTGCACACCGAACGCCGCCTTTCCCCCCATACCCTGAAAAGCTACCGCCGCGATCTGGACAACCTGTCCCGGTATTGTGACCAGCATCAGGTCAACCACTGGCGGGATCTCACCGAAATAGAGGTACGCCAGTATGTGGGCCAACGACATCGCCAGGGTATCGACGGCAAGAGTTTGCAGCGCGAATTATCGGCGTTTCGTTCCTGTTTTAACTATCTATTGAGTGAAGGCGAAATCAGCTCCAATCCCGCCACCCATGTCAAAGCGCCGCGCTCCGCGCGCAAGCTGCCTGATACGCTGGATGTGGATATGGTCAAACGGTTGGTGGAAATCCAGGGCGATGCTCCGCTGACCCGGCGGGATCGGGCTATTCTGGAGCTGTTTTATTCGTCTGGTCTGCGTTTGTCGGAGCTGGTCGGGCTGGAATTGAATAGCGTCGATCTGACCGATGCCACCGTTGAAGTGACCGGCAAGGGTAACAAGACTCGACGTGTCCCGCTCGGACGGCATGCGGTGAGCGCGCTGCAAGACTGGCTGCAATGTCGATCGCACATGGTTGCCGGTGGTGACGAGACGGCCATTTTCGTAAGCCGGCAGGGACGTCGCCTGTCGCCGCGTTCGGTGCAGGCGCGGCTCAGGCACTGGGCTGTAAAGCAGGGGATCGACATGCGGGTCTATCCGCATTTGTTACGCCATTCCTTCGCCAGCCACATGCTGGAATCCAGTCAGGATCTGCGTGCGGTGCAGGAGCTGCTTGGCCACGCCAATATTTCCACTACCCAGATCTACACACATCTCGACTTTCAGCATCTTGCCAGCGTGTATGACAAGGCGCATCCCCGGGCCAGAAAAAAAGACGACTGAGCCCCCATCAACCTAACAGGAGGGTGTAATGCTTGAACTCATCGAAGACATGCCAGGCAACGTATTGGCGATCAAGGCCAGTGGTGAAGTCACCGCCGAGGACTATGAAACAATCATGGTGCCAGCGGTGGAAGCGAGGCTGAAACAATTCGATAAAGTTCGCATGCTGTACGAACTGGGTCCGGAGATGAACGGTTTTACGGCCGGCGCCATGTGGCAGGATGCCAAGGTAGGGATGAGCCATTTGCTGTCATTCGAGAAAATCGCGGTGGTCACAGATCATGCCTGGGTAGCGAATGGAGTGCGGGCCTTCGCCTTCATGATCCCCTGCCCGGTCAAGATTTTCAGTACCGCGGAACGGGATGCGGCAAAAAACTGGATCAGTACGGATTGATCATTGTCGATTTCGGAGCCACGCTCCGATGTTAACGTCTGCCGCCGCCATGGCGGCTCTTGCCTGATGCAATTATCTGGACTTATCTTCGCACCCCGCCAGCTGATGTTGGCGTTTGTGCTGGTGATCCTGTCAGGTCAGAGTATTGCCGAACCAGCTGCAAAGACGTCTCCCCTTTCGCTGGACCCGCAAGAACAGGCCTGGTTGAAATCCCATCCCGTCATCCGTATCGCACCGGATCCCGGCTTTGCACCGGTTGAGTGGTTCAACCAAAGTGGCGACTATCAGGGAATGACTTCCGACTACATTCGCATACTGGAAAAAGAACTGGGAATCAGGTTTAAAGTTGTCAGGGTCAAAAACTGGAAAACCATTCTTGATATGGTCAGGGATGGGAAGGTGGATATGCTGACGGCCATTGCGCGCACCCCGCAGCGTGAGGCCTATCTGTCGTTCAGCCAACCCTATATCACCATTCAGGGCGCGATTATCTCAAACCAGGATTTATCTCAGCTCCGCTCACTCGATGATCTAAAAGGCTACAAGGTCGCCGTGGTCGAGGGGTATCTGTGGGACGATGTACTGACATCCCTTACAGACAAATTTACCATCGATCGGTTTCATGACTTGCGGACTGCCCTGGATTCGACCTCGCGCGGGGTGACGGATGTTACCGTCAGCGCACTCGATTCGGGACACTTTGTGATCCGCAACGAAGGATTTGTGGATCTGAAAGTGGTCACAACTTTGCCACAAAAGATTGAACTGGGATTCGGTGTGCGCAAGGACTGGCCGCAACTGGTAAGCGTGTTGAACAAAGGGCTGGCCAGCATCAATCCGGCGCTGCGGACCACGATACATGACAAGTGGATACCCGAGGACACGTCACACTTTTGGAACAACCCGATCTACCGGTATACCGCCCTGGCTATTCTTGGACTGTTATTGCTTGGTATTTCAGTGACTGCTGTCTGGAACCGGATGCTCAATGCCCGGGTCCAGCAGCGTACCCGGGAATTGAAAAGTGCCCAGGCACAATTGATCCAGGCTGAAAAACTGGAGTCCATTGGTCGGCTCGCGGCGGGGGTGGCGCATGAGGTGAAGAACCCGCTGGCGATTATCCAGATGGGGGCTGATTACCTGTCGCAGGAGATGTCTGCAAATGAAACGACAAGTGCCGTAATCAATGACATCGATGATGCTGTACGACGTGCCGATACGGTAATCAAGGGCCTGCTGGATTTTTCCCGCGACAAGGAGCTGCAATTAAAGCCAGGTAATCTGAATGAAATCATCGGGCGATCCCTGGAACTGGTTAACCACGAAATGCGACAACGCAATATCGAAGTAAAATCTGATCTTGCCGGAAATCTACCGGCTATTAATCTTGATGACAATAAATTGCAACAGGTCCTGATTAACCTGTTTATGAACTCAGCGCAGGCGATGAAGCAGGATGGTGAACTGGTTGTATCGAGTTGCATGAAAACACTGGCCAGCAAAACTGACCTGGCCCACGATCATGAAAATCGTTTCAAACCCGGTGACCGGGTTTTATGGCTGGAGGTTGCGGACACCGGTCCCGGAATCCGTGAACAGGATCGGGCCCGGATATTCGACCCGTTTTATACGACCAAACCGGTAGGAGAAGGGACTGGTCTGGGTCTGTCGGTTTCGCGTAATATCATCAATCTGCATCACGGTGCCATTGATATCCAGAACCGTCCGGGAGGCGGCGCCTCGGTGGTAATAATGTTCAAACTGAATGCTGGAGATAACAAATGAAAAAACGAATCCTGGTGGTGGATGACGAACCGGCAATAACCCGCATGGTAAAACTTAACCTGGAACGCACCGGTGATTACGAGGTGCGCACCGAGAACCAGGGCAGCATGGCAGTTTCAGCTGCAAAAGAATTCAAGCCGGATTTGATCTTTCTGGATGTCATGATGCCGGACATGAGCGGAGACGAAGTATCCGAACTCCTCAAGGAAGATGAAGAACTCTCGAAGATTAAATATATTTTCATGACCGCCATTGTAACCAAGGATGAAACCGAGGCAATGGGTACGAATATCGGGGGGAATGAGTTCCTCGCCAAGCCGGTTAAAACGGATGAATTAATCGCCACAATTGAGCGCATGCTTGGGGATACTTGATGCGTTTTAACCTAATAGTCGAATAACTATGGAGATCTGTATGAAAATAAAATATTACTATGCCAGTATTTTGATTGGCCTATTGAGCCTGGGAGCTCTTCCTGTTTACGCTGAAACAAATAATGAAGGCATCCTAACCGAAACTGGGAAGGCTGCCTCGGAAATGGCGAGCGATGCAAAACAGGGCTGGGGTGAAGTAAAAAAGGGCAGCAAGAAAGCCTGGAAAGGCGCAAAGGAAGGAAGTAAAGAAGCCTGGAAAGGCGCAAAGGAAGGAGGTAAAGAAGCCTGGAAGGGTACAAAGGAAGGGAGCAAAGAAGCCTGGAAGGGTACAAAGGAAGGGAGCAAAGAAGCCTGGGGTGATGTCAAACAGGGCGGTCAGGAAACCGGCAAGAAGATTAAAGATGCCGTTGAATAATGTTTGCGTGGATGCGGGTGTTCATACCATTGTTTTGTGTTGTCAGTGCTTCCGCCCGCCCTGGCGGTAGCATACCCACCAGAATTCACTGGGGGAACAGACCATGGTAAAGATAATCAAAACCCAGGACTCAAAATAGCAGTGCAAAATCAAGCACAGGGATTGGTGGCTTACCGGTTGTTCTATTCGTAACGCAGGGCCTCGATAGGATCCAGACGTGCAGCCTTGCGTGCCGGGAAGTAACCAAAAATTACACCCACCGCAGCAGAGAACAGGAAGGCGAGCAGCATGATCCCGGGATCGAGAACCGCCGGTATGTTCATGAGTGAGGCCAGGCCGTAGGATGCCGCCACCGCCGTTGCGATGCCGATGATACCACCGAAGGACGATAGCACCACCGCCTCCACCAGAAACTGCAGCAGGACTTCCCGTTCCATGGCGCCGATTGCCAGTCGGATGCCAATCTCGCGGGTACGCTCGGTTACCGATACCAGCATGATGTTCATGATGCCAATACCACCCACCAGCAGGCTGACCGCGGCCACGGCCCCGAGCAAGGTCGTGAGGACTTGCGTGGTACCGGTCAGTGCTTCGGCAATTTCTTTCATATCGCGGACGTTGAAGTCATCATCTTCGGTCGGCGATATACGGCGACGTTCCCGCATAAGCAGTTCGATATCGCGCTGTACCTTGCTGGTAGAAACCCCGTCACGGGCCGAGACATAGATTAGCTGAACATCCTGGTTGCCTGCTACACGACGCCAGAAAGTGCGCAGTGGTATGGCGATGAGATCATCCTGGTCGCGGCCACCAAGCGACTGCCCCTTGGGTTCCAGCAGGCCGATGACCTGGCAGGCGATCTTGTTAAGCCGGATCTTCTCGCCGAGAGGGGCCTGATTCCCGAACAGCTCCTTGCGCACGGTGTCCCCCAGAATGCAGACAGCGGCACCGGCCCGCAGTTCGCTGCCGCTGAATTCTCGTCCCTTGGCAAGGTTCCAGTTGCCGACTGAAAAATAGTTGTTGTTGGTGCCGCTCACCGTGGTGGTCCAGTTACGGTTGCCATAGATGGCGACCATGCTTTGCGATGCAATGGGGGCCACTGCGGCTACGCCGCCCACTTCCTGACCCATGGCTTCGACGTCATCCATGTCGAATGATTCGGCCTCCGAGCGCTGGCCGAAACCGAGGCGCTGACCGGTACGCACCATCAACAGATTACTGCCCAGGCTGGCAATCTGTTCGGAAACCTGGACGGTGGCACCGCGACCCAGGTTAACCATGATGATCACTGACGCCACGCCAATGACGATGCCCAGCATGGTCAGTGCCGATCGCATCAGGTTACGGCGTATCTCGCGCAGTGCCAGTAACAGGGCATTCCAGAGCATTAGTCGTCGATCCTTTCATGATCTTCGCCAGGGACGATCAATCCGTCCAGAAAGTGCACCTTGCGGTGTGCATAGGCAGCCATTTCCGCTTCGTGGGTGACCATGATTATGGAGATCCCCAGATCGTGGTTGAAACGGGTGAGTAACTCCATGATTTCGAGGCTGCGTGCGGTATCCAGATTGCCGGTCGGTTCGTCGGCAAGCAATACCATCGGTTCGGTGACGAGGGCCCTCGCGATAGCCACGCGTTGCTGCTGGCCACCTGAAAGTTCAGCGGGCGAATGGTCTTCCCAGCCTGCCAGTCCCACCTCGTCCAGCACGTGGCGTGCACGGCGGTGCCGTTCGGCAGCAGCCACCCCGCGATAGATCAAAGGCAATTCCACGTTTTCCAGTGCCGAAGTGCGTGCCAGCAGGTTGAAGCCCTGGAATACGAAACCGATATAATTGCGCCTGAGCAGGGCGCGTTGATCACGCGACAAGCGGCTTACTTCGACGCCCTCAAACAGGTAGCGGCCGGCACTGGGGGTATCGAGACAGCCGAGTATATTCATGCAGGTGGATTTGCCGGAGCCGCTCGGCCCCATCATCGCAACGAACTCACCCTGATCGATTGCAATGTCAATGCCTCGCAGGGCGTGCATGGCAGCCTGTCCTTTGCCGTATGCTTTGGTGACACCGCACAATGCAATCAGTTGTGTAGCGTTTGCAGCGGGTTGCGCATTCATTTCTTCACGCTGATGGCATCGACAATGACTTGTTGTCCAGGCTGTATGTCAGCCGAGCGTAGTTCGGTGTACTTACCGTCACTGGCGCCCGCCTTTACCGTAACCGCCGTCGGTTGGCCGTCACGCAGGATCCAGATTTTCTGCTCCGCATTGCCATTGGCGTCGGGGCGACGCCGGCTAGACGGCCTGCGGAACATGGAGCCAAAGATCCCGCCGCCGCGCTTTGCCGTTTTTGTGACCGGCGGGGTAAAACGCAGGGCTGCGTTGGGTACCAGTATTACATCCTTGAGCTCTCGCACGGTGATCACGGCGGTGGCCGTCATGCCCGGACGCAGAGACAGGTCTGAATTGTCCACCAAAAGCACGGTCTCGTAGGTGACTACCCCTTCGAGGGTTTGCGGTGCATAGCGCACCTGGGTAATGCGCGCCGGATAGCTGCGGTCGGGATAGGCATCCACAGTAAACAAGGCGGACTGACCATCGGCAACCTTGCCCACATCCGCTTCGTCGACTGCCACGTGCAGTTCCATATGCGTCAGATCTTCAGCCAGCGTAAATAATACAGGTGCCTGCAGAGAGGCGGCGACGGTTTGACCCGGTTCAATCTGCCGTTTCAATACAAGGCCGTCAATGGGTGAGCGAATCTCAGCCTTGGCGAGGTTGGTCTCTTGTGCTTTTAGTGCGGCTTGCGCTACGGCAACCTGCGCCATGGCACTGGCTTCGGCAGCTTTGGCACGTACTTTTGCTGCGAGGCTGGTGTCCAGTTCCTCACCGGTGCATAACTTTCGCGCGGCCAACTTCTGACAGCGTTGGTAGCGAAGGCGTGTCTCTACGACAGTGGCCGCCGCCTCTTCCTGCTTGGCTCTGGCCGAATCAAGTAACGCGCGTGACTGGATCACCTGTGCCTCGAGACGAACGGTATCCAGGCGCGCCAGCATTTGACCGCGTTTTACCTGATCGTTGAAGTCCACATAGACAGAATCAATGATTCCGGAGAGTTCGCTTCCCACGTCGACCTGGTTTACGGGCTGCACAGTCCCCGTGGCTGTGACCGTGACAGTAAGATCGCCCTTCTCAACTTCGGCAGTTTCGAAGCGTAGCGCAGGACCCTCCGAAGGTGCCAGGAAAAGATAGGCCACGAACATTAGTAATATTGCAGCCAGTGCCGCCACCAGCCAGAGCCGCCGCCGGTGCCCGGCCGAGTGCCGGCCCAGACCCAGGGTAGCACCAACATCTTCAGAGACATTTGATTCGTTTTTTACCATTACTTTTCTGTCCAGAAATTCGGATCACTTAATCAGGATGATTTTATCCTTGAACACTATCGTGCCATAGGCGCGCGATCAGAGTATATGTAATTATGGATGATCTCAGTCCTATAGCCTTGGACTGTGTAATCATGGCACGGCGAAACAACACAGCAAGCCTGGCACGCATAAAAGAAAAATGAAAAAAGACAGGAATAGGGGTGACAGCAGGAGGTAAAGACGGCCGGGGTAGTGTCAACCAGGGTAGAGAGAAGACCGGAGAAAAGACGCCGTTGATTGAAGCTTGTAGGGACGTTGTGTATGCAGATATTTTCCGCTTTGCCTACACGTCCGTCGTCCCTGGCGAACGCGCAAGTTCAACCTTTGCTACAAATTCTTTGCTTTACAGCGTAAGGGCGCTTCGCCCCGTTTAGCATGCGGCGCGGGTTTCAGCCCTTGCTTTTCATCGGGCAGGTGTTAATGCCCAGAATCATGTAGAGCGGACAGATGCCGACCAGGCCGGTGACCAGAGGAATGAGGCCAATCCAGCCCCACGGGGTCTGCGGTCCGACAAATACAATGGCGATCAGCGCCGCCCCGACGATTACACGCAAAACGCGATCAATAGTGCCTTCGTTTGTCATAAAGTATCTCCTGAGTATGTCTATTATTCTATTTAGTTTGCCAGCGCAGGGTGCAGTTTGTCAGTGACAAAGTCACACAGGCCGGCTGCTGGCCAGTTGTTCGAGTTGCGCCCGGTCCTGCACGGTGATCTGGCCGCGGTGCTGGGTGATCCAGCCGTGTCGTTCGAATTCCTTCAGCTGCCGACTGATGACTTCGCGGGCGCTGCCCAGTTCAGTGGCCAGGTTATGGTGGGTGGTTTTGAGCGTGCCTGCGTCGCGGCAGTGATTGATCAGGAAACGCGCCAGTCGCTGCTTGAGTTGACCGAAACTGATGTTTTCCACCAGTGCAATGACTTCGGCCAGACGCTGGCCGTAGGTGTTGAAAACGAACTGGCGAAAGGCGCCGGATTCGGCCAGGCCCTGATGGAAAGTGGCGGCGGGCATCGCCAGGGCGCGGACGGGTGTTTCAGTAATGCCTTCAGCGGGATAATGGCCGTGTGACAGCAGGCAGGAGGTGGTCAGGATACAGGAGCCGCCACGCTGCACGCGATACAGCACAATTTCCCGCCCGGATTCGCCCCGCGCCAGCACCTTGATGGAGCCCTCGATGACCAGCAAGTAGTTGGTACAGTTGTCGCCCTGCCGGAAAGCGATGGTATCGGCAGGCAGGCTAATTTCCTGGATGGCCCCGGCAATCCGGGCATCCGCCTTCGTTTCAGGCTGGCTCAAATAGGGGAACAGGTTGCTCCACTCCCCGCTGTGCTGTGGCTTCTCTTGCATACCGCGTGATCCTGTCTTTCCCGCATCCTAGCATGGCGTCGCCCGGCGGCAAGCGGGGGCTAATAAATGAGGTGATTATGCACGAATTTGATGCACGCTACAGACACTGGATTTTGAAATTCCGCTGGCTGATTTTGCTGGCAACCCTGGTGCTGATGGTACTGGCTGCCTCGGAGGCCAGGCACCTGCATTTGACCACCAACTACCGGGTGTTCTTTAGCCAGGAGAATCCCCAGTTATTGGCATTCGATGCACCGGAAAATACCTATACCAAGAACGACAACGTCATGTTCGTGCTGATGCCAAAGGATGCCTTGTCTTCTCGCAAGAGACGTTGGCCGCGTTGGAAGCGTAAACAAAAGAGGCCTGGCAATTGCCGTACACCCACATCGCGACGACTGTTGTGGTCAGCAGTGAACTGCTGGTAGGCTATATCCGGTCAGT
>JAJDNN010000163.1 GCA_022340685.1 Pseudomonadota bacterium
TCCATTGACAGTCCAACGAAAGCCGCTTCGGGACGGGTGAAGATGACACCCGAGTCCTTGCTCTCGTCATAGGTCATGTCCTCGCCGGCGATGGTTGCGGCGGCGACCCGGCCCTGCTGGCCGGCGGTGTGGGCCAGCATCAGCCCGCCAATCACGTCACCCACCGCAAAGATATGCGGCACGCTGGTACGGCAGCGATTATCCGCGCGGATCACGCCCTGATCGGTTTTTACCCCGGCCTTGTCGAGCTGCAAGGACTCCACTACCGGCCGTTTGCCGGTCGCCATGATGATGTATTCGCAGCTGTAGTTGTGATCCTTGCCGTCACTGCCGGTATACGCCAGTTTCATGGCGCCGGGTTTACCCTTGATTTCCTTGATACTGACTGCGGTTTCGATGGTCAGCCGCGGATCGTCATTCAGTACGGCAGTGAGTTGCCCGGCCACCTCCGGTTCCACCTCGGCGAGGATCCGATCATTGCCTTCCAGCAGCAGGATTTTGCTTCCAAAGTCCTGAAAGATTTGCGCCATTTCGACACCGATGGCGCCCCCGCCGATGACCCCGATGCGTTTGGGCACCGCTTTGAGATCCCAGACTGTGTCAGAGGTGAGTACCCCGCCCGCTGCCTGACCTTCCCGTGCTCCGGGGATTGGTGGCACGAATGGCGGCGCGCCGGTGGCAATGACGGCACCGGCAAAACTGACCATCTTGCCCTGCTTGCCATTGCCGGCGTCGGCACGGTGATGCGGGTCCGTGTTGTTCCCGCCGGTGTCCACGAACACATGGTGGTCATCGATAAACCGCGCAAATCCCTGCAGAACATCAATCTTGACGCCTTTGTCGGTGTTTAGCGCCATCTTGCCGCGGGTTTCAAGCACGTCACGGCGATGCTTTTCCAACGCAGTCCAGTTCAGTTCCGGTTTGTTGGTGCCCTTCACGCCGAGCAAACTGTCGTGGGCGCGATCGCGGATGCGATCCGCCGCGGCCCGCCAGGCCTTGGATGGAATGCAACCGCGCCATAAACATTCTCCACCCGGGAAGGGCGCATCATTAATCATCGCAACCTTGAAGCCGTGTTCGACAAGATCGCGGGCACAATCCTCACCGCCGGGGCCACCGCCAATAACCACCACGTCGTAATCATAGTCACCCTTTGGCAGTGCATATTCGAAACGCGCCCTGGCCGTAGCAGCGACCGCCGCCGGGGAGCCTTCCAGCCAAGCCGGGTTTTCCACCAGTTCCTTGAACGTATTCAGGAACTTGGCAGCATCGGCACCATTGACGATGCGGTGATCCGCCGTAATCGTAACCGGCATGCCCTGCGGGCCAACGGTGGAGATAGCAAAGATCGCCGATGTTCCCGGCGATGGAATGGCATCAAACTGGCTGACGCCCAGCATCCCCATGTTGGAAATAGTGAAAGTCGGGTTTGAATACTCCTCGGGCTTAAGCCGTCGGGCACGGGCCCGGTCCACCAGATCTTTCCAACTGGCCGATAGGTCATCCAGCGCCCGCGCAGCCGTGTCACGCAATACCGGTACCACCAGGCCCATCCCTTCGGTTTCCACCGCCAGGCCGATATCGACCTGTTCACGCTCGATAATGCGATCCTCGTGCTGATAGACGGCGTTGATAACCGGATGTTTTTCAATAGCCAGGGCCGCTGCCTTGGCCAGGGTCACGGTCAACGAAAACCCCTTGGCCTTGGAGGCCGATTTGAGGGCGTCCACACTGATATGCGCGGTGACATGGAACAGCGGCATGGAGAGGGAATACTCCATATTGTGCGCCACTGCCTTTTCCATGGCGGTCATGGGTCGTCCTTCGCCGGGAACCTGGAAAATGCGTTTGGTCGAGGTTTTCTGAACTTCGCTGTTCAGGACATCGGCCGCAATAATGATGCCTTCCGGACCCGTGCCGGTGATGCTGTTCAGATCGATACCGTGGGCGCCAGCCAGTTGCCGGGCATAGGGTGTCGCCTTGCTGCTACGCGGACGCGGTGCCGGGGTGGCGCCGGGCGGCATGGCCGGAATGTGGGTCTTGGCCTGGTGGGTCCCGGCCGGAACCGGTCTGGCTTTTTCACTGACAACAGCAGCAGGTGTGGACAGTGCCGCGCCGCGGGTGCGATCGATGACCTGTTCCGGGCTGGAGACCAGATAAGCGATGGCTTCACCCACCGGCACCGTGGCATCAACCTCGGTGACCGGGCCGGACAGATAACCTTCGCGGAACACTTCCACGTCCATGATCGCCTTGTCAGTTTCGACCTGGGCGACAACATCGCCACGTTCCACCTTGTCGCCGATGCGCTTCTCCCAACTCACCACCACCCCTTCGGTCATGGTGTCGGAGAGTTGCGGCATCTTTATGGTATAGGCATCGGCGGGCGCCGTTTCCTCGGTTTCGGTTTCCGGCTCATCGGTACCGGCAACGGTATCTGCCGGGGTGGCGTCTTCGCCCTCGGCCTGCACCTGTTCGGGTTGGGCAACCAGATACCCGATGGGTTCACCAACCGGTATAGTCGCGTCCGGCATCGCCACTGGCCCGGACAGGTAACCGGCACGGAACACTTCCACGTCCATGATGGCCTTGTCGGTTTCGATGGTCGCCACCACATCACCGCGTTCCACCTTGTCGCCTATATTCTTTTCCCAGCTCACCACCACCCCTTCGGTCATGGTGTCGGAAAGCTGGGGCATTTTGATTACATAAGGATCTGACATAATTTATGTTTCTGTTTGCTGGTAGCTGGTAGCTGGGATGCACGATCTTGCCTGCATCAGATCATTCCCCTTCTCACTACACGTTTATCGTTTTCATCCTGCGTAGCGGTATTACCTGCCACGCACTGTGTGCATGGTGTGACTCAGATCTTGCCCATTACCTTGAGGGCACCCTGATAGACGTCATCCGCACTCGGAATGGCGGCCTTTTCCAGTTTGGCGTTATAGGGAACGGGCACATCAGCAGCGTGAATGCGTACCGGCTGGGCGTCCAGTGCATAAAAGCAATCCTCGATGACGATGGAAATGATCTCCGCCCCGACGCCAACGGGAGCCTCGTCCTCTTCGGCCACCAGCATGCGATGGGTTTTCTCTACCGACTTGCGGATGGTTTCCCGGTCCAGCGGCTTGAGCGAGCGAAGATCCAGCACCTCGGCACTGATACCGTCAGCTTCCAGCCGTTGGGCAGCCTGGAGGCAAAGGTGGACACTGTAGTTGTAGCCGATGAGGGTGATGTCGGTGCCTTCGCGAACGATTTCGGCACCTTCCAGTGGACGGAAGAATTCCTCGTCGGGGATATCTTCCTTCAGATTGTACATTTGTTCGTGTTCAATAATGATCACCGGATCGTTACTGCGTACCGCTGACTTGAGCATGCCATAGGCATCCAGCGGGCCGCGCGGTGTGACCACGCGCAAGCCGGAGGTGCTCATAAACATGCGCGCCAGGCGTGCCGAATGCTGGGCTGCCAACTGATGAGCGGTACCACCCGGGGTGCGCATCACGATAGGGCAGGCAATCTGGCCGCCGGACATGTAGCGGATCTTGGCGGCAGCGTTGATCAGTGTGTCCAGCGCCAGCAGGGCGAAATTGATCGACATGATTTCAATGATAGGCCGCATGCCGGTCATGGAGGCGCCAATGCCGATGCCGGTATAGGAGTTTTCGGAAATGGGTGTATCGATGATGCGCTCCGGTCCATACTTGTCATACAACCCGGAAGTGGCCTTGTAGGTTCCGCCAGCTACGCCAATGTCTTCTCCCATGGCAATTACCAGCTTGTCGTTTGCCATTTCCTCATCATGGGCGCGACGGATCGCTTCCCAATATGCAGTCTCTGCCATGATTTACCTCAAAATTATTTTAATGGTCCAACCCAGCGTGGATCGGGGTTGTCATCCAGAACGTATCTGTTCAGTTCCTCAACCTTCGGTTCAGGGCTCTCCTCTGCAAACTTGACGATGTCATTTTCGATCTCGTCATCGATTTCCTTTTCCATCAGCTTGATATCGTCTGCGCTGATCAGACCGGCCTTGGTCAAACGCTTGGTATAGAGCTTGATAGGATCGCGTTTTTCCCACTCTGCTTCTTCTTCCTTGGTGCGATAACCCTTGGCGTCAGACATGGAGTGGCCGCGGAACCGATAGGTCATAAACTCAATGAAGTACGGGCCCTTGCCGTTGCGCACAAAATCGATAGCTTTCTTGCTGGCCTCCAGCACGACATCGATGTCCATGCCATCATGCTGGCTGGATTCCATGTCGTAACCGCATACCCGTTTGTACTGATCGAGAACCGCGGTAGTACGCTCAATATGGGTGCCGATGGCGTACTGGTTGTTTTCACAAACAAACAGGACAGGCAGGTTCCAGACCTTGGCCATGTTCATGGTTTCGTGGAAGGTGCCCTGGTTGTTAGCCCCGTCGCCCAGAAAACAGATAGCAATCTGATCGGTACCCTGGTGCTTGGCACCCATGGCCAGACCTGCCGCCAGCGGGAACGGCTGTCCGACCAGTGCATAACCGCCCATAAAGTTCTGACTGGCATCGAAGATGTGCATGGAACCGCCGCGCCCCTTGGAAGATCCCGTCTCCTTGCCATACAGTTCAGCCATGACTTCGCGGGCCGGCGCCCCGGTCTTGATCGCGTGCACATGATCCCGGTAACCGGTAATCACGTAGTCATTGTTCTTGCCCTGCCCGGTCCGGGCCATCTCGAGGACACCGGTCGCAACGGCTTCCTGTCCGGTGTACAGGTGCAGAAAGCCCCCAATCTTGCGTTCCATATAAGCTTCGAAGGTGCGATCTTCGAAACGCCGGAAAAAAATCATTTCCCGCAACAGGCGTTTTTTGTCCGCGTCGTTCATAGAGATCCTTATATAATATTGTTCGGTATGGGCGTACTTGGCCGGCGCTCACGCCAACCCCGCCGGGTCAAAGCGGCGTATGATCGGGCTTTTGGCCGCCAAGGTCAAGAATCAGGACCAACTTGGACCTGACGGACGGGAAAATTATTCTATACAATTGAATAACTTATAACTAAATCAAATAATACTCATACCCGGGACCACAGCCGAAACGGCTCGTCCGGACCAAGCTATAAAAGGAAAGAAAATCTGTTATGTCACAGGAACTCATCGTCAACTGGCTCAATCGAGTCAGTGAAACCATCACACAGCGGGATCTGGATGCCCACATGGCACTGGTTTCAAAACAGGTAAAGGTCTACGGTATCCCTGGCCAGGCCCTGATTGATTACCGTGGCTGGAAGAAACGCCGCCAGTATGAATTAGAACACGACAAACTCGCCGGCCTGGAATACCGCGACCTGCGAATAAAAACCATTACCCTGCGCCGCCTCGGTTTCGAAGTCACAGAATCCATGCATGGGAAAAACGGCCGGCATATCATGATCCACAAGGATGTCATGCTGGAGCAAGAGCGGGATAACGAATGGCGGGTGGTGGAAGAAACGGTCAGGGACTGGACCCTGATAGAGAGGTAAGCAGCATGAGCAGCAGGCAATACCGTACCGAACTCGACAGCCTTGGTGAATTACAGGTGCCTGCAGATGCACTGTATGGCGCCCAGACCCAGCGCGCCGTCGACAATTTCCCGATCAGCGGGCAACCCATGCCGGCCGCTTTTCTTAACGCCCTGGCGCAGGTCAAGATCGCCTGCGCCGAAGCGAATTTGAGACTGGCCCAGATGGAAGCGCCCATGGCAAACGCCATTCAGGCAGCGGCACAACAGATCGTCGATGGTAAACATCTGGAGCAATTCCCGGTTGATGTCTTTCAGACCGGTTCCGGCACCAGTACCAACATGAATGCCAACGAGGTGATCGCCCGACTGGCCTCGGATGCCAGTAGCCTGGCTGTGCACCCCAATGACCACGTCAACATGAGCCAGAGTTCCAATGACGTCATCCCCACGACCATCCACGTCAGCGCCGTCCTTGAAATCCGGCACCATTTGCAACCGGCCCTGCTGCACCTGGTTAATACACTCGATATTCAAGCGATGGAGTTACAGAGTGTAGTCAAGACCGGGCGCACCCATTTAATGGATGCGATGCCAGTCACCCTGGGTCAGGAACTGACTGCATGGAAGGATCAAATACGCGCCAACCTGCAACGGCTGGATGATAGCCTGGTACGACTGCAGGCTCTGCCCCAGGGCGGCACTGCGGTTGGGACCGGCATTAACACGCCGGCCGGTTTTGGTCAGGAAGTGGCCCGGGTCCTCACTGAACAGACCGGGATTCCCTTCACCGCCATGGAAAACCCCTTCGTCGGTCTGGCTTCCCAGGACACGGCAGTGGAAATGAGTGGCCAGCTTAAGACACTGGCGGTCAGCTTGATGAAAATCAGCAACGACTTGCGCTGGATGAACAGCGGTCCACTGGCGGGGCTTGGTGAAATTGAACTGCCCGCCCTGCAGCCAGGCAGCTCCATCATGCCCGGCAAAATCAATCCAGTCATTCCCGAAGCTGTCGCCATGGTCTGCGCCCAGGTCATCGGCAATGATACGACTATCAGCATTGCAGGCCAGTCCGGCAATTTTCAGCTGAACGTCATGTTACCGATCATTGCCTGGAACTTGCTGCAGTCTGTCCAGTTGCTCGCCAATGCCTCCCGCTTGCTGGCCGACAAGGCCATCGACGGCTTCCGCGTCAATAGGAAACATCTGCAGCAGGCGCTGGATCGCAATCCCGTATTGGTCACGGCCCTGAATCGGGAAATTGGATACGAAAAAGGTGTTATGATTGCGAAAAGGGCCTATGCTGAAAACCGGCCGATCCTGGACGTGGCGTGTGAAATGACCGACCTCGATAAAACCCAGCTTTCGCGCCTGCTGGACCCCGCCAGTCTCACCCATTCTGACCGTCATAAATCCTGAATATTTAGGTAGTAAGCTCTATGCAAGATGACGTATTTCTTTTTGAAATTATTGCGTTATCATTAGAGCCCGGATTTATATTAATGTTACAATTCAATATCAGTAATATCAGTAAAAGGGATGAAAAAGATGCAACTCATAGATGAGCTAAAGCAACAATCCATATCCGTTCTCCGCGGGTATGAAAAGGCCACCGGGATCAATGAAGCACTGCTGGAATACCGGCGCAGTGAAGTTATTGACAGCATGGTCAAGATACACAAGTACCTGAATTCTATTATTGAACAACTGCATATCATACAACCTGATATCACAACTGATTGTCGTATAAATAATCTCTGCACCATCGGCAAGATGCGGCAGAAAAAATACCGCCAGTTTTTCGAACACACGGTTAATGAACTGTCATTGGGAATCACCTTCGTTCTGGAAAGTGAGAAAGGCTGCCGGGTCCTGGATAGCCAAGCTGCTAATCTTGAGAATCTTGCGAGTCAACTACATCATTTCGGACTTGATGTCGAGCCACAGGATAACAAGGAACTTCTTGTGGAAGGCAGGTTTTCATCAAGCTTTGTATTCCGCTCCAACTTTAATGAGAACAAGATTTCGTTATTAATCAAGAATGTCGAGAATACAAAGCAATACTGTTACGAATTGCACCCTGAAGATATTACCGACAACTTGCTGAATGAACTGGGCAGTTTCATACTACGCAAGGACAGATTATTTATCGATACGATCACTCGCCATCAAATAAATGACCCCCATGCCGGATCGGTCAACACACGTAATGAAGATTCGACCGGCATTCATCAGCAACCCCGGTTGACCAAAACAGTCAATGAACGCCAGCAGTTATATTTGACCTACAATGAACATATTCAGGAACTCAATTCACTTGATGAAGGCCTCATGCTGGGCCGCGGCAGCCGATGTGGTCTGGTTGTACCTTCCAATTTTGCATCGCGAGAACATGCAAGAATCGCATTTCGCAAAGGCAAGTTTGTCATATCGGACAGCAGCACCAATGGTACGTTTATCAAGATCCAGGGTAACCGTGAAATCTATATCCACGGGGAAGATTATCCGTTGTCCGGCTCCGGCTTTATCAGCCTGGGTGAATCAACCACGATAGACAATGAATATCTGATTTACTTCACCTGCCAGGAATAAACCTGTACTTTTCTCTGCTAATGGCAGGTGCCGCCTTTTTGGTGCCACCTGTCCAGAGACTCTATCTCAGTCCATAATATTCAGGGGCATCATGCCGGCCAGTATGGCTTTGTGATTGCCTCTGGAGTTCGCTATTCTTTGACCATACCACCAAGGCTCTTGGTGTAGCGGAACCGAAAATCATGTTGAAACGCACTTTAATCTGGACTAAAAGCCTGCGCCTCGCCCACTGGGTAATGACATTTTCCGTCTGCGGTTTATTAATAACCGGTTGGTTCCAAACTCACGTCGTTAGCTTTTTTCAACTTGCGCTGGACTATCATTACATCCTCGCCTACCTGCTGCTTTTCTCACTGGGAATACGACTGTACTCCCTGTTCGCCAATCCCCGTTCTGCCGCCGGCTGGCATGATCTGTTACCCAGCCGCAGCTCATTACCCGGTATCGGCGCCATGCTCCGCTTCTATGTATCATTTGGCCGCACTCCCCTGCCCCAGTGGTATGCCCATAATCCATTGTGGGCACCGCTTTATCTGCTGCTTTTTTTCCTGCTTTTACTCCAGGTCATCTCCGGCTTTTTGATCGGCGCTGGACACCACACCCTGATCGTGAACCTGTATACCCTGCATGACAATGTTGCCACACTGGTTGGCTGGTTCATCTTCTTGCATGTATTGACTGTCGTGGCCCAGGAGTTGAAAGGTGGCCTGTCTGATATCTCCGCCATGATTCATGGTTACCGTATCTTCATCATTGAAAAACCGGAACCTGATCAGGCCGCCCGGAAAGTATCTCTTGACAGCATTAAACAACACAACCCCCACTAACCATGTCGAAAATAATCAAACGATGTGACTGGTGTGGTGATGATCCGTTGTACACGGCCTACCATGATACAGAATGGGGCGTGCCAGTACATAACGATCGCCTGCTATTCGAGTTTCTGATACTTGAAGGTGCCCAGGCCGGATTGAGCTGGTTAACTATATTGAAAAAACGGGACAACTACCGGCAAGCCTACGACAATTTTGATCCTGCCAGGGTCGCGCTTTACACCCAGCGTAAAAAGAATCAGCTTATGAACAATGCAGGCATCGTCCGTAACCGCCTCAAGATCGATGCCTCGGTTACGAATGCCCGGGCTTACCTGTCCGTTCAGGAGGAATTTGGTAATTTCAATGAATTCATCTGGCGTTTCACACATGGACACCCGAAACAGAATCGCTGGCGCAGTTTGCAATCGGTTCCTGTTACTACTCCACAATCCGATGCAATGAGCAAGGATCTCAAGAAACGTGGATTTAAATTTGTTGGCAGTACCATCTGTTATGCCTTCATGCAGGCCACCGGCATGGTCAATGATCACCTCACCTGTTGTCATCGGCATGACACAATCAGGGATTTGGCCGTAAATCCTGATTAAACCCGATCAAGGACATTGAATCGCAAAAGTGATAAACAGGTCTCCGCTTTGGGGGCCCGGATAAAACCTGAGCGGCGGCTGCGCACCTGTCCCACTTCTGGATGGCATGGCATAATGTCTAAAAACCGGACTGTCCAACCATGACTACACTTACCCTGACCCGACCCGACGACTGGCATTTGCATGTCCGGGACGGCGCAGTCCTCCAGGATGTCGTTCCCGCCACAGCCCGGCAATTTGCCCGCTCCATCATCATGCCCAATCTGAATCCTCCGGTCACAACCGTGGAACAGGCATTGGCCTACCGGGATCGTATCCTGGCTGCCGTGCCAGCGGGAATTTCATACAATCCACTGATGACGCTTTACCTGACTGACAACACCTCGGCGGACGATATTCGCCTGGCGTGTGCTGCTACCCATCTGCACGCGGTTAAATATTATCCGGCCGGCGCCACCACCAACTCCGACGCCGGTGTGACTGCTATCGAAAAAACCTGGAATACATTGGCGGTCATGGAGGAACTGGAACTCCCACTGCTTATCCACGGTGAAGTGACCGATCCACATGTGGATGTGTTCGATCGTGAAGCGGTCTTTATCGACACGATATTGATTCCTCTACTACAACGTTTTCCCCGCCTGCGAGTGGTGCTGGAACACATCACAACCCGCGCGGCGGTCGAATTTATCCAGTCCACAAACGAAAATATTGCCGCCACCATTACCGCGCATCATCTGCTGCTGAATCGAAACGCCATGTTCATGGGTGGAATTCGACCGCATCACTACTGTCTGCCGATCCTGAAGCGGGAAAGTCATCGCCGGGCATTACTCGAGGCGGCTATTAGCGGTAATCCCAAGTTTTTCCTGGGCACCGACAGCGCGCCACACGCGAAGAACGCCAAGGAATCCGCTTGCGGCTGTGCTGGCATCTACACGGCACCCCTTGCCCTGGAGCTTTATACTGAGATTTTCGATACGGCCGGAACACTGGATAAATTAGAGGGTTTCGCCAGTTTCTATGGTGCCGATTTTTACCGGCTACCCCGCAATACCGATACCATCACGTTATGTCGTGAAAACTGGACTATGCCGGAAACGCTGAATTTTGGAGAGGAAAAGCTGGTGCCGCTACGCGCGGGTGAAACAGTAAAATGGAAACTGGTCGAATCGTAAGCGCGTGTCAGGCTGATAAAAACTGCCCCGCGAATTTTCAATATACCGGCGTTACTGTATAACCCTTTCTGCGCAACAAGTTCAGCAGGCCCTTCTTACCCGGTAAGTGCAAGGCACCCACTGCGATAAAGGCATTACCTTCCCGCAGACGAGGCTGCATCCGGCTGAGCATACGAATATTGCGTTTGTTAACCACTTCGGATGTGAAAGCCTCGGCGACGGAATGGTCCTCTTTACTCAGCGTTTCCTCACTGATTCTT
>JAJDNN010000168.1 GCA_022340685.1 Pseudomonadota bacterium
ATACGGTGACCAATAATCTTGTCGGTCCTCAGTTTTATGCCAACCTGCAGGTGGGTGACACTGTGGGCGCAGAGGGGATATTGAACAACAGCGGTGAGGTAGACTGGCAGTCAGTTCAACTGGAAGAATGAAACCAGCCCCGGGATCAAAACAGCGGCCGAATGGTCGCTGTTTTGATCCCGGGGTCAGGTGAGTTCGCATAGACCTTCATCCATCCCGGGGTTAAGATTCTGTTCTTTCATTTCTGAATGGTGAACAACGATGTCTGCCCTGATTTGCGGCTCCTTTGCCTTTGACACCATCATGGTGTTTCACGACAAGTTCAAGAACCATATCCTGCCTGACCAGGTGCATATCCTGAATGTCTCGTTTCTGGTCCCCGAGATGCGCCGTGAATTCGGTGGCTGTGCCGGTAATATCGCTTATAACCTGAAGTTGCTGGGTGAATCCCCTTTGCCGATGGGGACGGTGGGCAGTGATTTTGGTCCCTACGCCGAGTGGATGGACCGGTTCGGTATCAACCACCAGTACGTCAAACACGTCGATACCTATACCGCCCAGGCCTACATCACCACCGACGAGGACGACAACCAGATCACCGCCTTTCACCCCGGCGCTATGAACCTGTCCCATGAAACCAGTGTGCTGGATACTGACGGAGTCACGTTGGGTATCGTCGCGCCCGATGGCCGGGACGGCATGCAGCAACATGCCGAGCAATTTGTCGAAGCCGGTATTCCGTTCATTTTTGATCCCGGCCAGGGACTGCCGATGTTCGATGGCGAGGAACTGCTGGATTTCGTCGACAAGGCCACCTGGGTGGCATTGAACGATTATGAGGCCCAGTTAATGGAGGAGCGCACCGGCAAGTCCCCCCATGAACTGGCCGAGTTGGTCGAAGCGCTGATCATCACCCGTGGTGGCAAGGGGTCCCATATCTATACCGCCAAACACCGCCATGAAATACCCACCGCCAAAGTCTCTGCAGTCACCGATCCGACGGGCTGTGGCGATGCCTATCGGGCCGGCCTGTTATACGGTTTGTTGCATGACATGGATTGGGAAACCACCGGGCGCATTGCCTCGTTGATGGGCGCGATAAAGATCGAAAATCACGGCACCCAGAACCACCTGTTTACGCTGGATGAATTCTTCGAGCGATTCAACGAAAACTTTGGCTATAAACTGTCGTAATAAAAAAGCCCGTGTAATACGGGCTTTTTGCTGGCCGGGCCAGGAGAGGACGCGTGACCGGAGGTCACGGTTTTCCCTGGGCATCGGATCCCGTTTCCTGCCCTTTCAATGCCAGAGCCTCGCGACGGGTAATGGGCGGCAGGCACCGGGTGCCGGTGCAACGATACGCGATGACCCCGGCATCCGGCGCCTTGCGCTGCGCGAGTAAACCCGGCAAATCTTCCTCTGAAGACGGGATGGCCAGGCACAGACGGCGTGGCGCATAGTCTTCCTGGCAGGTCTGTAGCCATGGCTGCATGGCATCTGCTTCGCCGCGCAAAATAATAATTTCCGGTGGATAGAGATAGTCTTCCAGTCCATCCAGCAGGCTGCCATGGGCGTAGGGTATCGCCTGCATGGCCGGCCAGGCCGAGTGCAAGGTTCGCTCTGCGGCGTCGAGATAGCGGTTTTCACCCAGCAGGTGGCCCAGCCTGCCGAGCACCTGCACAGCGATGCCGTTACCGGCGGGAATCGCTTCATCCATAACCGGCTTGGGGCGGTGAATCAGCCGTTCATGATCATCAGCGGTGTAATAGAAGCCACCGTTGTCCCGATCCTCGAAATGCGCCAGAACGATCTCTGCCAACTGGCAGGCAAACTCGAGATCCGCGCTACGCCATTCGGCTTGCAGCAATTCCAGCAGGCCGTCGATAAGAAATACATAGTCGTCCAGATAGGCCATGAGGCGGGCATGGCCATCCTTGTAACTGGCCAGCAGGCGTCCGTCGACGAACAGGTGGCTGCGGATGAACTCGACGGCCTGCTGGGCTGAACGGATAAACACGGGCTCGTTCAGACGGCGACCGGCGGCCGCCATGCCCTTGATCATCAGGCCATTCCAGGCAGTGAGGATCTTTTCATCCCGGCCGGGTCGTGTGCGTTGTTCCCGGGCGGCAAACAATTTTTGCCGGGCCGACTGCAGCAGGTGGTGAGCTTCGTTTGCGGAGAGCTGCAACGGTTCGGCAATCTGCGTTGTATCGGCATACACATGCAGGTGCCAGTGGCCTTCGAAGTTGGCCGGCCGGTCCAGGCCATACACCCGCGAGACCACCTTGAATTCGGCGTCGCTGAGCAGCGCCTGCACCTCATCCGGTGTCCAGACATAGAAGCGGCCTTCCGCCCCTTCCGAGTCCGCGTCCAGTGTTGCGTAATAGCCACCTTCGGGGGACTGCATTTCCCGCCGCACCCATTCACCGGTCTCCCGCGCCACCCGGCCCAGGGCAGCGTTGCCGGTGATCTGCCAGGCGGCGCTGTAAAGCTCCAGCAGGGGGCCGTTGTCATAGAGCATTTTCTCGAAATGGGGGATCATCCATTTTTCGTCTACCGAATAGCGGCAGAAACCCCCGCCCAGCTGATCATAAATGCCCCCCGCGGCCATGGCATGCAAGGTCGTGATCGCGATGTCAAAGGCCTCCTGATCCGGATGGCCCCCGTCCCGGGTCATCGCCCAGTGTCGCAACAGGCGGTTCAGGTTACCGGGATGGGGAAACTTTGGTGCCTGGCCGAAGCCGCCCCAGCGGGGATCGTAGGACTGGGCCAGTTGTTGTCTGGCCGCATCCAGTGGCAACGCGTCGAGTTCCACGGCAGGGGTCCCGCCGGCCGGATTGAGACTGTCGAGTGCGGCAATCAGGCGGTGGTTTTGTTGCCTGATTTCGTCGCGGTTTTCCCGAAAGAACGCCTCGATCTGTTCCAGTACATCCCGGAATGCCGGCATGCCGTGACGGGGCTCGGGCGGGAAATAGGTACCGGCGAAAAACGGGCTGTGGTCGTCGGGTGTCAGAAATACCGTGAGCGGCCACCCGCCACCGCGCTGGTTCAGCAATTGGTGGGCGCTTTGGTAAATCTTGTCCAGATCGGGCCGCTCTTCCCGGTCCACCTTGATATTGACGAACAGCCGGTTCATGACTTCCGCGGTCGCCAGATCCTCGAACGACTCGTGTGCCATGACGTGGCACCAGTGACAGGCGGAGTAACCGATGGAGAGCAGAATGGGCCTGTCGAGACGGCGGGCGGCTTCCAGCGCCGCCGTATTCCATGGATACCAGTCAACCGGGTTGGTGGCATGTTGCAACAGGTAGGGACTGGATTCGTTTGCCAGGTGGTTGCTATGCGAAGTCATGGTCTTCATTGGTTGACTGAAAACATCAACTATACAGTAAATCGTATGCACCGATTCCGGTGCCCGCTTCGATCCCAGTGTCAATCATGGACGTGCCGCGCCGAGTCAGGTAGCTTAGGCAACTTTCTTCCAGAACCGGTCCGATCGTAGTGAATCACTCATCCCCTTTTTCCCCATTGCGCTTGAAAAAGCAGGAAGATCGACGTCTCCGGGCCGGGCACCGCTGGATTTACAGCAATGAGGTGGACGTCAAGGCAACACCGCTGACCGGATTTGAACCGGGGCAGGTAGTCCAGATTGAGGATGCTCGCGGCAAGCCGCTGGCCATGGCCAGCGTCAATCCAGCCACCCTGATCTGCGCCCGCATTTACAGTCGCCGGGTGCCCCAGCCACTGGACCAGCCCTTTCTGGAAAAGCGCCTGCGCCATGCTCTGGCTCTGCGTGAGATGGCCTTTGACACACCATACTATCGACTGGTATTTGGCGAGAGCGACGGCCTGCCCGGGCTGGTCGTGGATCGCTTCGACCATGTGCTGGTGATCCAGATTACCACTGCCGGTATGGAGCGGGTGCGTGAAATGATTGTGGACGCACTGGAAAGGGTACTGCAGCCCGCGGTTATTCTGCTGAGAAACGACAGTCCGGCCCGTGAGCAGGAAGGACTGCAACGTTATGTCGAGACAGTATTGGGACACCTGCCGGAGCGGGTGCAGGTGGTGGAAAATGGCACCCGTTTCGAGGCACCGTTGGCGGGTGGGCAGAAAACCGGCTGGTACTATGATCACCGCCTCAACCGCCTGCGTCTGCAGAACTATGTCGCGGGACGCAACGTCCTCGATGTGTTCAGTTACATAGGTGCCTGGGGTGTGCAGGCGCTGACTGCCGGTGCACGAATGGTGACCTGTGTGGATGGTTCCGCAACCTCCCTCGAATTCGCCCAGGAAAACGCACGCCTCAACGGACATGCGCAGAACTTTGCGGTGCGACACGGTGATGCTTTTGAGGTGCTCAAGGCATTACGCAGTCAGAACGAGCGATTCGAAGTGGTCGTGCTGGATCCGCCGGCTTTCATCAAGCGGCGTAAGGATATCAAGGAAGGGACGCTTGCCTACCAACGTCTAAACCGACTGGCCATGCAGGTCCTTGAACCGGGCGGTTTGCTGGTGTCAGCCTCCTGTTCCTGGCACCTGCGGCGTAGTCAGTTGCTCGAAGCCATGCGCAAGGCGGCTGCGACCAATGGCCAGAGTATGCAGATCCTGGAACAGGGACATCAGGGACCGGACCACCCCGTGCATCCGGCGATGGTGGAAACGGATTATCTGAAAGCATTTTTTGCCCGGATTGGCTGAGCACATCAGGACTTCGTTAATGATTCATCCTGAAACAGCAACTCAACACTGAGGAACACGAATGATCGTTGATTTCGACCCGGTAGCTCTACGGATTTTCGGCTGGCCCATTCACTGGTACGGACTGATGTACCTGGTGGGATTTGTTTCTGCCTGGTGGATAGGCCGGCTGCAGTTGAAACGCCCGGCCGGGCAGGGCTGGACTGCAATACAGGTGGATGACATGGTGTTCTACGGGGGGCTCGGCGTGATCCTGGGGGGGCGTATTGGCTATATCCTGTTTTACAACTTCAACGTTTTTATCTCCGACCCCCTGATGTTGTTGCGTATCTGGCAGGGTGGTATGTCGTTTCATGGCGGACTGCTGGGAGTGATGCTGGGGCTGTGGTTTTTCAACCGCAAGTATCGCAAGGGCTACTTCACCATCGTGGATTATGCGGCGCCGATGATTCCACTCGGTCTGGGTTGCGGGCGGATCGGCAATTTCATCAATGCCGAGCTGTGGGGCAAGCCCACCGATTTACCCTGGGCCATGATCTTCCCCGCGGCCGGTCCCACGCCACGTCATCCCACTCCGTTGTATGAGGCATTGCTCGAAGGCCTGGTGTTGTTCATTATTTTGTGGGCCTATACTGTCAAACCCCGACCGACGATGGCTGTGTCCGGCATGTTTGCCTTGTTTTATGCCCTGTTCCGCATCCTGGTGGAATTCGTGCGCTTGCCGGATGCACATATCGGTTATCTGGCATTCGGTTGGGTCACCATGGGAATGTTACTGTCACTGCCATTGATGGGAGTGGGGGTACTGTTGTTGTGGCTTGCCTACCGTAAACGCTAGGACCCGTTCCGGCGTGCGAGTCCCGGCGTGATATGATTTGTTATTCTTGTTCGATGTGAATTCAACCAAAGGAAAATCGTGAAACAGTATCTCGATCTGATGCGGCATGTGCGCGACCACGGCACCCGCAAAGGCGACCGAACCGGCACCGGCACGACCAGCGTGTTCGGCTATCAGATGCGATTTGATCTGGCCGACGGCTTTCCACTGGTCACCACCAAGAAATGCCATTTGAGATCCATCATCCACGAGTTGCTGTGGTTTCTGCAGGGCGACACCAATACCCGCTATCTACATGACAACGGCGTGAGCATCTGGGACGAATGGGCGGATGAAAATGGTGATCTGGGTCCGGTGTACGGCAACCAGTGGCGTTCCTGGCCGACGCCAGCCGGGCAGCACATTGATCAGATCACGCAGGTGGTCGAGCAGTTGAAGACCAATCCCGATAGTCGGCGCATCATCGTGTCGGCCTGGAACGTGGCGGATCTTCCCGATGAGTCTATCAGTCCGCAGGACAATGTTAAACAAGGCAAGATGGCGCTGGCGCCCTGTCATGCCTTCTTTCAGTTCTATGTGGCCGATGGCCGGCTGTCTTGCCAGCTGTACCAGCGCAGTGCGGATATATTTCTCGGGGTGCCGTTCAACATTGCATCCTATGCGCTGTTAACCATGATGGTCGCGCAGGTCACCGGTCTGCAACCGGGGGAGTTTATCCATACGCTGGGCGACGCTCACTTGTATTCCAATCACAGTGAACAGGTGGAAATACAGTTGGCGCGTGAACTTTTTCCACTGCCGACCATGCAGATCAATCCAGCGGTAAAAAATATTTTCGATTTCAGATTCGAGGATTTTGAGCTGGTGGATTACCAGTGCCATCCTCACATCAAAGCACCAGTGGCAATCTAACCAGTGGCCATATAAACGGCGCAGAATGTAATAGTGCGTATGGCGCATTTGCGTTAAAGGAATGTTGCAATGATTATTTCCATGATCGCAGCCCTGACTGATGACGGGGTGATCGGTATTGAAAACCGCTTGCCCTGGAAGTTGCCCAACGATATGAAATGGTTCCGGCAACAGACCATGGGCAAGCCCATCATCATGGGGCGCAAGACCTTCGAATCCTTCGGAGCCAGACCATTGCCGGGACGGACCAATATCATAATCACGCGCGATCCTGATTATCGCGCGGATGGTTGTGTGATTGTGCACTCCATCGAGGCGGCCCTGGATGCTGTCCGGGATGCCGGGGAAGTGATGATTATCGGTGGAGCGTCATTTTATAAACAAATGCTGCCACACACGGATCGTCTCTATCTCACCCTGGTTCATGCGGAGGTGGATGGTGACGCCTGGTTTCCCGAGGTTGATCCTGCCGACTGGCAGGAAGTGGAACGGATCGATAATCCGGCCGACGAAAAAAACCTGCTCCCTCACAGTTTCGTCATCCTTGAACGCAAGCAGCCAGACGCATAACGCTATGGCAGTTCAGGGCCGGGCAATGCGTCCCGTGGAT
>JAJDNN010000176.1 GCA_022340685.1 Pseudomonadota bacterium
AAAACGACTGGACTAAAACGCCATTATGGCGCAAACACACGATATGGCAGTTACTGAAGTAAAGGGAAAGAACGAGAATCTGTCACTTTAAACAGATTCCCGCTCATTTGACTCAAAAGTTATTGCATCAACTCAGCGACCTTGGCCTGGACCATATCCAGATACTGCTGTTGTTGTTCGGGCGTAAGTTCCTGATATAGATCGTGCCGCAACTGCAGGCGATTCACTGTAGCCATTTGTATAATCGCGGTCACTTTAGTGACCAACTGCTCGGCTTTCTGACGATCAAACTCTTTACTGGTCAGCACACTCCGAAGCATGGCCTTGTTGTCAAGCAGCACCTGACCCGGGGTCGGGACCTGTGATTGTTTCTTCTCGAACTGTCCAAAAATTTGGCGCATCTTCTGAATCTGCGCATCACTGAGGTTAAGGTCCTGCGCCAACGCGTCAAGTGGATTGCCACCGCCACTCTGAGCGTGTACCTGCGTGAACATCGTCATGACAATAACGGGGAGAATAAGGAACAGCTTGTTCATTTAACACCTCCTGAAAAAGAATAAAGATAACGGTACGCGGCAACGACTATTGCTGTCGCAGATATGGGTAAACCCGCCAGACGGGTTGCACATGTGTCAGCGCTGAACCGTCTCACACGTTTGGGGAAGCGAAGCGTAAATCTCGACGTACTGTTTGTCTATACATCCTGGGGTTGTATACAAAATAAATACAAGCCTCGACTTTCGTGTTAATTAGCTGATCAAGAACGTCGTCCTGTTCCCCCCTCTTTCTACCTCATTCCTGTGCCTAGGCTTTGGGTAAGGTTACGCCCTGCTGTCCCTGATACTTGCCACCTCGATCCTTATATGAGGTTTCACACACTTCGTCCGATTCGAGAAACAGCATCTGGGCGACGCCTTCATTGGCATAGATGCGTGCTGGCAGCGGAGTGGTATTGGAAAACTCCAGCGTCACATGGCCTTCCCATTCCGGTTCCAGCGGGGTGACGTTGACGATGATGCCGCAACGGGCATAGGTGGATTTGCCAAGACACACGGTCAGGACATTGCGCGGAATACGGAAATACTCCACGGTGCGTGCCAGGGCAAATGAATTCGGCGGAATGATGCAGACATCACCCTTGAAATCGACAAAGCTCTGATGGTCAAAGTCCTTGGGATCCACCACGGCGGAATTGATGTTGGTAAATATCTTGAATTCGTCGGCACAACGCACATCGTAGCCGTAACTCGAGGTTCCGTAGGAAACGATGCGATTGCCGTTGGATTCGCGTACCTGACCGGGCTCATAGGGCTCAATCATATTGTGCTGTTCGGCCATCCGCCGGATCCACTTGTCTGCCTTGATACTCATGCTCGTCGTCTGTTTGTGATGTCAAAAAAGGGCCGCTATTGTGCTATGGAAGCCTGGCAAACGCAAAAGCCCGTGCCACCTTCCCGTCACACTACCTCGATGCCGGGCATTCCCTGGGCATCCGTGGTGTTCTGAATGCGGCTTTGATATTGTTCGGCTTCGTCATCTAGCCCGTAAATGAACCCACTTCGCATGTTCACAGCCATTTCCCAACACCCGTGGCGCAGCACCCTGTGGCTGGTCGCCGGCGTCAGCTTGCTGCACCTGCTGGTTATCGGTGTGCCGGAACTGACCAACGACGAGGCCCAGTATGCGTTGTACGGCTACCACCTCGACTGGAGCTACTTCGATCACCCGCCGTTGGTGGGTTGGCTCAACGCGCTGGTGCTGACGGTGTCGGATTCCGAGTTCGCGTTGCGCCTGTGGCCGGTGTTGCTGTCGGCGCTCAGCGCTTTGCTGCTGTACGGACTGAGCCGCGAGTTGTTCCCCGATGAGCCGGCTTGGCTCGGCTTTGTTTGTGTCGCGGTGTTTCAGTCGGGTGTCATGTTCCAGTTGCTCGGCATGGCGATGTTGCCCGACACCCCGCTACTCCCGATTTCACTGGCCGCCGGCTGGTTACTGTACCGCGCCCTGAACGACGGGAGCATCGGCAACTGGTTGGGACTGGGGCTCTTGTTCGGTCTGGCGGGGCTGTCCAAGTACACCGCGGTGACTCTGGTGATCACAGCCCTGATGGCGATGGTCTGGCTGGGCAAGTGGCGGGTGCTGCGCAGTCCCGGTCCGTATCTGGCGATGCTTATCGGGGCCATCGTGATCCTGCCGGTACTGTACTGGAATTACCGCCACGACTGGATATCCTTTGCCTACCAGCTCGGCCACGGCATGCCGCAGCGGGACTGGCAACCCGGTCGCCTGCTGGTGTCACAGCTGGGCCAGCTGCTGGCCTACTCACCGGGCATTTATCTGTTCGGTCTGATTGCCATCGTTGACGGCCTGCGCCAGCCCGATCCCGGTAGCCGCCTGTTGCTCAGTCTGGCATTGCCGGTCCTGCTGTTGTTCGGCTGGAACAGCGGTTACGAAACCACGTTGCTGCACTGGCCCGCGCTCGGCTGGGCGGCACTGACACCGCTGATCGCCCGCTGGCTGGTCCACCATTGGCACAGTCACCCGGTACGAATCGGGGTCTGGACATCCGCGGCGTATTCATTGCTGCTCATTATCAGCATTCATGTTTTACTCGTCATGCCATGGAACCCGTTCCCGACCAATCAGCACCCGCTGACCGACATGTTCGGTGCGCGGCAGGCTGCCCAGCGTGCCCTGACGTTGCGCGAGCAGCTGGATCCTGTGACGTCGCCGGGCCTGTTCGTGGGTAACTGGTCTGTGTTCAGCCGCCTGGCGTGGTATGCCCGGCCAGCCGCCGTGCAGGTGACCGACACCCGCTTCGACCAGTCGGATCTCTGGTACGGATCACCTACCCCGGGCAGCGCCGGCATCGTCATTGTGCCGTACAAGTATCGCAACCGACCCGAGGTGAGCGGCATCGGCAAATTCGGCGAGTGCCGGCTCGAGGAGGAGATTGCGGCAGGTCAGCATGACAACCCGGCGACCACCTATTTTTTATACGCCTGCCATGACTACGCTGAATAACATGCACCGCATCATGCCGCTCAAATCAGCCTGGACCTGGGCCGTCCCGCTTACCGGTCTGGTGCTTCTCGTCGGCATTGGCCTCAGCGGGACCAACCAGCGCCTGTTCCTGTTCCTAAATCACCTGCTCTATCTGAAACCTGCAGCCCTGTGGCTGAATGTCACCCTGTTCGGGGATGCGGGCATGCTCATGGTGCTGGTGCTACCCTTTATCGGTCGGCGTCCGGACCTGATCTGGAACGCGCTGCTATCCGCAGTGATCACAACCCTGCTGGTCAATGGCGGCAAGGAATTCTTTTTGCTGGATCGGCCACCCAACGTACTGGCCGCCGATCAGTTCCACCAGATCGGCAACATGTTTAGCGCCACCTCGTTCCCGTCCGGTCACACCGCCGCGGCCTTCACCCTGGCCGGGGTGGTGGCCTTGCTGCCCTTTTCCAACCGGGCGCGCCTTGGCATGCTGTTGTTCGCCGTACTGATCGGATTGTCGCGTATCGCCGTTGGCGCACATTGGCCCATGGACGTTGCCGCCGGTATGGTGGTGGGCTGGGTCGCGGCCCTGCTCGGGGTCCATCTGGCGCGTCACATCCCGGGCGAAGGCGTGTGGGTGCAGCGGGCGGCCGCGCTGTTGCTGGTGACGACGGTGTACTATCTCGTTTTTGTCCACCAGACAGGTGACAAGGAGGCGCGAGTGCTGGAAATCGCCGTTCCCCTGCTTTGCCTTGGCCTGGCCCTGCCGGGGCTGGTGCGCCTGTTTCGACCGGGAACCCCGCGGCATGACTGACGACATCAGCACCGACACCTCGACCCGACGCCATCAGTGGGGGGTGCTGATTCGGCTGGTAGTCACGCTGGTGATCCTGGGGTTGATCTTCCGCCACATCGACATCAGCAGCGTGCTGCAGGTCATACGCCGGGCCAGCCTGCCGCTGCTGGGACTGGCGGTGGTGTTCCAGTTATTCAGCACCCTGCTAGCCGGATTCCGCTGGTACCTGGTGATGCACAAACTGGAGTTCGGCCAGGCCGCACCGTTCTATATCAAGAGTTACTTCAAGGGTTCGTTTTTCAACCAGGGCCTGCCCACCAGTATCGGCGGCGACGCCATCCGGGTGCTCGATGTCGCCGCGACCGGTTTCCGCAAACGCGACGCGTTTCGCGGCGTGTTCATCGATCGCATTCTCGGGCTGGTCGGCCTGCTACTACTCAATCTGCTTGCCAACGCCCTGCAGCCCGACTTGCTGCCACGTGACCTGTTTCTGATCCTCAATCTGATCGTACTGGGCGGCGTGGCCGGGTTTATCGTGTTGATCTTTATCCACCACCTGCACTGGTTCAATCAATGGCGGTTAACGCGTTACCTGTTAGGAATATCCACCCAGCTGTACACCATCATGCACGGTGTGAATAACAGCGCCGTGCAACTGACCCTGTCAGTGCTGATCCACCTGTTCTCCATGATCAACATCTTCCTCATCGGACGTAGTGTCGGGCTGGATTATGATCTGGTAACGTTTACGGTAATCGTCCCACCGGTCATCCTGCTGACCCTGGTCCCCATTTCACTGGCCGGCTGGGGTGTACGAGAAGGCGCGATGATCGGCCTGTTCACCCTGCTCGGCGCCGACAAGTCGGTCGTCTTGTCCATGTCCATTCTGTACGGCATCATTCTGGTTGTCGCCAGCCTGCCCGGTCTGGTTGTTTATCTGAGCGGCAAACATCACTCTACTGAACCTCACTAATTAGTCTGGCCCACTACAAACCCAAGGATCTATCGATATGAAAGTCGATACCATGCGCAAGATTGATTATTACGCCGGTGTGCCGTTGTGTTTTGTGCTGACGCTGTGGTTTGGCCTAGTGCATGTGTTCAGCCCGGCAAAACGCAAAACGCCGCGCAAGGTCTTGCTGATTGAATTGTCGGAGATGGGCAGTGCAATCCTGGTGGATCCCGCCATGCGCAAGTTGCAACAGCACGGTGCGGAACTGTATTTCCTGATTTTCAAGAAAAACGCCGCGAGCCTTCGGTTGCTTGGAACGGTGGCGGAAAAAAATGTGTTCACCATTCGCGAAGACGGTCTTGTGCCGCTGGCCACGGATACGCTGCGTTTCCTGTTCTGGGCGCGCCGGCAGGGCATCGACTCGGTGATCGATCTGGAACTGTTCTCCCGCTTCACTGCGCTGCTCACGGGCCTGTCGGGTGCGGCCAACCGGGTCGGCTTTTATGCTTTTCACAACGAAGGCCTGTACCGGGGCGAATTGCTCACACACCGGGTGGCGTACAACGCGCACGTACATATCAGCAAGACCTTCATCGCCCTGGTCAACGCCCTGTTGAGTAAAAAAGACGAACACCCCTATTCCAAGACCCTCGTCAGCGACGATGAAATCCGGCTCACCAAAGCTGAAATCAGTGCTACACAACAGGATGCGATGCGCGAGCTGGTAAACAGAGACTATCCCGGCTACACCCCCAACCAGCATCGCATTGTGTTAATCAACCCGAACGCCAGCGAGCTGCTGCCGCAACGGCGCTGGATGCCGGAACGGTATGTCGCGGTGATGCAAAAAATCCTTAATAACTACCTCGACGTAATCATCCTCATTACCGGCGCACCCGCCGAACGTCAGGAAGCGGAAGACTTGAAACAACAGGTGAATAACGAACGCTGTGTCAATTTCGCCGGTCGCTTGCGGCTGGCGGAACTGCCCGTGCTGTACAGCATCGCCAGCCTGATGCTAACCAACGACTCAGGCCCCGGCCATTTCTCCTCCATCACCGACCTGCCCACCTTCGTCATCTTTGGTCCGGAAACACCGAAGCTGTATGGTTCCCTCGGCAATAGCACCCCCATCTACGCCGGCCTGGCCTGCTCCCCCTGCGTCAGCGCTGCCAACCACCGTAAGACACCGTGTACCGACAATGTCTGTTTGCAAGTTATCGAGGCGGATGAGGTCTATGAAAAGTTGAAGTCGGTGCTTGACGCCGGGTCATGACGACAAACATCCCCCATTTAAATCTCACTAACCCTTCTTTTATTTGAGACGGCATATAATCCCATTGCCAAGTAACACTATAAAGATTACGCCTACCCGGAATCAGGCCATTAGAAAACTCGCCGTGGCCAGGTCATTTAACTCATCGCCCGGTTTTTTTCCTGAATTCGAATACAATCACACCCCTCTTTACGCGCAGGCAGTACAATTACCCGTGTACGATTCTTCTCAGCTAATCAATTTCTATTTACCTCACAGGAGTAACCGATGAATAAAGTGATCAGAAACATCCTTGGCACCGCGACCCTCACTGTCGCTACCATTGCCAACAGCCATGCCGCAGGTATGGGCGGCGGCCAGGGTGGCATGGGCGGTCATCCGGGCATGATGGGTAATTCCGCCCAGATGCAGCAAATGATGGATCAGCGCAGCCAGATGATGAAATCCACACTCAAGCTGACCCCTGCCCAGGAAGCCAAATTCAACAAATTCGCTGACCAACAGAAAAGTGCGATGAGCAAGATGATGCAACGTCGCCAGGAAATGATGCAGGGCGGCGGTGGCCGGCAGGGTATGATGTCGCACATGGCCAATATGCCTTTCAATGAGCGCATGAAGATGATGCAGGAGAACGCCGAACAGATGCAGGCCATGTCCAAGGCCGGGATGGATTTTTATAATTCCCTGAGCCCGGAGCAGCAGAAGCAGCTGAACGACATGCCGAAGCAGATGCAGGGCATGCACAAGCAACAAGGAATGCCGCAACAGGGCCAGCCGAAATAAGCATTACCCCGGCAACAAAAAAAACCGGCCATTGGCCGGTTTTTTTTATTACTGTGTTAGCGCGACGATCAGTTGTTCTGGATCACAATCTTCGGGAAGCTGGCGCTGAAGTCCTTGGTGCGCTGCGATAACTTGGCGGCAACACGGCGGGCGATGTCGCGATAGATCTGGGCGATGCGGCCGTCCGGATCGGCCACCACAGACGGCTTGCCGCTGTCAGTGGTTTCGCGAATCGACATATCCAGCGGCAAGGAGCCGAGCAAGGCGACATGACTCTCTTCCGCCATACGTTCACCCCCACCGGCTCCGAAGATGTGCTCTTCATGACCGCAGTTGGAGCAGATGTGAATGCTCATATTTTCGATAATGCCCAGTACCGGTACTTCCACCTTCTCGAACATCTTCAATCCCTTTCGGGCGTCGAGTAGTGCGATGTCCTGCGGAGTGGTAACGATGACCGCGCCGGTGACCGGTACTTTCTGCGCCAGGGTCAGCTGGGTGTCGCCGGTACCCGGCGGCAGGTCGATAATCAGGTAGTCCACGTCCTTCCAGTTGGTGTCGTTGAGCAGTTGCTCGAGCGCCTGGGTGACCATCGGGCCGCGCCAGATCATCGGGGTTTCCTCGTCGATGAGGTAACCGATAGACATGGACTGTATGTTGTAGCTGTTAAGCGGTTCCAGGCTCTTGCCGTCCTTGGATTCCGGTTGTTGGCTGACACCGAGCATACGCGGCTGGCTGGGACCATAGATGTCGGCATCCAGTATGCCAACCGTGGCACCTTCGGCGGAAAGGGCCAGGGCCAGGTTCACCGAGGTAGTGGATTTGCCGACGCCACCCTTGCCGGAGGCAACAGCAATGATGTTCTTCACACCCTTGATGGGTTCAACACCCTTCTGCGCGGTATGGGCATCGATTTTGCTGGAGACGTTGATGGTGGCGTCACTCACGCCATCAACGGACTCGACTTTTTCTTTCAATTTGCCGGCCAGTTCCGCCTTGAAACCCTCGGCGGGATAACCCAGGACCACGTCGACCACAACCTTGCCGGCGTCGATCTTGATGTCCTTGACGGCCTTGGCGCTGACCAGATCGGTTTCGAGATAGGGATCGATATAGCCTTTGAGCGCTTCTTCGATCTGCGTTTGGGATACGTCAGCCATGTAAATCTCCTGCTTTTCGCATGGTTAAATAACCAAGTAAACTAATTAAGTAATGCGTTCGGGGGGCGCAATAGTACACAAATTCCACGCCAACTTCTATTTAGCGTAAAATATCCACCCACAACTGACCCGGAATTCCAGATGTGGAAGGTCGCCGCTCCGGTATTGGACCGATGCAGGCGATTTTTTTGTATCTAAAACAATAACCTGAAAACTATGTCAAACGACCCGCGCCAAATCCTTGTCACAAGCGCCCTGCCCTACGCCAATGGTTCCATCCATCTGGGGCACCTGGTGGAGTACATTCAGACTGATATATGGGTTCGCTACCAGAGGATGCAAGGCCACGAGGCGATCTACGTCTGTGCCGACGACGCACACGGTACACCCATTATGCTGCGCGCCCAGCAGGAAGGCATTACGCCGGAAGCATTGATTGAACGTACCGGCCACGAACACCGGGCAGACTTTGCCGACTTCCAAATTGCGTTCGACAACTATCATTCCACCCACTCGCCGGAAAACCGCGCGCTGGCCGAAACCATTTACCACCGCCTGAACGAGGCCGGCCATATCCACCGCCGAACCATCAAGCAGGCCTACGACCCGATCAAGGAAATGTTCCTGCCGGATCGTTTCATCAAGGGCGAATGCCCCCGTTGCGGCGCCGCGGACCAGTACGGTGACAGTTGCGAGGTATGCGGCGCGACATATGCGCCAACCGAGCTGAAAAACGCGGTGTCGGCCATTTCCGGCGCGACGCCGATCGAAAAGGAATCGGAACACTATTTCTTCGCCCTCGGCGACTTCGAGGCAATGTTGCGCAAGTGGACGCGGGGCGAGCATACCCAGTCGGAAATCGCCAACAAGCTCGACGAGTGGTTCGAGACCGGTTTACAGGACTGGGACATCTCCCGCGACGCACCCTATTTCGGATTCGAGATCCCGGATGCACCAGGCAAGTACTTCTATGTCTGGCTGGATGCCCCCATCGGCTACATGGCCAGTTTCAAACACTATTGCGACACTCACCCGTGGCTGGATTTCGATGCCTGGTGGGGCAAGGACAGCAAGCACGAGCTGTACCATTTTATTGGCAAGGACATTGCCTATTTCCACACCCTGTTCTGGCCGGCGATGCTGCACGGCAGCGATTTTCGCACCCCGACTGCGGTGTTCTGTCACGGTTTCCTGACTGTTAACGGCCAGAAGATGTCCAAGTCACGTGGTACCTTCATTACCGCACGGGCCTATTTGCAGCATCTGAACCCCGCCTACCTGCGCTATTACTACGCCGCCAAGCTGGGCAACGGTATCGAGGATATCGATCTAAATCTGGAGGACTTCCTGCAGCGCGTCAACTCGGATCTGGTGGGCAAGGTGGTGAACATCGCCAGTCGCTGCGCCGGCTTCATTAACAAAAAGTACGACGGCAGACTGTCTGACACTGTGGCGGATCCCGGACTGTTCGACACCTTCGCCGCAGCGCGCGAACCTATCGCCGCCCTGTTCGAAAACCGGGAATACAGCCACGCAGTCCGCGAAATCATGGCGCTGGCCGATCAGGCCAACCAGTATATTGACGCTCACAAGCCCTGGGTGCTGGCCAAGCAAGCCGGTAAGGAACAGGAGGTACAGGACGTGTGCAGTGTTGGGCTTAATCTGTTCCGTGTGCTGGTAACCTACCTGAAGCCTATCCTGCCGATGCTGGCCGAAGAGTCCGAGCAATTCCTGAATATTGAACCACTGCGCTGGGAAGACGCCGCCACAGCACTGACCGCCCACACCATTAACACTTTCAAACCGCTGATGACCCGGGTAGAAAAGGACCACATCGATGCGATGGTCGAGGCCTCCCGGGAGAACCTGCAGCCTGCCCCCGACACCGGTGCGCCAGCAGCCACAGCCTGCAATATCGAACCGGTTGCCGAGATGATTGAATTCGATGACTTCGCCAGAGTCGACCTGCGCATCGCGCGCATCGTCAAGGCCGAACACGTGAAAGGGGCCGACAAACTGCTCCAGTTAACGCTGGATATCGGCACCGAGACGCGTAACGTCTTCGCCGGTATCAAGTCCGCCTATGCGCCGGAAGATCTCGAAGGCAAACTAACCGTGATGGTCGTCAACCTACAACCGCGCAAGATGCGCTTCGGAGTTTCCGAAGGCATGGTTCTGGCTGCCGGTCCCGGTGGCAAGGATCTGTGGATCCTGCATCCCGATGACGGTGCCGAACCAGGGATGCGGATCAAATAACACCGTCACGTATCAGGGCGCGCGTGACGAGGATCAATAACCAGTGATATTTAATGACATCGGCGGTTTCCCTTACAAGATCACTGTTGTTGTCATGGATCGCTAAGCCTATCATTGCAAGATGCCAACCACATCGCCAGACGTGTCCTCATGACTGAATACGCGCTCATTCTCGTTAGCACTATCCTGGTCAATAACTTCGTCCTGGTGAAGTTTCTTGGCCTGTGTCCATTTATGGGCGTCTCACGCAAACTGGAGACCGCCACCGGCATGGGCCTCGCTACAACCTTTGTGCTGACGCTCTCTTCGGTGTGCAGTTACCTGGTTAATGAATACCTGCTGGCTCCGTTTGGTCTGGAATACCTGCAGACCATCGCCTTCATTCTGGTCATCGCGGTGGTGGTGCAGTTCACTGAAATGGTGGTCCACAAAACCAGTCCCCTGCTGTATCAAGTACTAGGCATTTTCCTGCCCCTGATCACGACCAACTGCGCCGTGCTGGGTGTCGCCCTGCTGAACGTGCAAACCGAACACAACTTCATTGAATCCGCCCTGTACGGTTTTGGCGCCGCAGTCGGATTTTCACTGGTACTGGTTCTGTTTGCTGCCATCCGCGAACGGGTCGCCGTAGCCGATGTGCCGGAAGCCTTCAGGGGGCCCTCCATTGCATTGATTACGGCCGGCCTGATGTCCATCGCGTTCATGGGCTTTGCCGGTCTGGTAAAAGGCTAGGCCGGAAAGCGTAATGCTTGCCGCCATCCTGATTCTGAGTGTGCTGGCCATCCTGTTCGGCCTGTTGCTGGGCTTTGCGGCAATGCGCTACAAGGTGGAGGGTGATCCCATCGTTGACCAGATCGACGCCATCCTGCCCCAGACCCAGTGTGGCCAGTGCGGTTATCCGGGCTGTCGGCCCTATGCCGAGGCCATCGCCAGGGGCGAGGCCGATATCAACCAGTGTCCGCCCGGGGGCGAGGCAGGCATTGTGGCACTGGCCGATCTGCTGGGGCGTGACGTCAAGCCGCTCAACGACGAACACGGTGAGCACAAGGAAAAGAAAACCGTCGTCATCATCGACGAAAAGCTTTGCATTGGTTGCACGCTGTGCATCCAGGCCTGTCCGGTGGATGCGATCGTCGGCGCCGCCAAACAGATGCATACCGTGATCAAGGATGAATGTACCGGCTGTAATCTGTGTATTCCACCTTGCCCGGTGGACTGCATTCACATCATCCCGGTAGAAGACGACATCAAAACCTGGTGCTGGCCCGAGCCTGAAGCGGAACTGGAACAACCTCCGATCGAGGAACCCGTATGAAACGCAGGCTATGGCATTTTCATGGTGGACTGCATCTGCCGGAACATAAGCAGGCCTCCATGACAAAGCCGGTTGTCGCCGCCGCGCTCCCCGATGAGATCATCCTGCCTATGCAGCAACACATCGGCTCTCCGGCCGAACCCGTTGTCAAGGTGGGTGAACATGTACTGAAAGGCCAGCGTGTGGCCAAGGCCAGCGAGTATGTCAGCGCGCCGGTTCATGCCTCCACTTCGGGCGAGGTAATCGCCATCGAGGAACGCGGCGTGCCACACCCCTCCGGCCTGCCCCTGTTGAGCATCGTCATCAAACCGGACGGCAAGGACGAATGGACCGAACTCAAACCGGTGCCTGACTACGCGCAGCTGGATCCCAGCGCGCTGCGCAATGTAATCCGGGATGCGGGCATCGTCGGTCTGGGTGGGGCAGGATTCCCGTCTTTTATTAAACTCAATCCCGGCCCCGACAATGCCGTGGACACCTTGATTCTCAATGGCGCCGAGTGCGAACCGTATATCACCTGTGATGCCATGCTAATGCAAGAGCGGCCGCGCGATATCATTGACGGTTTGCTGATCATGAAGCATGCCTTGCGTGCCCGACACTGCATTATTGCGATCGAGGACAACAAGAAAGTCGCGCTGACCCTGCTCAAAAATTCGCTCCAGGAACATGAAGCGGAGTTCCTCAAGATTGTATCGATCCCGACGATCTACCCCAGTGGTGGCGAGAAACAACTGATCCGGATCCTGACTGGCAAGGAAGTCCCCTCTCATGGCCTGCCCATCGATATCGGTGTGGTGTGCCACAATGTCGCCACCGCCGCAGCTATCTGCAAGGTCATCAATGAAGGCAAACCACTGGTCGAACGTTATATCACTGTCACCGGTGAGACTCTGGATCAGCCGCGCAACCTGAAAGTCCGCATCGGCACGCCCTGCATTGACCTGCTCAACGCCTGTGGCTGGCGCGAAGACCAGACGGATGAAGTACTGATGGGCGGCCCGATGATGGGTTTCGGGATCCCGGCACTGGATATGCCAACGGTCAAAACCTCGAACTGCCTGTTGGCCCGACCCAAGGATCAGCCCCACCAGCAACCCGCCATGCCCTGTATCCGTTGCGGACAGTGCGCCGCGGTCTGTCCAGCCCAGTTGCTGCCGCAGCAAATGTACTGGTATGCGCGGGCCCGGGACTTCGACAAAATCCAGGCCTACAACCTGTTCGATTGCATCGAGTGCGGCTGTTGCGCCTATGTGTGCCCGAGCCGGATTCCTCTGGTGCAATACTATCGCTTTGCCAAAACCGAAATCTGGGCCAAGGAACGGGACAAGGAAAAAGCCGACCATGCCCGCCAGCGCCACGAGTTTCGCCTGCAGCGCCTGGAGCGCAAGAAAAAGGAAGACGAGGAACGCAGACGCCGCAAGAAAGAATTATTAAAAAAGACGCAACCCAAACCGGACAGCGAGGCAGACATCAAACAGGCGGCGATCCAGGCGGCCATGGATCGCGTCAAGGCTAAGCGCGCAACACAGAAACAGCAGAAGAAAAACATCGAAAACCTGAACGAAAAACAGCAACAAGCCATCGAGGCCGTAGAGAAACGGCGTCAACGCCTGCGTAATGCCGGCGCCGACAACGAGGAGAACCCGTGAATTCGCAGCAAGTACACAGTTCGCCACACACTCCGCCCCAGAATAGTGTGACGCGTCTTATGCTGGCGGTAGTCTTTGCCATGCTGCCAGGCTGCATGACCTATGTGTATTTCTTCGGTTGGGGCCTGGTGATCAACATAGTGCTGGCGATATTCGTCGCCCTGGCCACTGAAGCCGGTATGCTACGTCTGCGCCAACGACCTGTGATGCCGTTCCTGACTGATGGCAGTGCGGTTGTCACAGCCATGTTGTTGGCCCTGGCGCTGCCAACCCTGGCACCCTGGTGGCTGACAATTGTCGGGGTTACCTTTGCTATTGTCATTGCCAAACATCTGTATGGCGGACTGGGTTATAACCCGTTCAACCCCGCCATGGTCGGCTACGCGGTACTGCTGATTGCTTTCCCCCGGGAAATGACAGCCTGGCTGCCGGCTGAGATCCATCACATGGGTTTCATGGACAGCCTGCGCTACACCCTGTTCGAAACCCTGCCAGCGGGCACAACCTTCGATACCCTCACGGCAGCAACGCCGCTGGACACCGTCAAGACAGAACTGGGGCTGGATCATACCCTGGATGAAATCTTCACCAGTCATGCCGGCCTGTTCGGTGGCGTAGCCGGGCGCGGCTGGGAATGGATCAATCTGATGTTCATGCTCGGTGGGCTGGTACTGATTTATATGAAGGTAATCAACTGGCGCATACCGCTGGCCCTGCTCGGCACCCTGTTCATCATTGCTACCCTGTTTGCCCTGCCGGCACCGGATATCCGGCCTTCCCCCTGGTTCCACCTGTTCGGGGGTGCCGCCATGCTGGGCGCTTTCTTTATCGCCACCGATCCGGTCACCGCCGCGACCACGCCGCGGGGTCAACTCATTTACGGAGCCGGTATCGGTATCCTTATATATGTAATCCGTACCTGGGGTGGCTACCCGGATGCGGTCGCCTTTGCGGTGCTATTGATGAACATGGCCACCCCCACCATCGACTACTACACCCAGCCGCGGGTGTTCGGCCACGAGGAAGACTGAGTGTCGCTGATTCGCAATATGCTCATCAGTGCCGTGGTGCTCGGAATATTCGCCGTGATCGGCACGGCGCTGGTGGCCCTGACCTACGATGCCACTGCCGATCGCATTGCAGCCAACCATCGCGCCCGGTTGCTGAAGAGCCTGCATCTGCTCATTACCCCGGACCAGCATGACAATGACATATTTACCGATGTCACTACCGTCACCGACAGGCAACTGCTTGGCACCAACCAGCCGGTCAAGGTCTACCGCGCCCGGCGCGAGGGAAAACCCGTTGCCGTCATTATCAATTCGGTGGCGCCGGATGGATACAACGGCCGTATTGACCTGTTGGTGGCCATTCGCTATGACGGCACCCTGGCAGGCGTGCGCGTGATTAACCACAAGGAAACCCCCGGCCTGGGTGACGGTATCGATATCAGCCGGTCTGACTGGATTAAAAGTTTCGACAACCGCTCACTGCAAAATCCCGACAAAAAAGGCTGGGCCGTAAAGCGGGATGGCGGGGTCTTTGATCAGTTTTCCGGCGCCACAATATCGCCGCGCGCAGTGGTCAAGGCTGTACACCGGACCCTGCTATACTATGATAAGTATCGCGATACACTGTTTGAAAAACCGTCCATCCCCATTAAGGGTAAACCCAATGAGTGACACCAGTTACCGCGAGATTCTCAATACCGGGATGTGGAACAATAATCCGGCCCTGGTGCAAATCCTGGGAATGTGTCCCCTCCTGGCCGTGTCCAATACCGTTATCAACAGCCTTGGTCTGGGTCTCGCTACCACTGCAACACTAATGGCCTCCAATGGCACCGTGTCGCTGATCCGCAAGTGGGTCCGACCGGAAATACGTATTCCGGTGTTTGTCCTGATCATCGCCTCTATCGTCACGGTAATCCAGCTGGTGATGGACGCATGGTTCCACGAGCTGTATCTGATCCTCGGCATCTTTATTCCCCTCATCGTCACCAACTGTGCAATTATCGCGCGCGCCGAATCCTTTGCCTCCAAGAATGCCGTACTCCCCTCGGTGGCGGACGGACTTTTTATGGGACTCGGTTTCCTGTCGGTGTTGCTGGTGCTGGGTGCCATGCGCGAAGCGATTGGCTTTGGTACCCTGTTTTCGCATGCGGAATTGATGTTCGGCGAGACGGGCAAATCCATGACCCTGACCCTGTGGGAAGGTTATCGCGGTTTCCTGCTGGCTATTCTGCCGCCCGGCGCGTTCCTCGGCCTCGGCTTTATAATTGCCATCAAGAATGTCATCGACAAAAAACGGGAAGCAAAGGCCCAACGCATTGCCATTTCAACTGCCCACGTGGCTGAAGCATGATAGTTTGAACGACAGCAGCAGCCTGACACGGCGCCTGCTCCGAGTCCCGCGTGACACCCGAAGTTAAAAACACATGGATAAACAGAAGATCGCCGAAATCTTCAGACGGCTGAAGAAACACACCCCCGAACCCACCACTGAACTGATTTACGCCACACCTTTCGAACTACTGATCGCCGTCATTCTGTCCGCCCAGGCGACTGACAAGGGCGTCAACAAGGCCACCGCCGAGTTGTTCCGGGTCGCCAATACGCCGGCTGACGTTCTGGCGCTGGGTGAACGGGGCCTGAAGAAGCACATCAAGACCATCGGCCTGTTCAATACCAAGGCGAAAAATATCATACGCACCTGCCAGATCCTGCACGACGACTACCACAGCCAGGTCCCGGAGGACCGCCAGGCTCTGGAAAGCCTGCCTGGCGTGGGGCGCAAGACCGCCAATGTAATCCTCAACACCGCCTTCGGCCATCCCACCATTGCCGTGGATACGCACATCTTCCGGGTTGCCAACCGCACCGGCATGGCGCCCGGCAAGACCGTGCTGGAGGTAGAGAAAAACCTGCTCAAGGTAGTCCCACCCCGCTACATGAAGGATGCGCATCATTGGCTGATTCTGCACGGCCGCTATACCTGTATTGCCAGAAAGCCACGCTGCGGCGCCTGTGTGATTGAGGACCTGTGCGAGTACGAGGACAAGCGGCTGGAATGACAGGAGCTCGAAAACCACGAGCCTCTTGCATGCTCGCCCTTGTATCTCACCCTCGCCCTCATTAACCTAGCCCGATGTTTGGACAGGATCGCAACCAGCTCAGGCAGCTGTTTTTTACCGCCTGGCAAAAGCACCAGACCGGGGCGCCCACCGAACCGCTCGAGGCACAGCTCGTCCGGATCATCGTCCAGCACCCCGAATACCATACCCTGCTGGAGGATGAGCAAACCAACCTGGAACGTGACTACACACCCGAACTGGGCGAAACCAACCCGTTCCTGCACATGGCCATGCACCTGGCCCTGCAAGAGCAAATCGCCACCCGGCGACCCATTGGTATTACCGAACTGTACACAGAGCTGGTAAAAGAAATTTCCGATCCGCACGAGGTGGAGCACCGGATGATGGACTGTCTGGCAGAAATGATCTGGCAGAGTCAACGCCATGGCGCCCTGCCAGACGAAGCAGCTTATCTGCAATGCCTTCGCCAACAAACCAAAAGGCCCTGATTTTGGTTGCTGAGACCCAGCTCGAAATTCTGATACGTCTCCTCGCTGCCACAGCAGAGGGCGATAAAAATGCGTTTTCCCGTCTGTATCGCCTCACCAGCCCGAAACTGTACGCCGTTGCGCTACGTATATTAAGGATAGAGGGCACGGCGCAGGACTGCCTGCAGGAGGCCTTCCTCAGCGTCTGGCGCCAGGCAGGCAGCTACCAGCGCGGCAAAGCCGCGCCCATGACCTGGCTGGTGACCATTGTCCGTAACCGGGCGTTGGATATGTTGCGCCGCCAGCATCATGACCTGCTAGCCGAGGACGTGGAGCTGGACATGCTCATCGCCCCGGACACGGCGGTGCCATTTGATCGCATGGCAATCGATACCTGCATGCAAACCCTCAAGGCCGGGCAGCGCGAGTGTATTGCGTTGGCCTATTACGAGGGACTGACCCACCCCGAACTGGCAAATCGGCTGGACCGGCCGGTCGGGACGATCAAAACCTGGATACGACGAGGACTGGAACAGTTACGACGATGCCTGCAAGCATGAGATATCAGGATGCCCGTGTGCGGGAATTGCTGGCCGGCGAATATGTGCTGGGCAGTCTGCATGGTCAGGCCCGTCGGCGTTTTGAGACACTGCTGTGTCGGGACCCCGATTTGCAGGCCCTGGTGAACCAGTGGGCGCAAACCCTGGAACCACTGAATGAACATCTCGAACCGGTGGCGCCCCCACCGGGGGTATGGTCACAAATTGAACAGCAGATCGGTACAGCGCCGGAGCGGCTCTGGTCGAATGTGGTTTTCTGGCGCAGGCTCGGGGTAATTGCCGTTGCTGCGTCTGTGGTGCTGGCATTCCTGATCGGGATTCCGCCCTACCAAACACCTGCACCTGAACGCATCGCCTTTGTCACTGATGCCACAGACAAACCGGTCTGGTTGGTGTCCGCCACTCCTCAATCGCGGACCTTGCGCATCAAAACCCTCAGACCCATGAATATGCCGGCCGGGGAATTCTGTGTGCTATGGCTGGTCTGGAAGGACGGTTCCAACCAGGGCGTAACGGTACTCCCGGACAATATGGGAGTAATGAGTGTGAAATTACCAAAGGCCATGAAGCAGGATCCCAATAAGGCGGAACTGGTCGTCACGGTTGAAACGGGTGACGACGCTGTCACGAACATGCAAGGTAAAGTTATGTTCAAGGGACCTTGGTCGGAACTTTAACAATATTTGCGAGACAGATACTTTCGGTACCGGATTGTTTGATGTACGTTTTGAATCTGTTTTGTACTGTAAAACGTATATAACTATACCGGCCTGATACGAAAGTATGAATGGCACTATTATCCACAACAAATGGAGTTACACCAATGACTGACAAGACCAGAAAGCCCCTTGCCCTTGCTATCGGCACCGCCTTTGTCGCCACGCTGGCGGCCAGCACGGTCGCCAATGCTGCTTCCACGGGCGGCAACCCGTTTGCCATGACTGAAATGTCCAGCGGGTATATGCACGTAGCCGATGCTAAGGATGGCAAATGTGGCGAAGGCAAAACCATGAAAGACGGTAAATGCGGCGGCGAAAAAGCCAAAACCATGAAGGACGGCAAGTGTGGCGAAGCCAAGTGTGGTGCAAACAAGGCCAAAACCACGATGGAAGGCAAGTGTGGCGAAGGCAAGGCCAAAACCACGAAGGAAGGCAAGTGTGGCGGCAGCAAGTAAGCTGACGTGGCAAACATGAACGAGAAAAAATATCCCGTTCATGGCGCCGGACTTGGTCTGCGGCGGACCCTGATGGGTCCGCTGTCAGATCAACCTCCTGCCCAGGTGAGTTTTTATGAGGTCGCCCCCGAGAACTGGATCGGTGTCGGCGGCAGTCAGGGCAAGGCGTTTCGCAACTTTACCGAGCAATACCCGTTTATTTGTCATGGTCTGTCACTCTCCATCGGCAGTCCGGGTCCACTGGATGAGGCCTTTGTCCATCGGCTGAAACAGTTTCTGAAACAACACCAGATCCGCTGCTACTCCGAACACCTTAGCTATTGCAGCGATGACGGTCACCTGTATGACCTGATGCCCATTCCTTTTACCGAGGAAGCTGTCCACTATGTAGCGGCACGCATAAAACGAGTGCAGGATATTCTGGAACAGCCCATCGCCATGGAAAACGTATCCTACTATGCCGCACCCGGCAAGGAAATGGACGAAATCGAGTTTATTAATGCTGTATTGACGGAAGCTGACTGCCAGCTGTTGCTGGATGTCAATAATGTCTATGTCAACAGCATCAACCACCACTATGATGCACTGGACTTTATTCACCGTCTGCCAGCCGAACGCATTGTCTATTTGCATGTGGCTGGCCATTATCAGGAAGCCGAGGATCTGATTGTCGATACCCACGGTGCCGATATCATCGATCCGGTCTGGCAGCTATTGGATGCAAGTTACCAGTTGCTGGGTCCGGTCCCGACCCTGCTGGAGCGGGATTTCAATATCCCACCCTTGCCGGAACTGTTATCCGAAGTCGACACCATCATTGCCATGCAGCAGCAACATGAAAAAATTCGTAACACAGTCACACGACACGCCTGATACTAACCGTTTCATGCAGACTCAATATGCGTTTGCTGCGCATATTCGCGACCCGCAGCAATTCCCTCGACCGACGGATATCGAAGATCGGCGTATGGCGATATACCGGGAACTGTTCTACAACAACGTCGAAGATTTTATGGCTGGTAGTTTTCCCGTATTGCGATCGATACTGGATGAGAAACAATGGCACACCCTGATCCGCGACTACTTCGCGAACCATCGCGCCACCACGCCGCTGTTTCCAGAAATGCCACGGGAATTCGTTCAGTACCTCGGCAATGAACGCGAGGCAAATGCAGATGATCCCGCATTCCTACTGGAACTGGCTCATTATGAATGGGTGGAACTGGCGCTGGGCCTGACTGATCAGGATGTCGACCTGGCAGCGGTCGACCAACAAGGGGATTTGCTGCATGAACACCCGGTGCTGTCATCACTGGCCTGGCCGCTTGAATATCGTTTCCCGGTTCACCGGATTAGCGCCGAGTATCAACCTGCTGAAGCTGGCGATACTGCCACATACCTGGTTGTGTACAGGGATCTTACCGATAAAATCGGTTTTCTCGAAATCAATCCTGTCACTGCCCGCTTGTTGCAGTTATTACTTGATGGTACTGGCGTATCGGGCCAGCAATTACTGGAACAAATTGCAACAGAAATCAATCATCCGGATCCAGAAGCTGTTGTAGAGAGCGGATTGTCTATCTTGCAGGATTTACATAAACGCCAGATTATTCTCGGCACATCCAAACCTGTAAACTAAAAAAACCGATCTAACAAACAATAACATGGAGAAGCGTCATGGAGATCCTCTTGCGCCTGCAGGCATTACTGGATAAAACCCGTGCCGTTGATTTTCTTGGCCCCCTGGCGTTGCGGTTGTATCTCGTTCCGATCTTCTGGATGGCGGGCACCAAAAAATTCGCCAGTTTCGACGACACTGTTGCCTGGTTTGGCAACCCGGACTGGGGCCTCGGGCTGCCCTTCCCTGCATTGCTGGCTTTTCTGGCCACTGCGACTGAAATTCTTGGCGCCGTTTTCCTGCTGTTCGGCTTTGCGGTGCGGTGGATATCGGTACCCCTGATGATCACCATGATTGTCGCGATGACTACCGTTCACTGGCAAAATGGCTGGTTGGCCATTGCCGAAGGTAGCGGGACGTTCGCAACCGAGCGCACTGTGGGTGCTATCGAACGGCTGGATCGCGCCAAGGAGATACTCCACGAATTCGGCAACTACGACTGGCTGACCCAGAACGGCAACTTTGTGGTGCTGAATAACGGCATTGAATTTGCCGCGACCTACCTGATAATGCTGCTGGTGCTGTTTTTCATCGGGAGCGGCAAATATGTCAGCATAGACCACTGGATAGGGCGAAAATTCAATCTTGACTGAGACCGTTACATCCGCTCATGGCGCAGTTCATAAGGATGTTATTCACCGTAAACAGGGTTCAGTTTTACCACATTGTTATTCCACGTCTCAGTCAATCCGGCTTAAGCAGATCTGACAACGAGGCTGGCTCACCCAGGTAATAACCCTGTGCATAATCAACCCCCAGTATTTTCAACTGCTGAACAACCGATTCGGATTCGACGAATTCTGCAATCGTGCTGATACCCATGACTTCACCAATCTGCTGAATGGATTTGACCATGGCGTAATCCGTTTTGTCATGCAGGATATTTCTTACGAAGCTCCCATCTATTTTCAGGAAGTCGATAGGCAGGCGTTTCAGGTAGGCGAATGAACTCAGCCCGCTGCCAAAATCGTCCAGCGCAAACGAACAGCCCATGCCGCGCAGAATCGACATGAAACGCTGGGCATATTGTATGTTCGCAATGGCAGATGTCTCAGTAATCTCGAAACAAAGATTTTCCGGGTCCAGACCGGAGTTTTCAATTTCACTGATCAGGAACCCGAGGATATGATCATCAGACAGGGACTGGCCTGACAGGTTGATGGCACACAGGAAGGTATCCGGTTTTATACTGGCTTTAAGCCTTGCCAACATATTCAGGGCCTTTGAAATTACCCAGCGATCGATGTCCACCATCAGGTGATATCTTTCGGCTGCCGGTAAGAAATGATCCGGGGTAATTATTTCGCCTTCATTTGAAACCATGCGTATAAGCAACTCGGCATGCCAGGTCGAGCTAGTCTGTATTGATATATCCCTGATTGGCTGGTAATACAACAGGAAATTGTCCTGTTCCAGCGCGCGCTGTATTTTCTGCATCCACTGCATCGTTCCATGGTGCCGGGCAAGTTCCACGTCATCTTTTTCGTAGGCATGAACGCGATTCCGGCCACGATCCTTTGCCACATAACAGGCGGAATCCGCTTCCCGCAGGATCTCGGATAGTTCACCACTGTCAGCAGTAATCGGTACCAGACCGATGGACACGCCCACATCGTGCACATGTTCTTCCCATGCCATACGGTAATCCTTCACCCTCTCTCGCATACTTTCAGCAATTTCCATTGCTCTGCCGGGTGGACAATTAACCAGCAAGACACCAAATTCATCACCACCGAGGCGGGCCAGCGCATCCGATTCACGAATACAGTCCTCCAGCTGCGCCGACAGCTCCTGTAAGAGTCGATCACCAGCGGCATGCCCACTGGTATCGTTGACAACCTTGAACTCGTCTAGATCCAGATAGCACATGGCATGCTCATGATCGTTCTTATGTGCATCCGTAATCAGGTCAACCAGCCGATGTTCGAATTCGATCCGGTTAATCAACCCTGTCAGGGCATCGTGCGTCGCCTGGTGTGACATCTGTTGCGCCATCGTCTGTAACACGGTTACATCATGGAAGACCAGGACAGTACCGAGAATTGATCCGCTGCTACCGCGGATTGGCGAGACTGTGATTTCAATGGAATAGCGCTGGGTGCCCTGCGTGCCCTGCAGAATCGTCTCGCCGGTAATGTAGATTTTCTCCAGTGAAGTCAGACACTCGACGACCGGATCGGGAATGGCCTCCCCGGTTGATTGGTCGGACAGATGCATGATATCCGCCAGCTTATGTCCCATTGCCTCCACCATCGACCAGCCCGTTAAATCTTCGGCGACCGGATTGATATAATTTATGTTTCCATCGGAGTCGGTTGTCACTACCCCATCGCCAATACTCTCGAGTGTAACCAGCGCGCGTTCTTTTTCATCAGACAGCGCTTTTTCCGTGGCGAGTCGTTGGCTTAGATCATGGATTACGACCACCCGCAATGTAGCTTCACCCAACGGCAGATCCTTGCCATGTACTTCAATAGGAAAAAGTGATCCGTCCTTGTGTCTTGCAAACAGCTTGAGAACATTTTCCTGCGGGATGTCGATTCGGCTTCTGATCCGGTCCTGTGATTCAGGTGCCACCAGGTCAATTACATTTATATTCCGGAGTTCTTCCATAGAATATCCGAACATCTCAATAAACCGTCGGTTTACATCGATTATGCGGCCCTTGTCATGAATCATCACCCCTTCGATACTTGCATCGGATAGTCGGCGGAACCGCTCCTCCGCCTGTCGTCGATCGACCATCTGTTTCTGCAGACTCAAGTTTAGTTTCATGGTCTGCTTGTTTGACTGTTTCAGCTGTTCGATCAGGTCCTTTTTCTGACTGGACAATTCCAAAGTGGCGCGTGTGGTCAAATACATCTGGTACGATGATGCAGACACGAGCAGCATATATAAAAACACCAGGATGCCCATCGTGAAGTGAACTTCATTGAAATTCCAGGCAAAATAAAATATCAACGGCAACATAGCCGGCACGATAAACAGGATCCCTCCATAACGCAGTGCGGCATAGGTAAGACCGGTCGCAGCGCTAAGGCCGGCAAGAACTACAACAATAAACGCCTCATAGACCGGATCCTCCGGCATGAGCATCACACAGCCAATTCCCCACGCCATCCCACTGAGCAGGGTGCCTATTAGAAAATTCAGTTTCCAGAACCGGACCTGCTTGGCGCGTTGTTCGGAGTTCAGCCGCTGGTAGGTGCGCACATAAAGCATGCGTACTATATATAGTACGAGCGTAGCACCCATCCAGGACAGCAATACCGGTCGCTCCACCGAATCCCGCAGGGTATAGGAGAAAAACAGTAGCACCATGGTGCCGCCTGACAGGGAAAGCAGTAATTGCTTGAAAACAAGATCGACCTGCTCGATTTCAAGCAAATCGGACTGGTCTGGCAATTCTACGTGACCCGACATGATTACAGTCTGGGTATAATCTTCGATCTCGTCCGATTCCTCGGTATCAGTAGTAGGATTCCGGTATTCCATGGATAAATTATAGTAAAAAGACCTAGCCCTGTTGCTTGCGCGCCCGGATACGCAAACGCAAGGCATTAAGCTTGATAAAACCATCGGCATCCTGCTGATTGTAAGCGCCTGCATCATCCTCGAAGGTAGCAATACTGGCATCAAACAGACTGTCCGTCTTCGATTTTCTTCCCACCACCATCACGCTGCCCTTGTAAAGCTTGAGTCTGACCTCCCCGTTCACCGATTGCTGTGAGGCATCGATCATTTCCTGCAACATTTCCCGTTCCGGTGACCACCAGTACCCGTTGTAGATCAGGCTGGCGTAACGGGGCATTAATTCATCTTTCAGGTGTGCCACTTCCCGATCCAGAGTCAACGACTCCATTGCGCGATGCCCTTTTAATAGAATGGTCCCAGCCGGTGTTTCATAACAGCCACGTGACTTCATTCCCACATAGCGATTTTCAACAATGTCATCACGTCCGATTCCGTTCGCACCACCCAGTTTGTTCAGATGTTCCATCACCACCGCCGGCGTCATGGCCTTGCCATCGACGGCAACCACATCACCACGTGAGAAAGTCAGTTCAACATAAGTAGGTGTATCCGGCGCCTGCTCCGGCGCCACGGTCCAGCGCCACATGTCGGCTTCCGGCTCGGCCCAGGGATCTTCCAGAATGTCACCTTCGTAGGAAATGTGCAGCAGGTTGGCGTCCATGGAATAGGGTGATTTGGTGCCCCGCTTCTGTTCGATGGGGATGCCGTGTTGTGCGGCATAGTCCATCAACTTCTCGCGGGAATTCAGATCCCATTCCCGCCAGGGGGCGATCACATGTACATCCGGTTTGAGCGCATAGGCGCCCAGTTCGAAGCGAACCTGATCGTTTCCCTTGCCGGTGGCGCCATGGGAAATCGCGTCAGCGCCAGTCTGGTTGGCAATTTCCACCAGTCGACGCGCAATCAGGGGCCGTGCAATGGAGGTGCCCAACAGGTACTCACCTTCATACACCGTGTTGGCGCGAAACATGGGGAACACGTAATCACGCGCAAAGTCTTCGCGCAGGTCTTCAACAAAAATTTCCTTGACCCCCATCGCGGCCGCCTTGGCACGGGCCGGCTCCACTTCCTCGCCCTGGCCGATATCTGCGGTAAAGGTCACCACTTCACACCCGTAGGTATCTTCCAGCCATTTGAGAATAATTGAGGTATCCAGACCACCCGAATAGGCCAGCACGACTTTTTTGATTTCACTCATGATACATCCCCGCAGTTAACCACATAATCCTTTCTGCCAGAGCAAGGCAGACAAGTCACTGATTATAACGGTCTTTACACCCAGATCGGAATTTTTCCACCCGGGAGAGCCCGGTGGAAGCCTCGATTGA
>JAJDNN010000181.1 GCA_022340685.1 Pseudomonadota bacterium
TACCGATGTATCTGGTCTCCGGTGAAGAACCTTTTCAGCTCGGGCAGGTCTGTGATGCCATTCGCCAACGGGCACATGACGCCGGTTACACGAATCGTACTGTCATGCAGGTGGATCGCAGCTTCGACTGGCAGACCTTGACCGCTGCCGCACAAACTCTGTCGCTGTTTGCCGAAAAACAGTTGATTGAATTGCGTCTGCCCAGTGGCAAGCCGGGTGATGCCGGCAGCAAGGCGCTGGTGGCTTACTGTGACAATCCGCCCGTGGATACATGTCTGTTGATCATTGCCGGCAAGCTCGACAAGCCCCAGCAGACGACCAAATGGTTCAAGGCGCTGGACCGGATCGGGGCGGTGATTCAGGTCTGGCCGGTTGATGCCGCGCAGCTACCGCAGTGGATAGCGCAGCGCATGCGGGTGCGCGATATGCAGCCCACGTCGGGGGCCGTTGCCATGCTAGCGGATCGGATCGAAGGGAATCTGTTAGCGGCAGATCAAGAGCTGGAAAAACTACGCCTGCTGAATGGCGGGGGGGCGATCGATGTGGAAGCGGTGGCCGCCGCCGTATCTGACAGCGCCCGCTATGATGTATTTACTTTGGTGGATGCCGCGCTGCTGGGAAACGCCAGCCGTACAGCACGGATCCTTTACGGTCTGCGGGCCGAGGGGGTAGAGCCAGTGCTTGTGTTATGGGCGTTGACCCGGGAATTGCGCAGCCTGTGTGGCATGAGCCGTGCCCTGACGCAGGACCAGTCCGTGGGCCAGGTGATGGCCCAGTACCGGGTGTGGGACAAGCGCAAGCCTCCGCTTCAGGCTGCCCTGACGCGCTATCCGTTAAAACGCTGGCAGGGCCTGCTGTGGCAGGCCGGTGAGGTGGAACGGGTCATCAAGGGCCAGGCGGCAGGCAGGCCGTGGGATGAATTGTTACAATTGAGCTTCAAGATTGCCGGCCAGCCGTTATTTCGCGCGGCGGCCGGGTAAACCAGGACGACATGATGGATGCCAAAGTGGACGTAAAGCAGTACATGCACCAGCTGGGACAACAGGCCCGCCAGGCGGCCCGGGTCCTGGCGCGGACCCCGACCGGTCCCAAGAACCAGGCCCTGCTGGCCATGGCCGAGGCCTTGTTGGCCCGTACGGCCGATCTGCTGGTGGCCAACCAAAAGGATATGGAAGCGGGGGCCGCCAAGGGGCTGGATGCCGCTCTGCTGGATCGCCTGGCACTGAACGAAGCGCGTATCGCGGCGATGGCCGACGGGCTGCGGGAAATCGTGGCCTTGCCGGATCCGGTTGGTGAGATTTCACACATGACCTACCGTCCATCGGGGATCGAGGTGGGCAAGATGCGTGTCCCACTGGGCGTGATCGGCATCATTTATGAATCGCGGCCCAATGTGACCGCCGATGCTGCGGCCCTGTGTCTCAAGTCGGGTAATGCCGCAATTTTGCGCGGAGGCTCGGAAGCCCAGCATTCTAACCAGGCTATCGCGGACTGCATTCACGCGGGACTGAAATCGGCCGGCCTGCCCATCGACGCGGTACAGGTGATTGAAACCACCGATCGTCAGGCGGTGGGCGAACTGATTACCATGCCGGAGTATGTAGACGTTATCGTGCCACGGGGTGGCAAGGCCCTGATCGAACGCATCAGTGCCGAGGCGCGGGTACCGGTTATCAAGCATCTGCACGGCGTTTGTCACGTGTATATTGATGACAAGGCGGATCTGCACAAGGCGATCCGGGTTGCGTTCAACGCCAAGACTCAACGCTATGGTACCTGCAATACGATGGAAACCCTGCTGGTCAATCAGAGCATCGCCGGACAGGTTCTGCCGGAACTGGGCCGGATGTATGCCGATGAGGGTGTGGAACTGCGGGGTGACGAAGCTACCCGGGCCATCCTCACTGATAGCAAGGCAGCGACCGATGAAGACTGGGACACGGAATACCTGGCCCCGATTTTGTCGATCCGGGTGGTCGCGGACCTGGATGCGGCGATTGAGCATATCCACCGACACGGTTCCGGTCATACCGAATCGATCATGACCGAAGATCTGGGCCGGGCTCGCCGCTTCCTGGCTGAGGTGGATGCCAGCTCGGTGATGGTGAATGCCTCAACCCGTTTCGCCGATGGATTCGAGTACGGACTGGGCGCCGAAATCGGCATCAGCACAGACAAGATCCACGTGCGTGGCCCGGTCGGTCTGGAAGGCCTCACCTCGCAGAAATACATCGTCCTGGGTGATGGGCATATTAGGGAATAAATGGCGAGGAACGTGTGACGAGGAAATTCGAAATAACAGGACTTCGATTAAAACGCGAGAGTGAGATTGCCTGTAAACGCGTCATCAACCTGTTCCCGTTTACCTTTTCCATGTCGAAGATAACCAGTAAACGCTTTTTCTCGTCCCTTCTTCCTCATTGCTCGTTACTCATCGAATGATTGGCATCTACGGCGGGATGTTCGACCCGGTGCACTTCGGGCACCTGCGGCCAGCACTGGAAGTCCAGCAGGCGCTCGGTCTTGGCGAAGTCCGGTTTGTGCCCGTCGGCCAACCACACCATCGTGATGCGCCCCGGGCCAGTGCGACGCTACGCGTCGCCATGCTGCAGGCTGCGATTGCGGACCAGCCAGGTTTCGTGCTGGACGAACGGGAAATCACGCGCGCCGGACCTTCCTACATGGTGGATACTCTTGCTTCACTGCGCGCCGAGGTTGGTCGATCTCCGCTGTGCCTGATCCTGGGCTACGATGCATTCCTTGGCTTGCCAGACTGGCATCAATGGACGCGTTTGATTGAACTGGCCCATCTGGTGGTGACCCACCGGCCGGGCTGGACGACGGATGCGCTGAGTGACGCGCTGCAAGAGCTGGTGGAACAGCATCGACTGGCACCCGGGGGCTTGTCCCGGCAACCGGCAGGCGGTGTCTGTTTCGTCCCGGTTACGCAACTGGCGATTTCCTCCACGAGAATTCGGGAGCAGATCGGTGCGGGTCAGGATGTTCGTTATCTGTTACCGGATCAGGTCGTAACCCTGATTAAAAATAACAATCTTTACAGGTGAAATCGTTGAATATAGAACAATTGAAACAACTGGTGATCGAGGCGCTGGAAGACGTGAAGGGTGTTGACATCCGCGTGTTCGATGTACAGGACAAGTCGAGTGTGACGGATATGATGGTCGTCGCCAGCGGCAACACTGCGCGGCAAGTCAAGGCGCTGGCCGATAGCGTGGTGGAAAAAGCCAAGCAGGCCGGGGTACGGCCGCTGGGCATGGAAGGCGAGCAATTCGGCGAATGGGTCCTGGTGGATCTGGGTGATCTGGTCGTGCATATCATGCAGCCGTCGGTGCGCGATTTTTATAATCTGGAAAAGCTGTGGGGTGAGGACAGCCCGGCCGCAGCGCACAAGAAATAGGCTGCGACTGTCAGGATGGAGATTCACCTGATCGCGGTGGGGGAGCGCATGCCGGACTGGGTCAGCCGGGGCTATGAGGAATATGCGCGCCGCATGCCACCCGAATGCCGCCTCAAGCTGATTGAAATTCCTGCCGCTAAAAGGACCAAGGCGGCTGACCTCAAGCGCATCATGCAGCAAGAAGGCGAGCGCATGTTGGCCGCAATCCCGGCCAACGCTGATGTGGTGGCGCTGGATGTGGGCGGCCAGAATTGGACCACCCCTGACCTCGCCCAGCAGTTGGAAAACTGGTTACAGGAAGGGCGGAATCTCGCACTGCTGGTCGGTGGCCCGGAAGGACTGGCGCCGGCTTGCCGGAAACGTGCTGCACGTCATTGGTCACTGTCCGCATTAACCTTTCCCCATCCGCTGGTGCGTATCATTCTGGCCGAACAGTTGTATCGGGCGACGACCATTCTCAAGGGACATCCCTATCATAAATAACTAAGGACGAAGCATGGAGCGAATTCAAACGGTCTGCATGCAGTGTCTCTTGCTGTTGCAAAGGGGTGATGAACGCAATGCGTGAAGATTTTGATATTTATCTGGCCTCCGCCTCCCCGCGGCGGCGTGAACTGTTGGCGCAAATAAACGTTCGGTTCCAGCTGCTCGAGGTCGAGGTGTCGGAGCAACCGCAGCTGAATGAACCGGCCCGGGTGTATGTCCAGCGTTTGGCACTTGCCAAGGCGCGTGCCGGGTTGATGCACTTGCCCGCGGCGGATAAAAGCCTGGTGCTGGGTGCAGACACTGCAGTGGTGGTGGACGACGCTATCCTCGGCAAACCAGAAGACGAGGTCCAGGCGAAGGCCATGCTGAGACAGTTGTCTGGACGCAGCCACCAGGTCATGTCGGCAGTGGCCGTAATGTGTGTGGAGCGCAAGGCGGTAAAGTTGAATGTGAGTACCGTGACCATGCGTGAGCTGGACGAACCGGAAATCGAGGCGTACTGGAACAGTGGAGAATGTCGCGACAAGGCCGGTGCTTATGCCATCCAGGGTCGCGCTGCAATATTCGTTTCGGCGTTACAGGGAAGTTATTCGGGTGTCATGGGACTGCCGCTATATGAAACCGCGTTGATCCTGAAGGAATTTGGCATAAATCCGCTTAAATAACTGATAGGGTTAAAATTCAGGGTTGGTGAGGAGTAGTCCACGATGAGCGAGGAGTTACTGATTAATGTCACACCGCAGGAAACGCGGGTGGCGTATGTGGAAAACGGCGTGCTGCAGGAAGTCCACATTGAGCGTGCCCGGCGGCGTGGTTTGGTGGGCAATGTTTATCAGGGCAAAGTAATGCGCGTGCTCCCGGGCATGCAGGCGGCATTTCTGGAAATCGGTCTGGAACGCACCGCATTCCTGCACGCGTCGGACATTGTCCAGCCCGCGTCGAACAAGCCGCAGAACAACGAGCGGCCCACCGAGACGATCATGGAACTGCTGCGGGAAGGGCAGGAATTGCGGGTACAGGTGATCAAGGATCCAATGGGAACCAAGGGGGCACGGCTTACCACCCAGATCTCCATACCGTCACGCTACCTGGTGTACATGCCAGGCGCGGAGCATATCGGAATTTCCCAGAAAATTGAGGACGAGGGCGAGCGCCAGCGATTGCGCGATGTCATTACCCGGCATGCGGCGAACTTCGATCCGGGTGGTTATATCGTGCGGACGGTGGCGGAGGGTGTGGATGAAGCGGCGATTGTGGCCGACATGCATTTTCTGCAAAAGTTATGGGCTACGATTAAGGAACGTAGCAAGGCGGAGCAGGGTCCCGCCCTGATCCATGAAGATCTGCCGCTGGTGATGCGGACCATGCGGGATTTGAGCGGGCGGGATATTGAAAAAGTTCGCATTGATTCCAATGAGACTTCGCAACGGGTCAGCCGCTTCGCCCAGAAATTCATCCCCGAGCTGTCGAACTGCATTGAATATTATCCGGGAGAGCGTCCTATCTTTGATCTGTACGGTGTCGATGATGAAATTCACAAAGCACTGGAACGCAAGGTGCAACTCAAGTCAGGGGGTTACCTGATCATCGATCAGACCGAGGCCATGACGACAATTGATGTCAATACCGGCGCCTTTGTCGGGCATCGCAATCTGGAAGAGACCATTTTCAAGACTAACCTCGAAGCAACCCAGGCCATTGTCCGGCAACTTCGGTTGCGTAATCTGGGCGGAATCATCATTCTTGATTTTATCGACATGCTCGATACGGAACACCGGCGACAAGTTTTACGCGCGCTGGAAAAAAACCTCGAACGGGACCATGCCAAGACACACATCAGCGAAGTTTCTACCCTTGGACTGGTGGAGATGACGCGCAAACGGACCCGCGAAAGTCTGGAACATATATTATGCGAAAGTTGTCCAATTTGTAACGGACGCGGCTCGCTTATGACAGCCGAGACAGTTTGCTATGAAATATTTCGGGAAATCATGCGTGAGGCACGGCAATTTGAAACGACGGAATTTCTGGTGCTGGCGGCTCAGCCCGTAATCGATATGTTGCTGGACGAAGAATCCACCAGCGTTGCAGAACTTGAAGAATTTATCGGCAAACCCATCCGTTTCCAGGTGGAATTGGAATACACCCAGGAACAGTTCGATGTGGTCCTGATGTGAGTCGATCAAGGCGTATACCCGCAGTCAAACTATTATTCGGACTACTGCAGGACTAATCTGAATGTCGGAAAAAATGCCGTTCAAGTTGCGCCTGCAACGCGTCATTTTTTACAGCGTGGCGCTGCTGGTAGTGACCGCCGCGGTCTTGTTGTCTATTGCGCGCATGCTGGTCTCGGACGTCGAGAGTTATCGATTGGATCTCGAGCAACTGGCCAGTGCCTTTCTTGATCACCCGGTCAAAATCGATGGCATGGATGCCCGTTTCGTGGGACTCAGCCCGACCCTGGTATTTGAGAATGTTCGTATGCTGGATGCCAGGGGGGAGCGTGTACTGATTAGTTTCAAGGAAGCTCGTCTGAGTGTCGCAGTGCTGGCCTCGTTGCAGGCGGAAAAACTGGTGCCCGGCGATCTGGTCATTGATGGCGTCAACTTCAACGTCATCCGCCAGCAGGATGGCCAGATCAGAATCCAGGGCATCAATTTTGAAAAATTCAGTAGTGATGAGATCGGTGATGCATCTCAGTCTTCAGGGCAATTATCCCAGTGGTTGTTTCAACGTTCGCGCCTGGCCATACGCAACAGTACCCTAGTCTGGAACGATTTCAAGCGCGGTATCTCGCGCCGTTTCGATGACGTGAATCTTCAGCTTAGTAATGATGAATCCGATCATTTCATGAAAGGCGAGATCACATTGCCGCAGGCATTCGGGCGCAAACTGGAACTGGCCGTGGCCGTACATGGCAACATGCTGCAACCTGCCCACTGGCAGGGTGAGGTCTACGTGAATGCCGAAGGCCTGAATCTGTATGCATGGCAGGATGCTTTGCAAGTACATGATGTTAATGTCAGGGCTGGTCTACTGGACTTGAAAATGTGGGCTGCCCTCAACAAGGGTCGGCTAACAAACCTGAGTGGCGATGTATCGGTTTACAAGCTGGCCATGCAGGCCGGATTTCTGGCCCAGCCACTCGGGTTTGATCGGGCCGGCGGCCTGTTCAATTACCAGGCCTCAAAACAGGGCTGGGCACTGGATATCGATGAACTGCAATTTATCGAGGGAGAGAATATCTGGCCGGCTTCGCGTCTGCATGCCGGGTTGCGGTATGGGGAAGAAGATCGTCCGGACCAGCTTGAACTTGCCGCGGATTATCTGCCACTGGATAAGATCACCAGCCTGTTGCTGAAGACTCACCTGTTGCCAGACAAGGACCGGATGCGGCTGCAACAGGCTCGCCCGGTTGGTGACATTCACAATCTGGTGGTCACTACCCTGCTCACGGAGGATCTGTTAAGCGGTCCGTATCGCATCCAGGCCCGCTTCAGTGATCTGGGCTTGCAGGCCGTGGGTGCAGAGCCCGGCTTTCAGGGCCTGAGTGGGACACTGTGGGCCAATGAGGAACGCGGAAAGGTACAGCTGAGCAGCGGAGCATCGGCGCTGGACTTTAAAACCATCTTTCGCGCACCACTGGAATTGCGTCAGCTTACCGGCGAGGTGTTCTGGAAAAAGCAGCATGGCAGTTGGCAGGTCTGGTCGGAAGCGCTGGCTGCCGACACGCCCTACATCAATACCAACAATCGATTTTTACTGGAAGTCACCGGAACGGATGTGGCCCCGTATCTGGATTTGCAAACCACGTTTCACGATGGTAACGGTGCTTTTGCCAGTCTTTATGTGCCCGCAGGCATAATGAATACAGATTTGATCAAGTGGCTGGACACGGCAATCAAGGGCGGCCATGTCATCGAAGGTGGTGCCATATTCAACGGCCGGCTGAGTGATTTTCCGTTCAATAAGAATCAGGGTCAATTCATGGTGTACTTTGCCGGTGAAGACATTCGGCTGGACTATGCGCCGGGCTGGCCGGCGGCCACCGCAGTACATGGTGAAGCAACCTTTAGTGGCATCGGGGTTACGGTCCAGGTTGACTCCGGTAAGTTGCTGAACAGTCAAATCAGCCGTGCCCGACTGGACATCCCTTCGTTTAACGATGGTTTACTAACACTCGATGGAACGGTCAAGGGTTCGCTGCGGGATGCGGCAGACTTTCTGGTCAAGAGTCCCATCGCCCCCGAGGCAAAAACGTTCGTTAGCTCAAGCCGGATTGAAGGACAGGCGCAGACTACCCTGCAGTTGAGGTTTCCCCTGTCCGATGAAGCCGCGGCCCGGGCACCTGAGCAATATTCCGGGAAGACACAGATAATCGATGGTGCGCTGCTGTTGTACGATGACCGGGTGGATATCACTGCATTGAATGGTGATATTGAATTTTCCCAGAGCGGGCAAAGCGGAAGCGGCATAACAGGTCTGGTCATGGGGCAAAAAGCAGTTTTTGATCTCTATACCCAGCCCGGCGAGGCTGGTAACCAGACCAGCATCGTTGCCAATACCAACCTGGATGCCGGTGAATTAAAGCGACGGTTCAAACTTGCGCAAAACCGCCTGAGCGGTAAGTCTGCATTGCAAGCGGTTCTGTTGTTGGGAAAAGATGCTAAGGGTAAGGCCCGGCCACCCATGTTGCGACTGCATTCTGATCTGCACGGTATGACGCTCGAACTGCCAGCACCGATGGCCAAACCGCCTGCAGTAAAAAGTGATCTGGATGTGGAAGTTGGTTTTGCCGGGATCGACGAGGCCACCATCCAGATTAACTATGCCGATCAGTTCCGCACCGCCTTTGCAATGCACATGAACAGTGTCGACAGGATTGCGGTGCAGTTTGGTCCCAAGCCACCGGTCTTGCCCGCGCGTAGCGGAGTACGGATCACGGGTTCGGCACGCAATCTTTCCGTTACCGCATGGCGCAGTCTGATTGAGGAATTGCTGCCCGCATCGGGCCAGACGCAGAAAATATTACCGATCAGTATCGATATGCAGCTGCTCGAAATTGGCAAGCTTGCGGAGACCGAGAGTGACTATGCATCCAGCATCGACGTCAAGCGGATACCTCCGGTACGCGGCACCATCAAGCAGCTGGTTTATGACAACCTGCCCATCGGTAGTGTAACGTTCAGTACCACCCGGATCAGGCACGGGATCCGGATTGACTGGATGGATGTGAACGGACCCCATTTCCAGCTGCATGCCACCGGCGAGTGGAAAAAATCTATTCTGGGTGAAACCACTTCACTCGATATTACCTCCAGCAGTCAAAATGCCGGCAATGCGCTGAAGGATCTGGGCTATGCCGTGATTATCAAGGAAGGCGTTATGCAGGGCAGCGCGAAAATCAGCTGGCCAGGTTCGCCGATGCAATTCGATGCCGCTAAACTCAAGGGCAGTATGCATCTCAACATCCAGAAAGGCTCCTTCACTGATGTGGATGCGGGTGCCGGGCGGTTACTGGGTTTGTTCAGCCTGACGGCATTGCCGCGTCGATTGATACTGGATTTTCGGGATACCTTTAAGGAAGGGTTCAGTTTTGATGAGCTGAATGGTGATTTTCGTCTGGCTGGCGGTAATTCCACGACAGACAATCTGACCATCAAAAGTCCTTCGGCGGTCGTGGCCATTACCGGGCGGGTTGGGCTGGTGCAAAAGGACTTCGATGAAGTGATGACGGTTGTTCCCCAGTTCGGTGGGTCCCTGCCGGTGGCAGGGGGTTTGGTGTTCGGGCTGGAAGTTGGTGCGGCGATACTCTTGCTGGATCAACTGTTGGGCAAGGAAATTAATAAGGCCGGCACCAAGCAATACACCATTACCGGGAGTTGGGAAAACCCGCAAATCACCGAAATCAAAAAGCCACCATCGCCCGAATTGCCCGATGAAGAGGATTAGAGTTGAGCCGCATGGCGGAGCTGGACTGATACCGTAATAGACAAAGAGTCATAGTCGGATCAATAACTTGGGCTGCTACCCCAGTCAGTTCATGGTATCCTTTGTCGATGAAATTCATTCTTTTTTTAGCGGCTTTATGCATGGCCACGCAGGTCATGGCAAACGATCCCATGTTTCGCCTTACTGCGGAGCAGTGGGCGGTACCGCGCAGTGCTGAAACCGTGATCAGCATGCCGGCGCTGGCGAATACCATGCAGACATTGCGTGATACCACGGGTGGTCGATTGTTGCTGCGGTATCCCGGTGGCGATGCAGGCACCCTGTGGATGAACGAGCTGCGCAGCTGGTTGATTGCCCTGGGTGTTGCATCAAGCATGATTGAAACGGTTCCCGGCAGTCCCGATGAAAAGGTGATCGAGCTGGAAGTGCTTCCCCCTCTTGGGGGGGTACAGCCCTCCGTGCCGGGCGGGGTCGCAACTGGAACCGCAGTTGAGACTGTGAGAGGAGCGTCATGAAGCGGGTCGCCGCCATCCAGATGGCCTCTGGCCCGAAAGTCAGTGCCAACCTGACTGAAGCTGCCCGCCTGATCCGCAACGCAGTGCAGGCCGGGGCGGAACTGGTGGTACTACCCGAGAATTTTGCCATTATGGGCAATAGCGAACAGGACAAGCTCAAGATCCGGGAAGAGGAGGGGAGTGGACAGATCCAGTCCTTCCTGGCTGAGCAGGCTGCGCGCAACCGGATCTGGATCGTAGGTGGCACCCTGCCACTCGTGGCCAGCGACAGTGATCATATCCGGGCCGCCTGTCTGTTGTATGACGACAAGGGTGAAGTCAAGGCTCGCTATGACAAGGTACACCTGTTTGATGTGCACTTGCCGGAGAATAGTGAAACTTACAACGAATCTGCGACCATCGAGCCGGGTACGTCGACCACGGTGGTGGATACGCCGTTCGGCAAACTCGGCCTGGCGGTGTGCTACGACTTGCGCTTTCCGGAACTGTTCCGCCACATGGTGGACAAAGGGGTCGAGGTGATCGCAGTCCCCTCCGCTTTCACCGCTATTACCGGCAAAGCCCACTGGGATGTGTTGGTGCGATCCCGGGCCATCGAAAATCTCAGTTACCTCATTGCAGCGGCCCAGGGTGGCTATCATATCAATGGTCGCGAAACCCACGGCGACAGCATGATCGTCGATCCCTGGGGTGTGGTGTTGGACCGGCTGCCGCGAGGTTCCGGTGTTGTCATCGCTGATCTGGACCTGGACAAGATCCGTAACACCCGCCGTCATTTCCCGGTGCTGGAGCACCGCAAGATCCCCGCGACAACGTTATGACGAACTCACCTCTGGGTATGGCCCGCGCAGCCTTGCTATCACCCACCGGTCTCGACGAGCCGGATCTGCAAGCTGTGCTTGATCAACTCATGGGCCACCGAATTGACTACGCGGATCTCTATTTCCAGCTCAGCCGACACGAGTCGTGGATGCTGGAAGACAGCATCGTGCGGGAAGGTCATCATGGAATCGAACAGGGTGTGGGGGTGCGAGCCTGTCACGCTGAAAAGACCGGCTTTGCCTATTCCGATGAGATCCTGCTGCCTGCCTTGACCGAGGCGGCGGGCGCCGCACGCGCCATCGCCCAGAGTGGCCGGAAGGGGAGTGTACAGGCCTGGCGACAACAAGCCGGGCAGCAACTTTATCTGCCCATCGATCCCCTGGCCTCGCTACAGGCGGGTGACAAGATCGATCTCCTGCGCAGCCTCGATGCCGAAGCGCGTCGGCTGGATCCCCGCATCCAACAGGTCACGGTCAGTCTGGCCGGTGTACACGAGATTATTCTGCTGGCGGCCAGCGACGGTACCCTGGCGGCCGATGTCCGGCCCCTGGTGCGCATGAGCGTCAGCGTGATTGCGGAGCAGGGCGGACGTCGCGAGCAGGGCAGCGGCGGTGGGGGTGGTCGGGTCGACTACGGTTACTTTCTGGAGGAAGAGCGCGGCCTGGGTTACGCGCGCGAAGCAGTGCGTCAGGCGCTGGTCAACCTGGAAGCCGTTGCCGCACCGGCGGGTACCATGCCGGTCGTACTGGGTTCCGGCTGGCCAGGTGTATTGCTCCACGAGGCCATCGGGCATGGATTGGAAGGTGACTTCAATCGCAAGGGCAGTTCCGCCTTCGCCGGGCGCATTGGCGAGCAGGTGGCCTCGCCCTTGTGCACCGTCGTGGATGACGGCACCCTGCCGGGTCGACGCGGCTCACTCAACATTGATGACGAGGGCTCACTGACCCAGCAGACGGTACTGATTGAAAACGGACGTCTGAAGGGTTACATGCAGGACAAGTTCAACGCCCGGTTGATGGGTATGGCGCCGACCGGCAATGGCCGGCGTGAGTCCTATGCCCATCTGCCCATGCCGCGCATGACCAACACTTATATGCTGGCTGGCGAACAGGATCCGCAGGACATCATCGCCTCGGTGGATAAGGGCCTGTATGCCGTCAATTTCGGGGGCGGGCAGGTCGACATTACCTCCGGCAAGTTCGTGTTTTCGGCCAGTGAGGCGTACCTCATCGAGAACGGCAAGGTCACCCGGCCGGTCAAGGGTGCGACGCTGATCGGCAATGGACCCGATGTACTGACCCGGGTCTCCATGGTTGGCAACGACCTGGCGTTGGACCGGGGAGTCGGGGTTTGTGGTAAGGAAGGCCAGAGCGTTCCGGTCGGGGTCGGACAGCCAACGCTCAAGGTCGACAGCCTCACGGTGGGCGGGACAGCCTGAACCGGGCCCGGGCGACGCGGCAGGGATAGCGAAAAAATGCGGACGATTTCGTCGTGAAACGACACGAGCGAGATGGTGGGTTAGGTGCTTGTTTAAAGAGAAGCCTGACCTGTGTCAGCTCCCTGTCGCAGGACAAATCGCACCATCACCGCATTCCCTCCCCGCTCGTTACCGCTTTCAAATAACGAAACAACTCCCGCGCTGACTTGGGCGGTTTGCCGGCGGACTCTTCCTTGACAGCAGCGCGTAGCAACTGGCGCAGGTGCTGGCGATCGGTATCCGGGTTTTCTGCCAGCCACTCACCCAGAGCGGCATCACCCTCGGTGAGTAAACGATCCCGCCACTGTTCGATCCGGTGGTGTTGCTCCACATCCTGCTCCAGCGGGTGGGTGGCTTGCTCATAGGCTTGCCGAATCGCGTCGACCTCAGTGGACTCGCGCATTAATCTGCCAATGAACTGTAACTGGCGCTTCAGGGCCCCCCGTTGGCGGATGTGCTGCGCTTCGACAACCGCGTTGCGTAGCGCCTCGGGCAGGGGGATTTTCGCCAGCGCGGCCTTGTTCAGTCCGACAAGTGATTCGCCCAACGCTTGCAGGGCAAGGGCCTCGCGTTTGAGCTGGGATTTACTCGGTGGCGCTTCATCGTAGGGATCATCGAACATGGTGTGATTATCGCATTTGTCGCCACCGCTTCACACCAGTAGAATGCCCCTCATCACCCAACCGTAACCTCGAGTCCCCCATGTCCCAGACCCCGGTCAGTAAACCCGCCGCTTCCCCCGCCTTTGATACCGAACGCAGCATCAGCGTGGTTGACGACATGCTGGCCGAAGCTAGCCGGTTAGGGGCCTCGGCCGCGGAGGCAGCCGTCAATGTGGAGGCCGGCCTGTCGGTTAATGTCCGGCTGGGGGAAGTGGACACCCTGGAACACAACCGCGACAAGGGACTCGGCATCACGGTCTATTTCGGGCAGCGCAAGGGCTCGGCCAGCACCAGCGACTTCAGCAGCAAGGCGATCCGGGAAACGGTGCAGGCCGCTTGCGATATCGCCCGCTTCACTGAGGCGGACGACTATGCCGGCTTGGCTGACGCGGCACTAATGGCGACCGAGATCCCGGATCTGGATCTGTACCATCCCTGGTCAATCAGCGCCGAGCAGGCCATCGAGTTGGCACGCGACTGTGAAGCAGCGGGGCGGGAGACTGATGCGCGGATCAGTAATTCCGAAGGGGCCATGTTCAGCAGTCACGACGGCCTGCGCGTGTATGGCAACAGTCATGGTTTCCGGGGCCATTACCCGCGTTCCCGGCACAGTCTTAGCTGCACGCTGATTGGTCAGGACGATAAGGGCATGCAGCGCGACTACTGGTACACCATCGCGCGCAATCCGGCCGAACTGGAAGACGCCGAGGTGGTAGGCCGCAAGGCCGCCGGGCGGACTGTTTCGCGGCTGGGTGCTCGTCGACTGGGTACCTGCCAGGTACCGGTGATCTTCCAGGCCGACGTGGCGCGCGGCCTGTTGGGCCACTTGTTGGGCGCAATCAACGGCAACGCGCTTTACCGCAAGGCCTCATTTCTGCTCGATCAACAGGGCAAGCAAGTGTTCCCCGCCAGCGTCCGCATTGACGAACGGCCCCACCTGAAAGGTGCCCTGGGCAGTGCACCATTTGACAACGAAGGTGTGACAACCCGCGCCCGTGATGTAGTGCAGGCCGGCATTCTGGAAGGGTATGTGCTGGACAGTTATGCCGCGCGACGACTCGGCATGCAATCCACCGGCAATGCGGGTGGAGTACACAACCTGTTTATCAATCATGATTCAGTGAGCTTCGAGGACCTGCAGCAGCATATGGGTACCGGCCTGATTGTCACGGAAGTGATGGGGCAGGGGGTGAATACCGTGACCGGTGATTATTCGCGCGGCGCCAGTGGTTTTTGGGTTGAAAATGGCGAGATCCAGTATCCGGTCGAAGAAATTACCCTGGCAAGTACCCTGCAGTCCATGTACCAGGGTGTACAAGCCATCGCCAGTGATGTGGATCGGCGTGGCAATATTTGTACCGGTTCATGGCTGATCGATCAAATGACGGTCGCCGGCGAATGACCGGCAGGACAATGTTCCCGGGGCTTGATGCCTGGACAAGTTTCAACAGAGTATGCAAGTATCCTGACAACATCCGCAAACGTGACTGAAAGGTGACCCGTATGAAATTTCCCGCCCTGATATTCGCAAGCATGTTGCTGATTTCCTTTGTCACCAGCGCCAGTGCCATGAACCAGTATGGATACCCGCCAGGTCGGAGCGGGGTCGACATGCCGGGCGGTAAACTGCGCGAAGGCATCGACAAGATCACCGCGTATCTCGCCACCAGCGAAAATCGCAACCCAAAGGAGCTGGCGGCCTTTGTCGACAAGGAAATCGCCCCCTATTTTGATTTTACCCAGATGGCCAAATGGATTGCCGGTCGAACCTACCGGTATATGGATGCGGCGCAGCGCGCCGCGTTTGAAAAAACCGTGGAAGAAATGTTCATGGGGGCGATGGTCAGACAAATTGCCGGGTTTGGCTATGAACGGGTGCGCTACCTGCGGCCGCGTGGGAATCCGCGCAGTGGACAAATTACCCTGAGCCTGGTGGCCTATTCACAAAGCGGACAGTCGACCCGGGTTAGTTTCCGTATGTACAAAGGCGCGAACGGTTGGAAGGTATACGATGTTTCCAGCAATGGTCAGAGTGCAGTCGGTTACTACCGCCAGTACTTCGCCGAGAGGCTGGAACAAATACAACCCCGCACCCAGTATCCAGGTCCAGCGCAGCCCTATCCGGGTCGTCGCGGCTATCCGGCGTATCAATATCGCTAAAGCGTTCGAGCCTGGGGCTACACGTCCAGATCCAACGTAACCGGAAAGTGATCGGAGGCCGTCAGCAGATCCTGCTTTAACGGTTCGGCGTCTACAACTTCGTAGGGGTTCCAGATCCGGTACGCGGGACCGGCGACAACCGGTACGCCCGCTGAGACAAGGATGTGGTCTATCAACACGTTGACATTGTCGCCGGTCATCCGGTCCTTGAAACGCGCGGAGGCGGGTTTCCAACCGCGCGAGGTCCATGTGGGCTTGCCGGACAGGCTGCGCAGCACCCGCTCCGGGCTGAAGATATCCCCCATAATAATTTCCACCGCACTGTGGCCATAGCGGAATTCGTAATAGTCCATGCCCGGCCCATCATTGAAATCGCCCATCGCAATGACATCCGTATCATCATCCAGCCATTCATCGACCCGGCGGCGGATCCAGTCACATTCGGCATACAGCTTTAACCGGCTACGTTTTGATTCACGTTCCCAATGCAGCATGTCCATGCTGTTGAAAATACCCTTTGATTTAGGGTGGGCGACAATCATTTTCATCGTGTTGCCGCTCTGGGTAACGACGACCTCGACCTCCAGCGGAGGCCGGTAGTGCTTATAGACTTCCTTGATGCGATCCTCGTCGGTATCGAAATAGAATTCGCCATTAAACGGGGGATTGCTTTTTGAGCCCGGATTGCCGCCAGGCGCATGGCTGACCTGAAGCTTGTTCGGGTTATACAGTACGGCGATCTCCTGGGTGCCACCGGAAATATAACCGGTCAGCGCCTTGCTGGTGGGCAGGCCATGCTGGGCAGCGAAATTCTCCAGCTTGGTGACCGTGGACTCCGTACCGTTGGCCGAGGTATTGGGTGCTTCGAGAATGCCAATCAGATCTGATTGGAGCCCCTGCAGGACATTCTGCAGGGCTGTAAAGCGGGCCTGTTCCTTGTTCCCGGTCTTTAGGCTGTTGTCCTTGTTGAACAGGTGATTAAACCATTCGATATTGTATGAGCAGATTCGTAGTGTCATGACGAGTCATCCTTAATATAGTCGTATGAATCCTGAGGGAAGTATTGAACATGTCTCAAGCATGTTATGCCAATAATATATTCTTAAATTGGCGGAATACATTCGTTTTCATGGTAAAGCGATGCAAATAACCGGTTATCAATGAAGCGTTTGGAATAGGCAGTCCGAATTAAAGGAATATTCCGGTGAAGGTTAAATCAGAAAGATTGTTGCCAGTCCGAGGAACATAAAAAACCCCATCACGTCGGTAATCGTAGTAAGAACCACGCTACCACCCAAGGCGGGGTCAGCGCCGATTCTGCGCAGCAGCAGGGGTACGGTTGCGCCGGCAAGGGCTGCGAGAAGCAGGTTGAGAATGATAGCGGCACCGATGACCAGGCCTAGTTTTGAATTGCCGAACCAGAAGTAAGCAATACTACCGATTACGACCGCCCACAGCAGACCGTTCCAGGCACTGACCCAGATTTCCTTGTTGAGCAGGCGTCGGGCGTTACTGCTGCTGATTTGTCCCAGTGCGATACCGCGGATCATCAGTGTGAGAGTCTGGGTACCGGCGATACCACCCATGCTGGTGACGATGGGCATCAGTACGGCCAGTGCGACTAATTTTTGAATGGTGTTTTCAAACTGGCCGATAACCCAGGCGGCGAGGAGCGCGGTCAGCAAGTTGATACCCAGCCATATGGCGCGCCGCTTGGTACTTGTGATGATCGGAGCGAACATGTCTTCTTCTTCGTTCATGCCGGCCATACTCATCAGGGAGTGCTCGGCATCGTCTATGATCACGTCCACCACATCATCGATGGTAATGCGACCCAACAGTATCCCATTGACATCCACGACGGGAGCAGAGATGAGATCGCGTTGTTTAAATCGTAACGCAACATCGCGCGCCGGTGTTTCGGCGGAAATAGCTTCTTCACCTTTCAGCATGACATCTTCAACCAGCTCGCTGGGATCTCGCGTCAACAGGGTGATGAGTGGCAGGCTGCCGATGTAATGATTTTCGCGGTCCACCACATACAGGTTGTCAGTGCCTTCCGGAATTTCCCCACGCCGGCGTAGATAGCGCTGCACGACATCCAAGCTGAGACCGGCACGCACCATCACCGCATCCAGGTTCATCAGTCCACCAGCGGAGTCCTCGTCAAAGGACAGGGCGGAACGCAGGCGATCACGATCCTGCTGCTCCATGGTGAGTAGCAGCTCCTGGATAACATCCTGCGGCATTTCCGGCAGGATGTCAGCCAGGTCGTCGGTGTCGAGGGTTTCGGTGGCCGCGAGCAACTGGCTGGAGTCCATGCGTTCAATCAGGGCGGCGCGGACATCCTCGTTGACATTGGTCAACACCTCGCCTTCCATCTCTGCAGGGACATGTTCCCACACGGCGTGGCGTTGATCGGTGGGCAGGGATTCCAGCAGGTGGGCGATTTCTGCCGGGTGCATTTCCTCGAGCTGATGTTCGATCTGGTCGATATCGCCCTGCTGCAGGATGTGGATAAAGAGTTGCAGCGTGTCTTTTTGTTCTTCTATGTTTTCTGCAGCGCCCATTGCCCTTGCTCCTGGTTTGGTTGCAAAGTGTAACAGGCCGAACGGGTAATTGGGAGGAAGTCAGTCCGGCATGGGTTGCCAGGCGATTGATTTGTAACAGGATTACCACATAGTCTCGGCGATCGAGAGGTGGTAAAAAGCCGGTGGTGTGCCGCCGGTGAGCGGGTTGCCCTGAACGCGGGGTTCAGCTTGCTTCGTCGAAGCGGTTTTTGATCAGGCTGGCTAACTGTTCGGCGGCATCCACTTCATCCGGACCCTCGATGTGCAGGCAGACCTGGCTTCCCTGTGCTGCGGCCAGCATCATGACCCCCATGATGCTTTTGCCATTTACTTTTGAATCATTCAGGCTAATCTGGATATCAGCCTTGAAGCGCGACGCCAGGGTGACAAACTTGGCGGCTGCGCGGGCATGCATGCCCAGCTTGTTGATGATCTCGAGCTCGCATTCGATCATGGTTGGAGATCCCGGCAGGACAATACACCATCGCGTCCACCCGTGAGCGCCTTTTGCACTAGATCCTCAAGTTCCAGTTCCGGATAGTTCAATACCCGAAGCAGCATCGGCAAGTTGAGACCCGCCACCACCGCCACCTTATCGCCTCGCAGCTTGCAGGCGATGTTGCTGGGAGTGGAGCCATACAGATCAGTCAGGATCAGAACGCCGTTGCCCTGATCCAGCCGTTTGGTATAACGCCGGGCCTCCTCCAGTTGCTCTTCCGGTTCACCGGACATGGCGATGCCCAGAGCCTGGGTCTTCAATGGGCAGGTGCCGAGCACGGAGATGGCTGTGTCGAGCATACTACTGCCGACGTTGCCGTGGGTGATGATCAGTAAGCCGACTTTCATGCTACTTCCCGGTGTCGTGTGAGAATGCCTTCCCGCTGGGCGTTGAAATAGTTGGCAAGGCGATTCACCATGTATACGGAGCGGTGCTGGCCACCGGTACAACCGATAGCGACGGTCATATAGCTGCGGTTGTCCGCTTCAAAGCGGGGAATCCAGCTGTCCAGAAACTGGCGAATATCGTTATACATACGATCCACGTCATCAAATTGTTCCAGATAGTCCTTAACTTTTTGATCCCGACCGGTCAGACTGCGCAGCTCAGGTACCCAGTGCGGGTTGGGAATACAGCGGATATCGAAGATAAAGTCGGCATTGATCGGAAGACCATGCTTGAAGCCGAACGACTCAAACAGGAGAGACAGACCGGTATGTTCGACACTGGCAACCCGGCCCCGGATCAGATCGCGTAGTTGGTGCACATTGGTCTGGCTGGTATCGAGAATCAGGTCGGCATGACTGATAATTGGCTCCAGCAGGCTGCGTTCCTGGATGATTGCTTCATTCAAGGGCACTTCATCACCACTCAGGGGATGACGTCGCCGCGTTTCGCTGAAACGCTTCAACAAAGTTGCGTCATCAGCCTCCAGAAAAAATACTTCACAACTCCGACCAGACGCTTTGAGGTCACTGAGGATAGCAGGAAACTGTTGCAGGTCTCCGGTCATGTTACGGGCGTCGATTCCGACGGCGAAATGGTCGTAGGTATTCTCCCGATCCTGATGTAACTGATCAGCCAGCGCCGATAACATGCCAATTGGCAGGTTATCAATGCAGTAGTAGCCGAGGTCCTCAAGCAGGTGCAGGGCGATACTCTTGCCGGAGCCTGAAAGGCCACTGATGATAATCAGTTTCATGCGTTATTCGTGTTGAGTTGGTGATGTTGCCGTTCAATAAAATCCTCTGTGGCATTGTAACCATTCATGATAAGGACATGGTTACGCACCGCAGCTTCAATGATAACAGACAGATCTCGCCCTGGCGCCACCGGTAACATCACTTCCGGAATATCAACGTCAAGTATCTGGCGGTGATGCTGGATGGCTCTTAGCCGGTCGAGTGGTAGGGGTTCCGTGTCCTCCGATGAGAGTTGCAGCTGGATAATCAGATGCAGGCGCTTTTCCGTGATTACCGCATTATTGCCGTACATGGCACGCACGTTGAGAATGCCAAGGCCGCGCACTTCCAGAAAATCAGACAGTATGTCCGGGCACGTGCCCAGAATGGTGTCAGGTGTGGTGCGTCGGAACTCGGGCGCGTCATCGGCGATCAGCCGGTGGCCGCGACTTAGTAATTCCAGTGCCAGCTCGCTCTTGCCCACCCCGGCTGGTCCGGTCAGTAATACTCCCAGCCCCATGACTTCCATGAACACGCCGTGATGGATCTGCTTTTTCGAGATCTGACTGGTAAGATAGTAGTGCAGGTGATCGATAACCTGGCTGGCTGATTGTGGCGTGGTAGCGACGGGCACACCGTGTTGTTCCGCACGGTCCAGAAAGATTTTACTTGGACGAATCGCATCGGAGAAAATAAGTAACAGCGGCGGGTGGGAAAACAGGCTGTTGAGTGCGTCCTGATGCGAGTTTTTACCCAGCTGGTCGAGATAGGCCAGTTCCGTTTTGCCCAGTATCTGGACCAGGTTGGGCCGGATGAGGTTGAGGTGACCAACCAGACTACCGGTTTGGTGGCCGAGGTTGTCGCTTGCGACGGGGCGATCAGCATAATGTTGTCCGCCCACCCAGTCGAGCTCCAGGATTTTCTGATGTTGATCGAAAATAGTCCGGGCAGTGAGGTCGGTGCTCATGATGAATCAATGACCAGGTTGCCATTCCCGTATCAGTTTGAGCATAGTTTCCGGGTTGTGACATTCCCGCAATTTATTGCGCATGGCCGCATCCTGGAACATGCCGGCCAGCAGGGCTAGAATTTTAAGGTGGTCATCGGTCGCCTGTTCCGGTACTACGAGGGCGAACAGCAGGTCTACCGGCTGATTGTCAATGGCGTCAAAATCCACGCCATGTTTCAGCTGAATCAGGGCCGCCGTGGTGTGCTCGCTGTTTTTGAGCCTGCCGTGGGGGATAGCGACGCCGAAACCAATGCCGGTTCCACCAAGCCGTTCCCGCGACAGCAGGCTGTCAAAGATTTCCGGGGCGCTGATACTGTCCTGATCTTGCGCAATGAGCTCACTGAGCTGCTCGAGAGCCCGTTTTTTACTTTGTATATCCAAATCGCAAACAATGCGATCGACTGAGAGAAAGTCAGATAACTGCATTTGAGTCTGGTCCGCTATTCAACGCTGTTGTGTTTAACCTGAACGCCTTCGCTACGGTGATGGTCCTTGAGCTTTTCCTTGTGCTTTTTAATCTGGCGGTCCAGTTTGTCAATCATGGCATCGATGGCGGCATACATATCATCGTCCTGTGATTCGGCGAACAGGTTGCCGCCGGCGATGTGCAGGGTTGCTTCCGCCTTCTGGCGGACTTTCTCCACACTCAGGATAACGTGAACGTTGGTAACGTGATCAAAATGTCTTTTTAATCGTTCTATTTTCTGGGCCACGTAGTCATGCAGGGGCGGGGTGATGTCAAGGTGATGGCCAGTAATGTTGAGCTGCATAGGAGCCTCCTTTCAGGCTAGACGTTTACGTTCATTGGATGGTGGGATTGATAATGATTCCCGGTACTTGGCAATGGTGCGGCGCGCCACATTGATACCCTGATCGGACAGGATCGTGGCAAGCTTGCTGTCGCTTAGCGGTTTTCTGGGGTTTTCCGCGGCAATCAGCTTTTTCATCAGGGCGCGAATGGCTGTGGCAGAGCATTCACCACCGTTACTGGTTGAGACATGACTCGAGAAGAAGTATTTCAGTTCAAAAATCCCGCGCGGGGTATGCATGTACTTTTTGTTGGTGACGCGGGAGATAGTGGATTCGTGCATATCCACGGCTTCGGCAATGTCATGTAATACCAGGGCCTTCATGGCTTCTTCGCCGTGTTCCAGGAACTCGCGTTGTCGTTCGACGATGCTGCTGGCGACCTTGAGCAGCGTTTCGTTACGGCTCATCAGGCTTTTGATGAACCAGCGCGCTTCTTGCAGGTGGTTTTTCAAAAAGGTGTTGTCTGCGTTGCTCTGTGTTTGTTTGACCAGGCTGGCGTAATGCGGATTGACCCGCAAGCGGGGCGCCGCGTCCGGATTGAGTTCGATCTTCCACTGCCCCTTGACCTTGGTGACGATAACATCCGGGATAATGTATTCAGGTATTTCGGCTGTAATCTGGCTGCCGGGGCGCGGATTGAGCGAAGTGATCAGTTGCATGATTTCTGCCAGCTCGGCCTCGCCCACCTTGAGGCGGCGCGCGAGTTGTCCGTACTCGCGGTGGGCAAGCAAATCAAAATGGGATTCGACCAGCTCCTGCGCCTTTTCCCGCCAGTCCACGTCGGAAGGTAACTGACGCAATTGCAGCAGCAGGCTCTCACGCAGGTCGCGAGCGCCGACCCCGGGCGGGTCAAAATTCTGGATGCGGTGCAGAACGGCTTCCACTTCATCTTCTTCGATGCCCAGTTCCTCGACCAGTGCCTGATGGATATCGGCGGTGCTGATGGCGAGGTAGCCGTCGTCGCTGATGGAGTCGATGATGAATTCGGCAATCGCGCGATCAGTTTCGGAAAACGGTGTCAACTGCATTTGCCAGCGCAGGTGGGCCTGCAGGCTTTCACCCGCCGCGCCGACCGGTTCAAAGTCGCGGTTGTCGGTGGTGTTACTGGCCGAACTGGCCGGCGAGGCAATATTGTCGTAGATGTCATCCCAGGTACTGTCGACCGGTAGATCTTCGGGAATGTCAGATTCGCCAGCGGCGGAAGGTTCGGTGATGGAACCATCGTCGCCATTGTTGGTGCTGGTGTCGGCGGAGGCGGCGTTGTTGCCGGCGGTGTCGGCATCGGTCTCTGTGTCCTCTTCTACTTCCAGCATGGGATTGGCGTCGAGGGCTTCCTGAATCTCGGTCTGTAGTTCAAGGGTCGAGAGTTGCAGCAGCCGAATGGCTTGCTGTAACTGGGGAGTCATGGTCAGGTGCTGACCGAGTCGGAGTTGTAGGGCCTGTTTCATTAATTTTATATGGACTTACCGCATGCCTGTAAATTGTTGACAGGCAAGTAAAATTCTAGCCTATTTCTTGCATGGCTGCATGCCTTGACAAGTGTGTGGAAAAGGACTCCGGTTTACATCCGGAACTGCTCGCCCAGATAAACCTGGCGGACTTGTTGGTCTTTCAGCAGACTATCCGGTTCACCCGCCGCGATGACCCGGCCATCATTCATGATATAGGCGCGTTCACAGATCCCAAGGGTCTCGCGGACATTGTGGTCGGTAATTAGCACACCGATATCACGCTCCCGCAGGTGGTGAATGATGCTTTGGATGTCGAGCACCGAAATGGGATCGACCCCGGCAAAAGGTTCATCCAGCAGAATAAAACGGGGTTCCATGGCCAGGGCGCGGGCAATTTCAACTCGCCGCCGCTCTCCACCGGACAGGCTAATTCCGGTATTGTTACGGATATGGCTTATGTGTAGTTCCTCGAGCAGCTCCTCCAGTTTCTGTTCTCGCTGGAAGGTGTCGAGATCCTTGCGCAGTTGTAGGATGGCCAGGATATTGTCTGTCACGGAGAGTTTGCGGAACACCGAAGCTTCCTGCGGCAGGTAGCCGATACCGAGCCGGGCGCGCTGATGCATGGCCAGCGGGGTGATGTCCTGCTCGTCGAGGACGATCCGCCCGGCATCGGCGGGGATCAGGCCGACCACCATATAGAAGGAGGTGGTTTTTCCTGCCCCGTTGGGACCGAGCAAGCCAACCACTTCACCGCTGGAAATATCCATCGACACGCCCTGCACCACCTCGCGGCCCTTGTAACGTTTTGCCAGATCACGGATTTGCAGGCGGCTCATGGCGCAGTGGTTTTCCCGTTGTCTTCAGGCGGCGGGGTAATTGTAATGCTAACGCGGCCACCATCCTCTTTGCCTTTCTCGCCAGTGATGGTGCCCGTGTTCGTATGGTACGTAATATGTTCACCGCTGAACCGGTTGGGCCCCTGCCAGACTTCGGCATTGCCGATGAGGTCAATCAGTTGTTCATCCACCCGATATTCCATTTTATGGGCCCGTGAATGCATCGGCTCGGCCTGGCCTTCGGGAAGCTGGAGCAGGCTGGCAGGCTGACCGAGCACGATGATTTTGCGGAGCTTGTTCTGCGCCACGAACACAGTCAGATCATCGCCGGTGATCTTGAGGCTGCCCTGGGTAAGCAGGACATTGCCCTGATAGCGGCTATAGCCTTTTTTCTCTACCACGGTGATGTGGTCGGCCGTGATGTTGACGGGTTGCTTGCGGTCACTATCCAGTCCCCAGGCCGGTTGGCCAGTGAGGTACAGGCACAGGAGCCCGATTCTAGCGGCCGATGACATAGGTACCTTCCCCGTTCGCCAGTAGTTCAAGCCGGCGCTCGTCCAGATAGACGCGCATGCCGGTGCCGGCCAGCCGACTGTCGGCACTGGTAATGACCACGCGGTCGGCAGTTTCGGCATAGTCCTCACCGGGCCGCACCAGCAGATCGCGGGTGCTCAGGTTCAGTGGCGCGGTGCTCTGGCTGGCCGGACGTTGCATGTTGACCGCACCATCCAGATATACCCGCTTGCCGTCATCATAAATTCGTCCGGCTTCAGAAACGAGCTGCCAGGTTGCGCCATCCGGCGGGAAGTAGTGCAGGTCAGGGCGGGTCAGCTGCAGGCTGTTGTCATCCGGATAATGACTTACCCGGCTGGCCTGGAGCCGATATCGAACCCGTCCCTGCGGGTCCATCATGGTGGCATTAATGTCGGCCATGAAATAGTCGGGGTTATGTCTTGCCACTTTCTCCACCTGGGCGCTACCGGGCTTGAACAGGTTGTTGACCCAACCGGCATAGGCAGTAATCAGCAGCACTGCCAGCAGAATCAACAAATAGTGCAGGCGGGTCACGTCAGAAACGACTCGAGTTGGGCCGCCAGGGTCTGTTGTGCTTCCATGATCAGTTCACACACATCCCGCGCCGCACCGCGACCTCCGCCGTGCGGAGTCTGCCAGTGGGCATGTTGCCTGGCGAGGGGATGGGCATCGGCAACTGCGATGGCCAGACCGGCGCGGCGCATCACCGGCAGGTCCACCACGTCGTCGCCCACGTAGGCAGTTTGCTCGTAGGACAGGCCCAGCTTGCCAACCAGATCCTCGAAGGCCGGCAGCTTTTCCTGCTGGCCCTGATAAACATGCTGGATGTTGAGGCTCTCCATACGGTGGCGTACGACTTCGGAACTGCGCGCGGTGATGATGCCGATTTCAACCCCGCTGCGGTGCAGCATTTTCATCCCCAGCCCGTCCCGTGAATGAAAGGCCTTGTACTCCTGACCATCGTCGCCGATGAACAGGCTGCCGTCGGTCAGTACGCCGTCCACATCGAATACCACCAGCTTTATCTGTGCGGCTTTTTCCAGAATGTCTTTCATCGTGTCCGTGTCATTATTGTGGTGTCGGGCCCTGGTTGGCGCGTCTTATGGTCAGTTATGGCCGGGGTCAAACCACCCCGGCGCGCAGCAAGTCGTGCATGTTGATCGCACCGACAAGGCGCTGCTGGTCGTCGACCACCGGCAGGGCATTGATGCGCTTGCTGTCCATCAGTTGCAGCGCTTCGGCGGCCAGCTGGTGGGCGTTGATAGTGGTGCAATGCCGGGTCATACATTCGCCGATCGTCCGGGTCTGGACATCGACAGCACCGTGATCCAGTACCCGGCGCAAATCGCCGTCGGTAAACACCCCGGCTATCCGGTTGTCGTCAGCCACGATGACGGTCATGCCGAGTCCCTTGCGCGTCATCTCCACCAGTGCTTCCCCCAGATTGGCGTCTTCGCTGACCCGGGGAATTGCGTCACCGGCATGCATGATGTCGGCTACGTGCAGCAGCAGTCGCTTGCCGAGCCGACCGCCGGGGTGGGAGAGGGCGAAGTCGTCGGCGGTGAACCCACGCGATTCGAGCAGTGAAACGGCCAGAGCATCCCCCATTACCAGCGTGGCGGTGGAGCTGGAGGTTGGGGCCAGCCCCAGGGGGCAGGCTTCCTTCTCGACACTGACGTCAAGGTGCACATCGGCTTCACTCGCGAGGCGCGAAGCCGGGTTGCCGGTCATGGCGATGAGCGGCACACCGAGGCGTTTGATCAGGGGCAGAATGGTCAGGATTTCGTCCGTTTCGCCGGAGTTGGACAAGGCCAGCACGACGTCCTGCAAGGTGATCATACCAAGGTCACCGTGGCTGGCTTCGCCGGGATGCACGAAAAAAGCCGGCGTGCCGGTGCTGGCCAGGGTGGCGGCAATCTTGCCACCAATATGCCCGGACTTGCCCATGCCAATGACCACCACCCGGCCGCGGCAGCCCAGCATGTGTTCGCAGGCGGCGGCAAAGGCGTCATCGACCCGATCGGCCAGCCCCTCGACAGCCGCGGCCTCGGTCCGAATCACGGCGCGCGCCAGGCTGAAAAGTGTGTCCTTGTTCATCAGGTCAGATTCAGTTGGCAACGGGGTAACCCAGCTCCGACAGCCGCGAATTGATGCCAGCCTGATTGAGCGTGTCGCCCTCGATCCTGACGGTGCCGGTCTCAACATCCACCTGTACCGTGTCAATCCCGGGCAGGGGGCGAAGACCATCCTGAATGGAACTGGCACAGCCGCCGCATTTCACGTTCTGGACCTTCAGTTCGAGTGTTGCCATGGTCGTTCTCCTTTCTGATTTCAAGGCCGGATGTCATGGTAGAGCATCAGCATGTAGGCCAGGTAGCTGCCCAGCAACAGGCCACCTTCCCAGCGGTTGATACGGCCGTCGCGCTTGAAGCCATAGGCCATGATGAACAGTGCGATACTGAGCCCAATCATGACCGGGAAATCCCGGTTCAGTACCGCCGTCTCCAGCCTGACGGGCATGATGATGCCTGGCAGGCTCAGTACAGCCAGTAGATTGAACATATTGGAACCGATTACATTGCCGATAGCAATGTCAGGTTCGCCGCGTAGCGCGCTCATCACTGAGGCAGCCAGTTCCGGCAGGCTGGTGCCCAGGGCGACGATGGTCAGTCCGATAATCAGATCGCTGACCCCGAACGCGTGGGCAATATTTACCGCGCCCCACACTAGTATGTGTGAACTGCCCAGTAACAATACCATGCCGAGCCCGAGCCAGAGCAATGCGCGGCCGGTCGTCAGGGTAGGGATCTCCTTCTCATATTCTGCCTCCATCGGATCGTGGTCACGCCGCAGGCCGAGGCGGACCATCCAGAAGATCATAATCACCAGTCCGGCCAGCAGGATCAGACCGTCGAGGCGGCTCAGCGTACCGTCCATCACCAGTAGCAGGGACAGCAGCATGATGATGAACATCAGGGGGTACTCCCGGCGCAGGGTTTCGGATTTCACTACCAACGGGGTGATGAGGGCAGTGCTGCCCAGCACCAGGGCGATATTGGCGATGTTCGAACCGATCGCGTTGCCAACCCCGAGGGCCGGATTCCCCTGCCAGGCGGCCATCGCCGAGACCAGGATTTCCGGTGTTGAGGTACCGATGCCGACGATGGTCAGGCCGATGATAAGGGGTGATATGCCCAGATTGCGTGCCGTACCGGCGGCGCCGAAGACGAAGCGATCGGCGCCCCAGACCAGGATGGCAAACCCGCCGAGGACGGCGATGACAGACAAGACAAGTTGGAATGACATCCGCTCAGCTTACCATCATGTCAGGGAGAGTCCGGCTTGACCGGTTCCGGTGCGGCGGGCGCGGCCTGCTTCTTTTGTGCACGTTCATCTTCCAGTTTGAGTTGTAATTGCAGATCTGCGTCCTGTTCGCTGTCCAGGTTAAATTCATTAAATTCGTTTTCATCGGGGGGCGGATTCCCGTCATAAACGAGGTTACGCCGGTACTGGAAATAGGCATCGCGGGTGAAGACATAGGGATCGATCGCAGCCTGATCCACGACGTCGGTGGCGCCCAGCAGATCGGCCCGCAAAGAAATGAAGGCCAGCGCCACCGCGCCCCATTGCTGGTAGTCATCCTGCAGGATGCCGTGGGTCAGGGGATTGATATACAGATCGCCAACCAGGCCTGCCGCGCCCCGTGTCGAGCTGGGCCCCAGCAATGGAATCACCAGATAAGGGCCAGGTTCAAATCCCCATACCCCCAGGGTTTGGCCAAAATCCTCGTTGTGCTTGGGTAAGTCATCCATATAGGCGGTGAAATTAATCAGGCCGAATACCCCGAACGTAGTGTTGTACGCGATGCGGGAGGAGTCCTGCATCGCCTGGATCAGTTTGAATTGCAGCAGGTCGTTAACAAACACCACAAAGTCATTCAGGTTGCTGAAAAAATTGCGGACGGCATCCTGAAACAGGTCCGGTGTGTAATCCCGATAGCCGACAGCAACCGGCCGGATCACGGCTTTGTCGGCTGCAGTATTAAAGTCGTACATTGCGCGATTGTATGACTCGAAGGGATCTCGCTTGTCGGGGGGGCCGGGCACACTGGCACAACCACTGCCAAGCAACAGCACGCCCGCGACCGGTAGCCAACGGTATCCTGTGAATTTGAGAATTCTGGTGAGCAAGGTATTCTTTTTATATTATTGTCTGGTATCAGTCACAGGCCGAGCTAACGGGCCTCGGTTTTGACTGCGCCACAGCGGTGGCAACGAAAACGGGTTACCATCTTGCCCTGTTTGACATCAAACGGGTTACCCTGGACAACTTCCCATTTGTGAAAGCCGCTTTTACACAGGGTCTTGCCCTTGTGCTGGTCACTGGCGGCGGGTTTTTTAAAGGGTATGACATTCCCCATAACCGGAGCATTCCTTTGTTGAACGGACGGACTATTATTCCATATCTGCACCAGCTTGCGGCAACCGGACCTGACCAAGTTCATGTCCCGTGACTATCCCATGCTAATAGGCGCCTGCGGCTGGACGCATGAGGCGTGGGCAGGGTCCTACTATCCGGATGATCTCCCGTCCGACTGGCGTCTCGGATTCTATGCTAACGAGTTTCCCGTTGTCCTGGTGACCCGAAACGAGTGGGAGCGTGCCGATGCTGACCCACAACAGTGGTGTGAGGACAGCGATAGTTCGCTGTTGTTTGTGAGCGAAGTGACTGCTGATGACCCCTCAGATGCAGAGATGCAGATTCGGCAAATTAGGCTTTTGGGCGAACGTTGTACCGGTATTTTATGGCGAACCACGCTTCATAATGATGCACCAGCCTTGAATGGGCTATTGAATGGTGCAGGTCCGGCATTACCGGTGTGCGTGGATTTTGGTGAGGCACTTCCCGATGAGGCAGTAAGATCACTGTTAAGAAAGCGTCAAACCGGATGGTGTTGGCACGGTAATGATGATTCGACTGGCTTGCAGATCGGGCCACTTTCAATCGCCCGTGTCGCAAGCAACGACGCTGATCTCAGGCAACTGCGACGCCTGGTGGAAACCTGTCTTGCAGCGGTGCGTGACGACAGATGGGTAATTCTTTTGTTTGATGGCAATCCGCCGGAGGTAGAGCGCATTCAAAAAGCGGGTGTGATCATGGGGCTGTTGTAATGCGCAGTTTATATCGGGTGTTTACAGGGGTAACTGGCACCTATTTTGCTGAATTATTTTAAATATTAATCACGGGTTCGCGGTTAACCCAGTATGGGCATGCTTTTTAACTTAGGAATTTGATTCATGACAATTTTAGATGACACTACCAGGCAGGTTTACTCATTCACTGAGGGGGACGGTAAGAACAAGCACCTGTTGGGTGGTAAGGGTGCCAATTTGTGCGAAATGACCCAGATTGGCCTCAATGTCCCGCCAGGTTTTGTGATTTCAACCAAGGCGTGCCTGGCATACCTGGCATCGAGTTCTGGTGCGTTACCAGCTGGTCTGATGGATGAAGTGCGGGCACAGATGCAGGCGGTGGAAGAGGCCACCGGTAAAGGCTTCGGAAACGCCGACAATCCGCTGCTCATATCGGTCCGCTCTGGTTCTGCGATGTCCATGCCGGGGATGATGGATACGATTCTTAATCTGGGGCTCAATACGACGACATTACAGGGGGAAATCAAGCAAACCGGGGATGCACGTTTTGGATATGATTCGTACCGCCGCTTTATTCAACTTTTCGGCAAGGTTGCCCTTGGTATTGATGATGAACTGTTTGATGAGCAGTTTCAGGAAATCAAACAAAAAGCGCATGTCACAGAAGATGTAGGTCTTTCGGCCAGTGATCTCGAGGAAATCAGTAAACGATTTCTCGATGTTGTGCAAAACCAGACCGGGCGTCCCTTTCCCGAAGACCCATTCGATCAACTCGAGATTGCCATCAAGGCGGTATTCAATTCCTGGATGGGCAAACGGGCGGTGGATTATCGGCGTGAATTCAACATTACACCGGAGATGGCAAATGGCACAGCGGTGAATATTTGCACCATGGTGTTCGGCAACCGGGGCAACGACTCCGCCACCGGGGTGGCTTTTACCCGCAACCCGGGCACAGGTGAAAACAAATTGTTCGGAGAATATCTTGTTAACGCCCAGGGCGAAGATGTGGTGGCTGGAATTCGCACACCGAAACCAATCGATCGTCTTGCCAATGAAATGCCGGAATTGGCAAGGCAGCTTGAAGAACTGCGGCAAAATCTGGAACAACACTACCACGAAGTTCAGGATTTTGAATTTACGATTGAACGCGGTACGTTGTACTGCCTGCAAACCCGTAATGGAAAAATGAACGCTACGGCGATGGTACGTACGTCAGTTGAAATGGAAAAGGAAGGACTGATCAGCCGGGACCAGGCTCTGTTACGTATTGCGCCTGACCACCTTGAGCAAATGCTCTATCCCAGGCTCGATCCTGACGCGCGGGCGGTTCCCCTGGCGCAGGGCTTGCCTGCTTCACCGGGCGCGTCAAGTGGGCACGTTGTGTTCGATGCAGACCGGGCAGAAAAACTCGGCAAAGAGGGGCAGCGGGTTATCCTGGTTCGTGAGGAAACCAAACCCGAAGACATCCATGGCTTTTTTGCGTCCCAGGGTATTCTGACCAGCCGGGGGGGCAAGACCTCCCACGCCGCCGTGGTAGCCCGCGGCATGGGTAAGCCATGCGTGGCGGGGGCTGAGGGTATTCATGTGGATGTGCAGCTTCGCGAAGCATTTGTTGGTGATACAACGATTCGCGAAGGTGATTTGATTACAATCGATGGTACCACCGGTAATGTCTATGCCGGTGAGGTGCCAACAGTGGAAGCGGATTTCTCTACTGAGCTGAATACTCTGTTAGGCTGGGCCGATGAAGCGGCCAGGCTCAAGGTTCTGGCCAATGCAGATACCGCAGTTGATGCGCGGCGCGCCCTGAAGTACGGGGCCTGTGGTATTGGCCTGTGTCGTACTGAACGTATGTTCAATGACACAGAGCGTTTACCAGTGGTGATCGAGATGATTGTCGCGGAAACTGAAGAACAGCGTGAGGCGGCACTGGCAAAGCTGTTACCCATGCAGCGGAGTGATTTCAAGGCGTTGTTTCAGGTGATGGCTCCCTACCCGGTTACTGTCCGCCTGCTTGATCCTCCTATCCATGAGTTCCTGCCCTCCGAACACCAGTTGCAGGATGAAATTGAGTATTTACAACGCCTCAAGGACACCGTGTATGGAATGGAAGTACTGGCCGGAACCTTGTCGTTGCTGGGTGATCAAAATGAAGTATCCAAAGAGGCTGAGTCAATCAGGCATCTGGTTGAAGCCCGTCTGGTTGAAGATGCGATTACCAAAAAAGAAACCATGCTGAAAACCGTCCGGGCGCTCTATGAAACCAATCCGATGTTGGGTCACCGCGGTGTCAGACTGGGTATTACATTTCCAGAAATCTATACGATGCAGATTCGCGCGATTCTGGAAGCCGCAGCAGAATGTATGCAGCAAGGGATTGAAGTCCATCCCAAGATCAAGGTACCGCAGGTGTGTACCGCCCAGGAACTTCTGTATGTGAAAAAATATGTTGAAACGATACGCGAAGAGGTCGAACAACATTATGACCTGTCGTTGAAGTTCGAGTTTGGCACAATGATCGAGGTGGTGCGGGCCTGCATGCGTGCCGAGAACCTGGCAGAAGAGGCAGAATTCTTTTCATTTGGTACCAATGACCTAACTCAGGCCACATTCTCATTCTCGCGTGAAGATGCCGAAAACAAGTTCCTGCCGATGTATAACGATAAGGAAATTCTTCAGGACAATCCCTTCGAAGTGCTTGATGTCAAAGGGGTTGGCAAGTTAATGGAACTGGCTGTCCAGTGGGGACGTCAGACACGGCCGGATCTTACGGTTGGGATTTGTGGCGAACATGGCGGGCATCCGGCCTCCATTCGATTTTGTCACAAGGCGGGTCTCGACTATGTATCCTGTTCGGCACCCCGGGTGCCTGTCGCGCGATTATCCGCTGCCCATGCCGCCTTGCTTGAAGATTGACAAGGCTGTCAAATCTCATGGCTGGACTCGCCGGGTGTTTGCTGTGCGCAGGCTCCCCCGTTACACACGGTAACGTGCTCTACCAGTAACGATTTCCCGGACACTTTGGATGCTGATTAATGTCTGGCAGCTGCAAGATGGAACTTGCTACCGGGAGAAGGATGCGAGGCATTGTCATCATCACTTCCCTGGGTCACAATGCGGCCATCTTTTTTGCAGCTGTCACTATCATGAACGAATCATCCCTGATTCAAATCCGCGATCTCCATTTTGCGCATAAGCAACGCGTAGTTTTCGACGGGGTGGATATCGATATCCAGCGTGGTGGCATAACCGGCATCATGGGACCCAGCGGCACGGGCAAGACAACCCTGTTGCGTCTGATTGGCGGGCAGTTGAAACCCACGCGCGGGTCGATTCTGGTAGACGATGAAAATGTGCCGCGTTTGCCACGCGCAGCACTGTACCGGCTACGGCAACGCATGGGTATGTTGTTCCAGAACGGTGCGCTGCTGACGGACATGAATGTCTACGACAATATCGCCTACCCGCTGCGCGAACATACCCGTTTATCGGAAACCCTGATTCGCACCCTGGTGTTGATGAAACTGGAAGCAGTTGGTTTGCGGGGCGCGCGCGATCTGATGCCCAGTGAACTGTCAGGCGGCATGGGACGCCGGGTGGCCCTGGCGCGAGCCATTGCCCTGGACCCCATGATGGTGATGTACGACGAACCGTTTACGGGCCAGGACCCCATTTCGAAGGGGGTGCTGGTACGCCTGATTCGCAGCCTGAATGATGCCCTGGGCCTGACCAGCATCATCGTCTCGCACGACATCGAAGAGACCTGCGCTATCGCCGACTATATTTATCTGCTCTCGGGCGGGAAGGTGGTCGCTCATGGTACTGCCCAGGCGCTGGGACGTTCCGAGTCGGCCTGGGCGCAGCAGTTCCTGCACGGCGAGGCAGACGGGCCGGTCCCGTTTCACTATCCGGCCAACACGTTTACCGATGATGTGATGCAGTCCGGGAACGTTAGCTGATGCTGGGCGCATTGCAACTGCTGGGGCAGAAGGGGCTGGATTTTTTCCAGCGCCTGGGGCGGGGCAATATCCTGCTGCTACATATTGTAGAGGGCCTGCCCAGTCTGTTGCCGCGACTACCACTGCTGATCCGGCAGACCTACATGGTCGGTGTGCTGTCGCTGTTGATCATCGTGGTGTCCGGCCTGTTTGTTGGCATGGTGCTGGGATTGCAGGGCTACAATACCCTGGTGGATTTTGGTGCCGCCGAATCCCTCGGCACGATGGTTGCTCTGTCGTTGGTGCGTGAACTTGGACCGGTGGTTACCGCACTGTTGTTTGCCGGCCGGGCGGGATCGGCGCTGACCGCGGAGATCGGCCTGATGAAAGCCACCGAGCAATTGTCGGCGATGGAAATGATGGCGGTGGATCCGGTGCGGCGGGTGCTGGCGCCACGCTTTCTGGCGGGGGTAATTTCCATGCCACTGTTGGCGGCGATCTTCAGCGCCATCGGCGTGTTGGGTGGCTGGTTTGTTGGTGTGGGACTGCTAGGCGTCGATGATGGGGCATACTGGATGCAAATGCAGGATCATGTGGATGTGTATGACGACATCATGAATGGTGTCATCAAGAGCCTGGTGTTCGGGGTGGTGGTGACCTGGATTGCTGTTTTTGAAGGTTACGATGCCGTGCCGACCTCGGAAGGCGTCAGCCGGGCCACCACCCGTACCGTGGTGCATGCCGCACTGGCGGTACTGGGACTCGACTTTATACTTACCGCGCTAATGTTCGGAGACTGACTCATGACGACGCGTACAATTGAAATCTGGGTGGGGGTATTCATTGCCGCCGGACTGGCCGCGCTGTTTATGCTGGCCATGAAGGTCAGCAATCTGTCGACCTATCAGGGCGAAACCGGCTACGAGCTGGTGGCCCGTTTCGAGGATATAAGCGGACTCAAGGAACGCTCACCGGTGACCGTCGCTGGCGTCCGTATTGGTCGGGTCAAGCAGATCGTGTTTGATGATCAGACCTTGGAAGCCAAGGTGGTGATGGAAATCGAACCCCGGCATAACAAACTGCCAAAAGACACTTCGGCCAGCATTTACACCTCCGGTCTTCTGGGTGAAAAGTACATCGGGCTCGATCCCGGCGGTGACATGGAAAGCCTCAAGCAGGGGGATGAAATCCAGCTGACCCAGGATTCCCTGGTACTGGAAAAACTCGTGGGCCAGTTTGTCGCAAATTTTATCAACAACAAGAGTGACAAGAAGGTGGAGAACAAGTGACGTTGATCCATCGGCAGTGGGCCTGGTTGTTGCTGGCAGGATTGTTGTCGCCGCTGGCGGTCGCGGCCGATCTGGGTCCCCAGCAGCTGGTCGAGCAGACCAGCAATGAAATCCTGACGCGCCTGCGACAGGATCGACCGGCTCTGGAGAAAGATCCCGCGAAAATAAACGCCCTGCTGGAAGACATTGTTCTGCCCCATTTTGATTTCGTACGCATTTCGGCCTGGACGCTGGGTAAGTACTGGCGCACCGCAAGCCAGGCACAGAAGCTGCGCTTTATCCAGGCGTTTCGCACCCTGTTGGTCAGAACCTATGGGGTGGCATTGCTGAACTATACCGACAATAAAATCAGTTATCTGCCCTTGCGCGATGATCCGGCCAGCGTTGATGTAACCGTCCGTACCGAAGTCCTTGGCAAGGGACGCTATCCTGTGGCGGTCAATTACCGCCTGTACAAACTGCAGGGTGAATGGAAGGTTTATGATGTCAGTATCGATGGCATCAGTCTGGTGGCTAATTTCCGGGCTTCGTACGCGGGCGAGATCAAGCAGGATGGTCTGGATGCCCTGATTAGTCGTATCGAGCAGCATAACGCCAACCCGCCCGCGCCCCGATGAATCACGTCCAGCTTGTCAGAGTATCTCCCGGCGTATTTGCACTGCACGGCGATTTGAACTTCTATTCCGTGCCGGGTATCGAGGGTGTGTTTGAAAACCTGCTGTCGGCCGATGAAGCAGAGATTACGATTGATCTGGGCGAGGTGAGCCGCAGTGACAGCGCGGGTCTGGCTCTACTGGTAGAATGGTGGAAGCGGGCGCAACGCCGTGGTATCTCATTGCATTTCAGCCATTTGCCTGACCAATTGCTGGAAATTGCCCGGATCAGCAACTTGTTGCCCATTCTCCCATTTGACAGGGACAAATCCGCCACTCCTCCGCTACAATAGCGCCTTTTCTTTCAGCGACCAGGGTGGAATCCATGAATCCGGAAGATATCAAGCAACGCATCCGCGCTGGCCTACCGGGGTGTGATGTGACCGTAAGTGGCGATGGTAGTCATTTTGAGGCGATCGTTGTCGGTGACGTATTCGATGGACTCACGGCGGTAAAGCGTCAGCAACTGGTCTATGGCACGATCAATGAGTTGATCACCAGCGGCGCGCTACATGCGTTGACCATTAAATCCTATACGCCGGCAGAATGGGCGACGGCCAGCAAGTTGCAGATCTCATCCTGATTACTTATTGCCGTGCGGCGCTGCCGATCCACGGAGCCAAACCAGACCTCCAGATATGGATAAATTACTGATTACCGGCGGGATTACGCTGAACGGCGAAATTCGTATTTCTGGCGCCAAGAATGCGGCCCTGCCGATCATTGCCGCCACGTTGTTGGCTGATGATCCGGTGACAGTAGGTAATATCCCCCACCTGAACGACATTACCACCACCATGGAACTGCTGGGGCGCATGGGTGTTTCCATTACCATGAATGAAATGATGAGCGTCGAGGTGGACGTCTCCACGATCAACAAGCTGGTGGCACCCTACGAACTGGTCAAGACCATGCGGGCCTCGATCCTGGTGTTAGGGCCACTACTGGCGCGATTTGGCGAAGCGGAAGTGTCTCTGCCGGGCGGTTGCGCCATCGGTTCCCGGCCCGTGAACCTGCACATTCACGGCCTGCAGGCGATGGGCGCAGAGATTACGGTGGAAAACGGTTACATCAAGGCCCGCGCCAAGCGCCTGCACGGGGCCAAACTGGTACTGGATACGGTCACCGTGACAGGCACCGAAAATCTCATGATGGCGGCGACCCTGGCCAAGGGTACCACTGTGATCGAGAATGCCGCCCGCGAGCCGGAAGTGGCGGACCTGGCATGCTGTCTGATCAGTATGGGCGCCCGCATCGATGGCGTCGGCACGGATACCATCACCATCGAGGGTGTTGAACGTCTGCACGGGACGAACTACAGGGTACTGCCGGATCGCATCGAAACCGGCACCTTTCTGGT
>JAJDNN010000187.1 GCA_022340685.1 Pseudomonadota bacterium
ACTGATATCCGCCGCCTCGGGCCAGTCCTCCTCTTTCTCTGGTCGCGCCTCCCTGTCCGCAAGAAATGCATAAATCCGTTCCAGACCGGGGCCGGATACCAGCATCTCGAGACTGACCCGGGAATGTCGCTGCAACAGCCAGTTTAACAAGGCCTGTTGCTGCGCTGAGCGCGGCGCAAAATCCATGTGCCCTCCCTCACCGGGCAACACGCACCATTCGTCTTTACAGCGCGTCAGGATGGCCGTACCCAGACCGGTTCCGGCACCGACTAACAAACGGTTGCCGAACGGATCGGGCTGCCCTGTTTGCAGATTATGTAAATCCTCCGCGGGCAAGTGGGGCAAAACTGTTCCGATAGCCTCGAAGTCATTCAGCAGGGACACCCGGGACGTTCCGAGTTCTGCTGCCAGACCCGTTTCACTCACTACCCAGGGCAGGTTGGTGATCCTGGCCTGTCCCTGTCGTACCGGCCCTGCCACCGCTACGCAGGCCGCCTGCAAATCAATCTCCGCTTGCCCTTCCAGAAACTGGTGCAGAATGGTTTGCAGATCCGGATAGTCCGGACTGGCATAGTGATGCTCGATAACCACCTGCATATCAGGCAAACGACACAACCTCAGTCGGGTGGTTGTACCCCCGACGTCAGCGGCAAGTATTCCACTAGTCATAAGCGATTCTAGTGTTCACGGGTCGAAAAGAATTCAATATCGGGCCAGCGTTCTATGGTCAACTCAAGGTTAATCCGGGTCGGAGCCAGGTAGGTCAGGTTGCCACCGGAATCCAGAGCCAGGTTATCACTTGCCTTCCTGCGAAACTCATCCAGCTTGCGCTCATCGCTTGCAGCCACCCAGCGGGCAGTCTGGACATTGACGTTTTCGAAGCCACATTCCACACCATATTCATTCTTGAGCCGAAACGCCACAACATCGAACTGCAGCACACCGACCGCGCCAACAATCAGATCATTGTTGTTGAGCGGTTTGAACACCTGCGAGGCGCCTTCTTCACTCAATTGATCCAGGCCTTTTTGCAGAGCTTTCATCTTGAGTGGGTCCCTGAGCCGCACCCGCCGGAACAGTTCCGGAGCGAAATTGGGAATCCCGCTGAACTTGAGTGATTCACCCTGGGTAAAAGTATCACCAATCTGGATCGTTCCATGATTATACAGGCCGATAATATCACCGGGCCATGCCTGTTCAACATGTTCACGTTCGCTGGCCATGAAGGTGATGGCATTAGCCACCTTGACGTCTTTACCCAGCCGTACCTGGTACATTTTCATCCCCTTCTCGTAACTACCCGAAACGATACGCAGGAAGGCAATACGATCACGGTGCTGGGGATCCATGTTTGCCTGGATTTTGAAAACAAAACCACTGAAGGTTTCTTCTTCCGGCAAGACTTCGCGTTCATGGGCCTGGCGCGGCTGGGGGCCGGGCGCCACTTCAACAAAATAATCGAGCAATTCCTCAATACCAAAATTGTTGATCGCCGAACCAAAGAATACCGGCGACAGGTTGCCGTCCAGAAAGGCCTCCAGATCAAAGGTATTACTGGCGCCCTTAACCAGCTCGATTTCATCCCGCAGCTCGGCGGCGGCCGGGCCCAGGACTTCATCCAGTTGGGGATTATCCAGCCCCAGAATCACCTCGCCAGCCTGGATCTTGCCGCCATGGGTGGCACTGAACAGGTGGACAGAATCGTTATACAAATGAAACACGCCCTTGAAACGCTTGCCCATTCCAATCGGCCAGGTCACTGGCGCACACTGGATGTCGAGCACATCTTCGACTTCATCCATCAGCTCAATAGGGTCGCGGCCTTCCCGGTCCAGCTTGTTGATAAAGGTCAGGATCGGCGTGGTACGCAATCGACAAACATCCATCAGTTTAATAGTACGCTCTTCCACGCCTTTGGCGCAGTCGATCACCATTAACGCTGAATCCACGGCAGTCAGCGTTCGGTACGTATCTTCCGAAAAATCCTCGTGACCGGGGGTGTCGAGCAGATTAATGATGCGATCCTTGTACGGAAACTGCATTACTGCCGAGGTGACCGATATGCCGCGTTGTTTCTCGAGTTCCATCCAGTCTGAGGTGGCATGCCGATCCGCCTTGCGCCCCTTGACAGTGCCCGCCTGCTGGATAGCTCGACCATACAGCAACAGTTTTTCCGTCAGCGTGGTCTTGCCAGCATCAGGATGGGAAATAATTGCGAAGGTCCGGCGCCGCCGGGTCTCTTCCAGAAATGATGACATTTAATGTTCCGCCGCTGGATATCAAAGGCGCGCTATTCTACATCAAGCCGCATAGTTTTCGGCAGGCCAAGTCCAGATACTGGAAACTGCTTACTCGCGGAGCATACTGCGCGCCATGATCAGGGCGTCTTCCCGACCGTCCACGGCGGGATAATAATCTGGACGTATGCCGACTTCGTTGAACTGCATGTCGCGATAAAGCTGAATGGCCGCGGTATTGGAAGGTCGCACTTCCAGCAGGATCACCTCGGCACCCGCCTGCTCGGCCTGCTCGAGCATGTATTCCATCATTTTCCGCCCCAGTCCCTGACGACGCCAGTCAGGATGGACGCACACGGTCAGGATATGTGCCTCGGTGGCGGCAACCGAGAACACACTGTATGCCAGCACTTCGTCTGCATCCTGATACACATGGCAGCGATACCCGACCCGGATACAGTCACTGAAGATGCCCCGCGTCCATGGAAACGGATAGATCGCCGTTTCGATAGCCATTACCGCGTCCAGATCACTTTGCTGCATGGTACGGATGCCCGTGTAACCCGTGTTGATAACCGCACTCATCCCTGCGCTCCGTCGCTACCGGCCCGGGCCACATAATCGCGCGCTAACAGCAGATCCTGCCAGGCCTTGCCTTTTTCGCCAGGAGACCGCAGCAGGTAGGCCGGGTGGTAGGTCACGATAACCGGCGTACCTGTCGCCTCCAGCTGATGTACACGGCCACGCAAGCGTGCCAGGTTTGAACCGGACTGCAACAACCGCTGGGCGGCCACCCGCCCGAGTGCCAGAATCAGGCGCGGCTGTATCAGTTCAATCTGGCGCCACAAATAGGGTGTACAACTTGCCGCCTCTTCCGGCCGCGGATCCCGGTTGCCCGGCGGCCGGCATTTCAGGATATTGGCGATATACACCTGCTCCCGGTCCAGATCGATAGCCTTGAGCATGGCATTGAGCAACTGGCCGGCCCGCCCCACAAAGGGTTCACCCTGACGGTCTTCGTCCGCACCGGGGGCTTCGCCAATGATCAGCCAGTCCGCGTTACGATTGCCAACCCCGAATACCGCCTGGGTCCGCGTCTTGTGCAAGTCACACAACTGACACTGCCTGACCCGCTGTTCCAGTTCATCCCAGTCAAGCGTCGGCCGATCAGGAAACGGCGCCTCCGCCTGTGGTGCTGATGTTGACACCTGCATGGCCGGCTCTGGCGGGGCCGACTCAGTTTCCGCGGTGGCGGGCACGGCAGTGTCTGCCGCCAGCGTCGCCCCGGCCTCCGGCATGTCCCGGCGTACCCAGACATCAACACCCATCGCTTTCAGGTATGCCCGTTGCGTATCGGTGATAGGAGTCACCTGCTAGCCCTCTGCCTCATTTCAATGATCTACAAAAGGGACACGATGCCACGTTGGGTGACACCGCGCCCGGTCGCCTTGCCGTCCTTCGACTGTGCCTGATTTGCCCTGGCGCTTATTCCTGCCATCGTCGCCCCTCACCCGATGTCACCTGTTCCTGTCACACATCACCGGTTTGTGGATGGGCGCGCTGTTTGGAAGCCAGCACCTTGTTCAGGGCGTTGACATACGCCTTCGCCGAAGCGATCACGATGTCCGTATCGGAGCCCTGGCCATTGACGATGCGTCCGCCCTTCTCCAGCCGCACGGTCACTTCACCCTGAGAATCGGTACCACTGGTGATATTGTTGACCGAATACAACTGCAAGTTGGTACCGCTGTTTATCACTTTTTCAATCGCCTTGAAGGCTGCGTCCACCGGACCGCCGCCCTGGCTGACACTTTCCAGTTCGGCACCATCGAAACCCACGGTAACCGTCGCTTCAGGCTTTTCACCGGTCTCGGAACATACCCGCAAGGCCACCAGCTGGACACGCTCGTTTTCCATTTCAAGATTAGTCTCGGTGACCAGCGCCTGCAAATCTTCATCAAAGATTTCATGCTTCTTGTCGGCCAGTTCCTTGAAGCGGGCAAAAGCGTCATTCAGTTCCGCTTCGGACTTGAACTCCACCCCCAATTCGCCAAGGCGGGTACGAAACGCATTGCGACCCGAATGCTTGCCCAGCACCATACGATTGGTGGTGAGTCCGATATCTTCGGCCCGCATGATTTCGTAGGTCTCGCGGCTCTTGAGTACACCATCCTGGTGAATGCCGGACTCATGGGCGAAAGCATTGGCACCCACGATAGCCTTGTTGGGCTGCACCGCGAAACCGGTAATACCCGACACCAGGCGGGAGCAATTCATGATCTGGGTGGTGTCGATATGCGAGACTGTGCAAGGAAAAATATCCTTGCGGGTCTTGACCGTCATCACCACTTCTTCCAGCGCGGCGTTACCGGCCCGTTCACCCAGGCCATTGATGGTGCATTCCACCTGCCGCGCGCCATTTAATACCGCCGACAGGGAATTGGCCGTGGCCAACCCCAAATCGTTGTGGCAATGCACGGAAAATACCGCCTTATCGGAATTGGGCACCCGTTCCCGCAAGCTGTGGATCAGGCTGCCGAACTGATCCGGCACGTTGTAACCCACCGTGTCGGGAATGTTCACCGTACCGGCACCCGCATCGATAACCGCCTCGAGCACGCGACATAAAAAGTCCAGCTCGGAACGCCCGGCGTCTTCCGGTGAAAACTCCACATTATCTGTGTACTGGCGCGCCTTTTTTACCGCCCGCACGGCCTGTTCAACAACCTGGTCCGGCTCCATGCGGAGTTTCATTTTCATGTGAATGGGCGAGGTGGCGATGAAGGTATGGATCCGCCCCGAATTGGCGTTCCGCAGCGCCTCCCCTGCTCGCTCGATGTCCTTGTCCAACGCTCGCGCCAAACCACACACAGTGCTGTCCTTGATGGCTTCGGCCACGGCTTTCACCGCATCGAAGTCCCCGGGGCTGGCAATGGGAAAACCGGCCTCGATAACATCCACGCGCATGCGTTCCAGCGCTTTGGCAATGCGCACCTTCTCGTCCAGGGTCATGGACGCTCCAGGGCTTTGCTCGCCGTCACGCAAGGTAGTATCGAATATTATCAATTTGTTCGACATGCTCTTTTCTCCAGGCTGGCATCCATTATGACATGGAGTACCAGACATACTCATTACCCGACCGTTGAAGGTCGAGGTAGGTGCAAAATGGGATTGGTCGCGCCTTTACCCGGCGCAAGGGTTGAATTCGTCTGCCCGTCAGGGCAGCAGTCGCAGTGACAGAAGGAAAGTACGGGAGGTCTGCCGGGGAGACACACGGGTCCCTTCATGCGAAGCATGAATGGCTTGGTGTCGACTTGTCGGGCAGTTCATATTCATCGGTTTTTAAGCATTTCGTCTGGCAACTATAGCGGTTACCAGGACAGAATCCAAGTCACCTTGAAAAAAATCATCAGGGCTGGCGTTGCGACTTGCGTTCCATTCGCCGTCGGCGCAGGAACACCAGTGTCAGCACCGGCCCGGAAACCGCATAAATCAGGAAGCTGCCGAACAGCACGACCGGGGGGTTGGAGGACACCAACACAATGACCAGCACGGTCAGTAGCAGGGCGACAAACGGCACTTTGTGCTTGAGGTTGAACCCCTTGAAACTGTGATAGCGGACATTACTGACCATCAATAAACCGGCCAGGACGGTCAAAATAAAGGCGCCGGCTGCCACCGTCGGGCCGGACCAGTGATAGGTGATTCCGGTCCAGACCATGCCGCTGACGATCGCTGCCGCAGACGGGCTGGCCAGACCCTGAAAGTAGCGCTTGTCAGCGTGATCCACCTGGGTATTGAAACGCGCCAGGCGCAGGGCCGCACCGGCCGTATAAATAAAGGCAGCCAGCCAGCCGAGTTTGCCCAGATCCGACAACATCCACTGATACATTACCAGCGCCGGTGCCAGGCCAAAGGACACCATGTCCGCCAGACTATCGTACTCGGCGCCGAAGTCAGTCTGGGTATTGGTCAGGCGCGCCACCCGCCCGTCGAGCCCATCCAGCAACATGGCAATAAAAATTGCGACCGCTGCCAGTTCAAACCGACCATTAATGGCCGCGACAATGGCATAAAAACCGGCAAACAGCGCAGCCGTGGTAAACAGGTTGGGCAGTAAATAGATGCCGAGGCGGCGAGGGGGTTCCTGATCTGATTTATTCATGGTTTTCCATATCGTTCCCTACCGCGAACCCTAACTAGCCGAATCAAAAAGGACAAGCAATGCCCTGGACCGGTTTGGTACAGGCGAACTACTTCCAGACTAGTTTTTGGTTTTATCCACCAATGCATTGGCCGTAATCCACGGCATCATGGCACGCAGCCGTGCGCCTGTCTGCTCAATCTCATGGGCGGCATTCAGCCGGCGCATGGCGGTCATCTCCGGATAATTAGACTGGCCTTCGAGGATAAAGCGTTTAGCGTATTCACCGTTCTGGATATTATGCAAGGCTTCCTTCATAGCCCAGCGGCTTTCCTCGTTGATGACTTTGGGACCTGTGACATATTCGCCGTATTCTGCATTATTCGAAATGGAGTAATTCATGTTGGCGATGCCACCTTCGTACATGAGGTCCACGATCAACTTCAGTTCGTGCAGACATTCAAAGTAGGCCATCTCCGGTGCATAACCGGCTTCCACCAACGTCTCAAATCCGGCCTTAACCAGTTCTACGGCGCCGCCGCATAACACGGCCTGTTCGCCAAACAAGTCTGTCTCTGTTTCATCCTTGAAGGTAGTTTCAATTATTCCGGTTCGACCACCACCAATCGCCGAAGCATAGGACAAGGCTGTGTCCTTCGCCTTACCGGAAGCATCCTGATAGACCGCAATCAGATCAGGAATGCCGCCGCCTTTGGTAAACTCCGAACGCACTGTGTGGCCCGGTGCCTTGGGGGCAATCATAATTACATCCAGATCTTCCCGCGGCACAACCTGGTTGTAATGGATGCTGAATCCATGCGCAAACGCCAGGGTCGCGCCCTGTTGCAGATTGGGCGCAATTTCATGTTTATAGAGCTGCGACTGAAATTCATCAGGCGTGAGAATCATTACCAGATCCGCGCCCGCCACTGCGGTAGCAACATCCTTGACCGCCAAACCTGCTGTCTCGGCCTTGGTTGCCGATGCCGAACCGGCACGCAATCCGACTGTAACCTCGACGCCCGAATCTTTCAGATTGTTGGCATGGGCATGGCCCTGGGAGCCGTAACCGATGATGGCGACTTTCTTGCCTTTAATAATGGAAAGGTCACAGTCTTTATCGTAATAAATATTCATTAAGCATTTCCTGTTCTGTATTATTGTCTGAAAAAAGTTGACTCGTCAGGCGTGCAGAGCACGCTCGCCGCGTGAGATTCCGGTCGAACCAGAGCGTACGGTTTCAATGATACATTTCTCATCCAGCGCCTTGATGAACGCATCCAGTTTATCACCGGTTCCGGTCAGTTCGATGACATAGGTTTCATCTGTAACATCCAGAACGCGGCCATTGAAGATGTCGGTGACGCGCTTGGTTTCGTCGCGCAATTCAGGGCTATCAGCCCGCACCTTGATCAGCATCAACTCCCGCTCCAGGTGTCCACCGTCACTGATATCCGCCAGCTTCACCACATCGATCAACTTGTTGAGCTGCTTGGTGATCTGTTCTATGACTTCTTCCGAACCGCGAGTGACTATGGTCATGCGCGACAGGGAAGGATCCTCGGTGGGGGCAACGGTCAGTGACTCGATATTGTAGCCCCGCGCCGAGAAAAGCCCAGCCACGCGTGACAAGGCGCCGGCTTCATTTTCCATCAGCAGCGAAATGATATGACGCATCAGGCCAGCTCCCTCTCATGCATTTCATGGTGGCCCTTCCCGGCCGCAATCATCGGATACACGTTTTCGGTCTGATCCGTAATAAAGTCCAGGAATACCAGCCTGTCCTTCATGGCAAAAGCTTCTTTCATCGCCGCTTCGACATCTTTCGGATTTTCAATCCGCATACCAACATGGCCGTAACTTTCCGCCAGTTTCATAAAGTCCGGCAAGGCGTCCAGGTAGGAATGCGAATAACGACTTTCATAAAACATCTCCTGCCACTGTCGTACCATACCCATATAACGATTATTCAGATTGATAACCTTGATCGGCAGCATGTATTGCATGGCGGTGGATAATTCCTGGATACACATCTGGATGCTGGCTTCACCGGTAACACAGGCTACGGTGGCATCCTTGTGTGCTAATTGCACACCCAGCGCGGCGGGCAGGCCGAAACCCATCGTGCCAAGACCGCCCGAATTGATCCAGCGCCGCGGCTTGTCGAACTTGTAAAACTGTGCCGCAAACATCTGGTGCTGGCCAACATCCGATGTGATATAAGCATCACCGCTGGTCGCCTGGTACAGTTGTTCGATGACGTATTGCGGCTTTATCAAGGCACTGTTGCGGTCATAACGCAGGCAATCCTTGTCACGCCAGGTGTCGATCCTGCTCCACCATTGCTTAAGTGCTGCCGCATCAGGCTTGTTCTTGTGCGCCTTGATGACCTTGTTCATATCGCCCAGTACGTGTTTGATATCACCCACTATCGGGACATCCACCCGCACATTCTTGGAAATGGACGAGGGGTCGATATCAATATGAATGATACGCGCGTCGGGACAGAATTTTTTAACATCACCGGTAACACGGTCATCGAAACGCGCTCCAATGGCAATCAGCACATCGCTCTCGTGCATGCCCATATTGGCTTCATAAGTACCGTGCATACCCAGCATCCCCACAAACTGCGGGTCGGTTGCCGGATACGCGCCCAGCCCCATCAGGGTATTGGTGATCGGGTAGCCCAATGCACGGGTAAATGCAATCAGCTCATCCGAGGCATCACCCAGCACGACGCCACCTCCGCTGTAAATCATCGGCCGCTTGGCCGACAGAATCAGATCCACAGCGCGATTGATCTGGCCACTATGCCCTTTCACTGTCGGCTGATAGGAGCGCATCTCGATGGTTTCCGGATATTCATAGGAAATCTTGATATTGGGATCGGTGATATCCTTCGGAACATCCACAACCACCGGACCAGGCCGACCTGTGGTTGCAATATAAAAGGCCTTTTTCAGGGTCGGGATCAAATCATCAAGATTCTTGACCAGAAAATTATGTTTCACGCAGGGGCGGGTTATACCGACAGCATCGACTTCCTGGAAGGCATCACTACCGATGAATGGGGTAGCGACCTGGCCGGTGAGCACGACCATTGGAATCGAGTCCATAAAGGCCGTGGCAATACCGGTTACCGCATTGGTGGCGCCCGGTCCCGAGGTCACCAGTGCCACGCCGGGTTTGCCGGTAGCGCGCGCATAGCCATCGGCCGCATGCACGGCTCCCTGCTCGTGACGTACCAGAATATGGCGGACGTTATCCTGCCGGAAAATGGCATCATAAATATGTAACACAGCCCCACCCGGATAGCCGAAAATGTACTCTACACCTTCGTCCTGCAGGAACTGGACAACGATTTCCGCACCACTCAGTTTCACGCTGGTTGTACTCCCGGTTTAAATTTACTGCCAGCACGGTAGCGCCCGCACTGCTTGTTACACGTCGAAGACGCGAAATCAGCTATTATAATCAGTCTACCGTGGCAAATGCACTAGGTGCCTGATCTGGCAGTCAATTCAATGGCGCACGATTGCGTATCGGCCTTTATTTCCCCGGTTGTATCACCGAAAATCAACTAATCCGCCAAAATTATCTTGCAACTTATTGAATTATCAGTTAATTTTTATGTAAATGACTGTTTGGTCTGATGCCGGATGTGTGAAACCATGCCCGGCAATGATCCCGGAATGGCGCATACTGGTGCAATAACGGCTGCAACACGCACTGACTGAGAATGTTATGAATTCACTTCACGCACTTATTTTTACTAGCCTGCTCACCGGTTTGACCTTGCCGGTCGCCCATGCCGACACCTACAAATGGCTGGACGAAACCGGCAATGTGGTCTATTCGCAGACCCCGCCACCGGACGGCACCGCCTACGAAACCCTGAAGACCATCAAGCCATCACATAACTCGCCCACTCCCGTTCCGACCCCTGAGACCTCAAAACCAGTTGCTGATATACAGAAACGTACCGATCAACGTGCTGCAGCGCAAAAAGAGAGCGCTGAAAAAGCCAAGGAAGAGGAGCTGCGGGCCAAGAACTGTCAGGCTGCCAACAAAAACCTTGAGGTCTATACGCGATACAAACGTATCCGTAAGGAGGATGGTGAGGTAGTGCGTATCCCCGATGACGTACGGGCGCAGAAAATCGAGGAATATAAAAAAGCCGTTAAAGAATACTGTGACTGAGCTGACGCCTGACCGATGCCCTACCTGAAAATCCAGACCAGCCAGACCCTTACACCGGAAGCCAGTCAATCCCTGCTCAGCAGTGCCTCGCATCTGGTAGCGAGTGAACTGGGCAAACCGGAAAAATATGTCATGGTGGCCTTGGAGATGTCCGCCCCCATGCTGTTTGCCGGTAACGACGCTCCAGCCGCCTACCTGGAACTCAAAAGCATCGGTTTGCCGGAAAGCCGCACACCGGAATTGTCCGAAGCGCTGTGCAACTTGCTGGAGCAACACCTCGGTATAAACCGGGCCCGGATCTATATCGAATTTGCTGATGCACCACGTGCCATGTGGGGCTGGAATGGCGCAACCTTCTAAGAAACCAGCGCAATGAAAACCTGGCTCTTCATCCTGGCCGCTGTTCTCGCGGGTGTCGCCCTCTATATTTATTTTGACCCGGGTCTTAACCAGTGGGTAACGCATTCGGTCAAAACCCTGTTACCCGATCAGCAATCCACCCGCCTGTACAAATGGCGTGACTCGCAGGGCCAAACCCATATCACAGCCCAGCCACCGTCGGCAGGTATCGACTACGAGCCGGTCGAATACAGGCATGATACCAACGTATTACCTTCCGAAGCGCTCACTGGCAAGCCCAAACAGTAATTCTGCCCCTTACACCACGGCAGGCAAGCAGATAGAATTCGGGTTGCTGAAATTATCGGACCAACCAATCATGCGCACTTCCAACCTGCTCCTCGCCACTGAAAAAGAAATTCCCGCCGACGCCGAGGTCATCAGCCATCAACTGATGCTGCGCGCCGGTATGATTCGTAAACTGGCGGCCGGCCTGTACACCTGGCTGCCGCTGGGACTGCGGGTGCTGCGAAAGGTCGAAGCCATTGTGCGTGACGAAATGGACAAAGCCGGCGCCCAGGAACTCCTGATGCCCGCCATCCAGCCGGCCGAATTGTGGCAAGAATCAGGCCGCTGGGAGCAGTATGGTCCGGAACTGTTGCGCCTCAAGGATCGCCATCAACGGGAATTCTGCTTCGGACCGACCCACGAGGAAGTGATCACCGATTTGATCCGCCGCGAGATCCGTAGCTACCGGCAGCTGCCCAGCAATTTTTACCAGATCCAGACCAAGTTCCGCGATGAAATCCGGCCCCGCTTTGGCATCATGCGCGCACGTGAGTTCCTGATGAAGGACGCCTATTCCTTCCATCTGGACGATGCTTCGCTGGATGAAACCTACCACCTCATGCACGAAACCTACTGCCAAATCTTCAACCGCATTGGCCTGACGTTCCGCCCGGTCCGCGCCGACAGCGGCGCCATCGGGGGCAGCTTGTCCCATGAATTTCATGTTCTGGCCGAGTCCGGCGAGGATGCCATCGCCTTCAGCAGCGACAGCGATTATGCGGCCAATGTGGAGCTGGCTGAAGCGCTGCCCCCTGCCACCACCCGACCGGTGCCGGCACAGACCCTGCAAACGGTAGAGACTCCCGGCCAACACAGTATTGAGGAAGTCAGCCGTTTTCTGGACATCGAACCGGCCCGCTGTGTGAAGACGTTGCTGGTCAAAGCCAAGGACGATGGCGTCATCGCGCTGGTGCTGCGCGGCGACCATACGCTGAATGAAATCAAGGCCGAAAAACTGCCCGGAATTTTCACTCCCCTGACATTGGCAAGCGACGAGGAAGTACAGGCCGTCGCCGGCTGCGCACCCGGCTCCATCGGCCCGGTGGATCTTGGTATCCCGGTGCTTGCAGACCATGCGGCACTGGCAGTGGCCGACTTTGTCTGCGGTGCCAACGTTGACGACAAGCATCTGACGGGGGTCAACTGGGGACGGGATCTGCCGGAAGCGACCCCGGTAGATCTCCGTAAAGTACAGGAGGGCGATCCCAGTCCCGACGGCAAGGGTACGCTTTCCATCAAGCGCGGCATTGAGGTCGGCCACATCTTCCAGCTGGGCCGCAAGTATAGCGAAGCCATGAACGCCACCGTACTGGATGAGCAGGGCAAATCCGTCACCATGTCGATGGGCTGTTACGGTATCGGCGTGTCACGCGTGGTTGCTGCTGCCATCGAACAGAGCCATGACGACAAAGGCATAGTCTGGCCAGAGGCCATAGCACCTTATCAGGTCGCCCTGCTGCCCATGAATATGCATAAGTCAGAGCGGCTGCGAGAAGCCGTTAACTTACTGTATGCCGAATTGATGGCATCTGGCATTGATGTACTGCTTGATGATCGCAAGGAACGCGCCGGCGTCATGTTTGCAGACATGGAACTGATCGGCATACCGCACCGTATCGTGCTTGGCGAACGCGGCCTTGACCAGGGCATGGTGGAATACAAGGCCCGCTGCGATACCGACAGCCAGGACATCCCGTTGGACAGTATCGTCGCTTTGTTAAAGGAGAAATGTGGAAAGACGATACAGATTTAACCTAACCATGGAATACGATAAATTTGATAAAACCATGAATACCCGAATGCACATCTGGCGTGTTTCCCGCCCTTCCATGGTTGAGTCAGTTCTATAGACGAAGGTTATCTGCCATGAATCCACGGCTTATTTCACTGATCACAGTGCTCCCGTTACTACTGCCTGTTATTACAGTCCAGGCTGACGAGGCTGACGTTAATGAAGAGCTGCGTGTATTGATTAAACAGGCTGTCGAATCCAGCGACAGCTTTACCGATCGTTTCGAGGCCGAAGTCTGGCTGGTAGATATGTCCAGCCGGCTGGCTGACAAAATACCGGAACCAGACAAACGTTTGCGCCTGCTGAAACAAATCCATTACGAAGCCAGCCGGGCAGACCTGTATCCTGAACTGGTGTTGGCCGTCATCGATGTGGAAAGTAATTTCAACCAGTTCGCCATTTCCCGTGCCGGTGCCATGGGTCTGATGCAGGTGATGCCCTTCTGGCTCAATGAAATTGCGCATCCCCAGGACAATCTGTTCGACACCAGAACCAACCTGCGGATGGGCTGCACCATCTTGCGCTATTATCTCGATATGGAACACGGGGATCTCACTCAGGCACTGGCGCGCTACAATGGCAGCAAGGGCAGTTACCGCTATACCAATAAAATCTTCTCGGTACTCAACCGTCGCTGGCGAAAATACTGACGACGTACTGTCGGTTCAGCGAAATAATTTAACCGATGGTGAAATCATTCGGGGGTTGTGCGGCAGTCTCCTTGCATTTGACGTCTGTCACACTAGCGTGCGCCGGCCCCTGCCACAGCCAGTCGACCAATGCGTCAACATCAACTGACTTGCCACAGGCCAGTACTTCCACATTGCCATCATGCAGATTAATTGCGTGGCCGGTAAGATTAAATTTGCGGGCCTGCTGGCGGGTACTGGCGCGAAAGAAAACACCCTGCACCCGGCCACTAACACGACACAGTCGGCAGACGGTCATTTCAGGTCAATGGTCGCCGCCTGACCCGCCCGTAAAAGTTTTCCACCCGTGCTGAACGTTACGCTTATCGGATATTTCGGCGCGTTGGCATTGCTGGAAGATTCCGGTTCCAAGCCTATGGCAGTGACCTTCCCGTTGAATGTCATTCCATTCGTCTTTACGGTCGCCTTTTGCCCCAGTTTTACTTTCGCAAGTTGTCCGATATTGATGTTCCCGATGGCTTGCATCCGATCCATCCCGACTACAACCAGCAGCTCAGGAGGCTGCATTTCGGAGATGACAGTTTGTCCAACCTCAGCATGGCGCAATACAACTACCGCATCAAACGGCGCATGAATGGTGCTGTATTCCAGGTTCAGTTTAGCCAGAGTCAATTGCGCCTGACCGATTTCATACGCTGCCTGGGCAGCAATATATTCGTTTTTCTTAACCTGTAATTCATGGTCAGACAACAAGGTACGTTCATACATGACGTCAGCCCGTTCCAGTTCACGTTTGGCTTCGGCGCGTACCGCCCGCAAATTTTTCAGGTTCGCGGTCAGTGAGTCGATCTTTGCCTTAAACCCCCGTTGATCCAGTTGCAGTAATACTTCACCTTGTTTGACCTGTTGGCCCGGCTCTGCATTAATCATCTGAATGATGCCGCTCACTGGAGTGCCCAGTTCAACTCGCTGTGACCAGTCAAGCTGGCCCGGGATTTCCTCCGCACCGGCCTGATCATTCCACAGCACCCCTGCCAGTGTCAGTACAAGTATTGGATAGATCATTAATCTGTTTAAGTAATATGGCATGTCATTGTCCTGCGCCTGGATTTTTTCCAGGTTCATTAGGTATGTTTTTTATCCCAGTGCCAGTTGAGGTGACACCGACAAGTACGTCCATTTTTTCCCACGCCAACGCTGTATTAAATTCGGTTTGCAAGGCTTCCTGTTCTGTTGCCGTAACCCTGACCATGGCATCTCCCAGGTCAGTCGTCACCTCCAGTTCATACAAGGCGCGACTACGATCCAGGTTCATATCCTGATAATCTGTCTGTACTTTCATCTGCTCTCGCTGGAGGCGTAAGGCATCCAGTTCCAGATACAATTCGAGCACTTGCTGTTTGACCTGTTCGGTGAGATCAGCTAACTCTGCTTTCAATTTGTAAACTTCTGCCCGTTCCTCGGCGACTTTCGCGTCAGTGCGGCCCCCGTCGGTCAGCGGAATTTCCATGGTTAGCGCAACTCGCCAGGGATCATAGCCTGCGCGTTCAACACTGTAGGCGCTTGCTTCTGCACTGCCCCAGAGGGTCGGCATGTCACCTGCCTGTGCCTCCTTAACCCGTGCCTCGGCTGCGGCAACCTTGACCCGCAGTGCCTGTAGTTGCCGATTGTTCTGCAGGGCCTGGGGTTGCAAATCCTCAACATCTGGAAGCTGTCGCTTCAGGTACGGCAGATTGGTTGGTCTGGCAACCGTGTCCGGCAACTGACCGGGCCGGCCCAACACATAGGCCAGTCGCGCCCGTGTCAGTCGCTGCAGGTTCTGACTCTGCAAACGCAATCGGCGCACCCGTTGATATTCGCTATCCTGTCGTAAAACCTGAACATCTGAAATTTGCCCCAGCTCTTTCCTGTTTCGCAATCTGTCCAACTGAACATAGGCAACCGCCATTTCTTCGTTGTAGCGATAAAATTGCAAATCGGCCAGTACCACATCAAAATAACTTTGCATAATTTCAATGCGTCGTGTCTGGCGGGCATCCTGGTAAAGTAAGCGCTGTCCTTCGACTGATTTGCGGGCAGCCGCCAGCCTGGAATCCTGGCGCCCGAAATCGTACAGCTTCTTGGAAACAAAAATGCCAAGACGATTGTCATGATGATCCTGAACGGTAGATATAGTTGGCGGTTCAATATAGCGTAGTCGCGCTTCGACCCAGGACCTTACATTATTACTGCTGTCGGCTGCCTGCAGTTTAGCAATCGCCGCATCGACTTCAGCCTGGCTCATTTGTAATTTAGGAGAAGGTATTTCAACCTGGGCAAGAGCGTATTCCAGAGTGAGTGGCTCAGGCAGTGGATCAAGGTGGTCCTTCTTGATAGACTCAGCTAAAACCGGCGCCGCCTGGACCAGCAGGCCAGACATCACCAGAGAAACCGCTACATACAGAATCTTTGGAATCATTCCTGACTTTTTTTGTCCTGCTGCATGCGTTTATAGCGCGTGAATGACATTTTTTTATAAACCCCATCCACGACATATTTGCCCATTAACAGAAATTCCTCGACACCCCCTGTTTTACCGGTATGGCGAAAAATACGCTTTCCATTTAGATCAAAAAAAGCAATAACCGGTGTCGCACGCACCCGGTTTTCCTTGAATGCAAAATCTTTCTGTTTCAGGACCTTGCCCTGCATATTGGTGATCTCTACGTCGCCTTCGATATCCACAGAAAAGTTGAGAAAATGTTTGCGGTAAAAATCCTGGACTTCTGGCTGGTTGAGGACATTGTTTTTCATATAGTGGCAGAAAGGACATTCATCCATTTCAAAAAATATTAATATTGCTTGTTTGTTTTCTTTTTTCGCGTGATCCAGTTCTTCATGGAAATCTCCCCACGTTTCATTGAAGAAATACTTATAGGGGTCGCGTACAGTATTGGACGAAAAAGCACTCTGACTGAATATCAAGAGCAGCAAAACGAAGATCGGCGATAATCTATTCATAACAATATTCCTGCATTTAGCCAGTTGAGTTGTACCCACTTTTTGAGTTGTACCCACTTTCTCCGGCATGACTCAGATATAATGCCAAACCGATTAAGGCAATTCCAGCCGCCAAATATAGCAGACTGATCGGATCCTTGTATGTCATGCTGATGGCATGCTCGAAGAATTTTACAATCAGGATCATCAGGATCACCTTGCTAAGTCGTGATTTGAGATCATCAAGGCTGTGAATCACCAACACTTTTGATGATATTTCGCTTTTCTCCGCCTCATCTATCTTGCTAATGAATAATTCATATAATCCGAGCGCGAAAATCAACATAACAGTCGCAAGCAAGTAGCCGTCTACAACCTCAACCACGTGTGTCACAAACCCGGAACGCATCTGGGCACGTTCCGCGACATCAATAACCGGGCTAGCATAGTCAAACAGATGAATCAGCATGTAAAAAGCATCAACTGTCGCGACATAAAATACGCCAATTCCGGTCAATAAACTCGCGATAACGGCAACAATCACAACCAGGCGGCTGCTCCACAATACCCGTTCAAAACCAGTTTCAAATTTATTCATAACAATCTTTATTGCGATTAACCCGAACGCCTACACTGTTGATACTACCCAAGATTACAGGACTAAATATAACCGCAATTTTATGATTGTACAGATTTGACATACGTATCCGAATACAGTTCGGTGAAATTGATTTGGCTATCGTTTATTTCAGGGGACTGGTCTCTATCAAAGCTTATGAGAGACCAATGAAAAGGGCCCTTACGGGCCCTTTTCATTGAACATGTTGACTACGATGTTATTTTGAGAGATAGACTTTGTCGACTTCTTCTACTCCGTTGATAGACCAGGTACCACGATTCTTGGCGTGATAAACAGCAGCCTCCATTTCGGTTACCGTGTAATCGCCCTTGATGTCAAACACCTGATTGGGATAAATCAGATCCGGGTCCTTGATCTTGTTACTGTTTGCCTTGTAAATCAGCGGCCAGTGATAGGGGTTACTGTAAATACTGGGCTTGGCAGCAATGTTCCACAGATTGTCCCCTCTCACAACCGTGTAGGTATCTTCGCTGACACTCACACCCTCGGCAACGGCCACAGGAAGGATGCCGTTATTTTGCAGGCGTTGCAGTTCTTCCTGTTTCTGGGCCACAGCAAGCTCAGCCTGGCTTTTGGCCTTGTTGGCCAGCTTGATGGCTTCCTCGTCCTTGCCTTCCTTCAGAGCCTTCTCGGCGCTTTCGATAATCTTGCCGGTATCGCGCCATTCATAACCTTCAGCCTTGGCTTTATCGTTGGCCGCCTTGGCCGCTGCAATTGCTGCTTCAGCCTTACCAGCCTCTTGTTTGTCTTCCGTGCTCGCGCAACCTACAGCAAAACTGATGACCAGTACCATCAGGCCAGCCAGTTTTAAAATGTTGAGTTTTTTCATTGTTATCGACTCCGAAGTTATTGATTTAACCTTAAGTTTGCAGCACCTGCACCACAATTTTAAACTATAGTATGAAACGTAGCATCGCCCTGATTGAACTGTCAAGGAACTCTGACTATTTTACTAGTCCCTTTTCAATATGAGCTGTTACTAATATAGACAGACTGTTTTTTAGATCCCGTAACCCTATTCAGGTTTCTGTCCTTTCTGCATGGCCATCTGGCGGGCCTTGATGGCATACTGCTTGGCCTCATTGGCATGGTTTCGGGCAGCATCGTATTCACCGACATCCAGCTCCTTGCTCGCCAACCCAAGTGAACTTTGCGCCTTGGCCAGCAGTTCCGGCGCCGTCTGTTTTGCCCCGGCATCGATGGCCGCCTGAATGGTCTGGCGGGCATTGCTCATTTCCTGCACCGGTGGTGAGACTGCGCAAGCGACAGGCATCAGCAAGGCAAAGACAAGAAATGAATGGTAAAGGCGTCGCAGGATGGGCGGCATGCGGGACTGTTTGTTGTGCGTCGAAGCGATACGTCAAATTATCACTGGCCCTATAGGCTGTCAAGATAACCCTCTGTAAAATAAACCCTACCCAATCCGGAGAGTCCGCATGCCGCCAACCATTTATCATAATCCCCGTTGCAGTAAATCACGACAAACATTGCAACTGTTGCATGAAAAGGGGATTGAACCTGAGGTGATTGAATATCTGAAAACACCGCCTGACAAGGTGACCCTCAAAATTATCCTGGAACAGCTTGGCCTTACGCCTCGCCAACTGATGCGCACGAATGAACAGGCGTACAAGGATTACGGATTGGATGATCCCTCATTGTCGGACGATGAACTCATCGATGCCATGATCGCCCACCCGATCCTCATTGAACGTCCCATCGTATTAACCGAAAAGGGCGCGGCACTGGGCCGACCACCGGAAACCGTGCAGAAGGTGCTATAACCATGCCCGAGATTCTGGTGGTCTATTACAGTCGACACGGTGCGACTGCCCGCATGGCCCGCGAAATTGCCCGCGGCGTCGAAAAGGTAGATGCCTGTTCGGCTCGGGTGCGGACCGTCCCGGAGGTATCGACAGTATGCGAAACCAGCGCGGACACCATCCCCGACTCGGGTCCACCTTATGTCAGTCTGGAAGACTTGCAAGCCTGCGCCGGTCTGGCCCTAGGCAGCCCGACCCGCTTCGGCAACATGGCAGCGGCTATGAAATACTTTATCGACAGCACCAGCCCGTTATGGCTGCAGGGTGCGCTGGCCGGCAAACCGGCCGGCGTGTTTACCTCGACCTCCAGCTTGCATGGCGGCCAGGAAAGCACCTTGCTGAGCATGCTGCTGCCGTTGTTGCATCACGGCATGATTTGCCTCGGGCTGCCCTACAGTGAAGCTTCCCTATTGACCACTACCACCGGTGGTACGCCGTATGGTCCCAGTCACCTGGCCGGGGCAGACAGTGATTTGCCGTTGAGCGACGACGAGATCAGCCACTGCCAGGCACTGGGCCGGCGGTTGGCGGAAACCGCCAGGGCTCAGCTTGCCGCCGGTCTCATCAGGCTCTCCGATTGATGGATTACACCCGGCTCGCGCGGCGCGCTACCCTTGGTGCCTACTTCGGGCTGGTCGTGGTATTGGCTGGCTGGTATGGAATAACTGATCCGGCTCCGCTCGCGCTGGCCGCTCTGCTCATTCCATTACTGTTTCCCCTGCGCGGATTGGTCCAGGGCAAACCCTACACCTATGCCTGGACCAGCTTTCTGATCCTGATCTATTTTATTCACGGCATTGTGGAGGCCTGGGCCAACCCGGCAAGTCGGAGTTGGGCCCTGCTGGAAATCGTGTGCAGTGTGGGTGTGTATACCGGCTCAGTCCTGTATGCCCGGCGGCGTGGCCGGGAACTCAAGACCGGCGTTTAACGAATTAGCTCCCGCACAAACGGTATTGTCAGCTTGCGCTGTGCCGCCAGCGATGCCCGATCGAGCCTGTCCAGTAAGGCAAACAGGCTGTTCATATCGCGTGGACTATGGCGCAACAGGTAGTCCGCTACCTCATCCGGAATCGCCATGCCGCGTCGCCTGGCACCCAATTGCAGCGCGCGCCGCTTGCCGGCATCATCCAGCGCGACCAGTCGGAATACAGGCCCCCAGCCAAGCCGGGTCACCAGATCGGGTAGAGACAAACCGAGACCATGAGGTGCCGCCGTCCCACTGACGACAAGGCGATGGCCTGCATCACGCACCCTGTTGTATAAATGGAAAAGGGCTTCTTCCCAGTCCGGTAACCCGGCAATGGCCTGTACATCATCAATGCCGATCACGGCTTGTTGTTCCAGTCCTTCCAGCATACCGTGCGATAAAGGGGCCAGCTCACCCATGGGTAAAAATGCGAGTGACTCGCCACGCGTGACCGCATGATGGCACAGGGCCTGCAACAGGTGAGTTTTACCGCTACCCGCTGGCCCCCACAGATACAACATGGCCTCGCGATCATCCCGCAGGGCCTGCAGTGCCAGTTCGTTCCCGTCCGGCAGAAAATTATCGAATGTGGCGCTATCCCTGAGCCCGATACCGAGCGGTAACTGGGGAAAATTATGCGGCATCTGCTGTGTTATCCAACCACGCAAGGGAACTGGCTGCCCACAGGATTGTGCATCATACCGGTGCACTGCCAGCAGGGTTCATGGCGCGTCTGCTCCAGACATAGACATAGGCGATCCCGCTGCTAATGGTCGTCACCAGTACAAGATAAATCAGTCCGGTCTGCACCTGCTGCAATATGTCCACCCCGGCAAGAATCAGCAGGGTCAGTGTCACGAGCAGGATCTGGCACACCGTGTTGAGCTTGCTGATCCACATTGGCTTGAACTCGACCCGTCCAATCAGCCAGCGATACATGAGCGACCCACCGATGATGACGACATCGCGCAGGATCACCACTGCCACCAGCCAGACCGGCAGATCATGTAACCAGCCCAAGGTCAGATAACTGGCAAACATCAACGACTTGTCGGCCAGCGGATCCAGAATCGCACCCAGCCGGCTGGTCCACTGGTAGTGCCGGGCCAGGTAACCATCCAGGCCATCGGAAAACCCGGCCAATAGAAACAGGCCCAGGGCAATATCATACCGGCCGTGCAGCAGATACCAGACTACCGGCGGAACCAGCAGGATGCGAAATACGCTAATAATATTCGGCAAATTACGCGGGTTCACGGTACCAGACGATAAACGAGATCAACCTGATTCGACGGACTAGCCGGCGGTTGGGCCGGCGTCACCGGTGTTGTGGAGGAACTTGACAGGGAATTTGCCTGGGGCGCCGTCGGGGTATCGGGTATCAACATCCGGCCGAAGGAGATGGCCTCTTCCACTGCGAGCCGGCCACCACGGCTGGTGAGGTTGAAGACCACGCTGTCGGGCTGGATAGCCATCGGTTCTACCCGGCTCACCACATCCAGGGAATCAAGATATTTATTGACCTTGTTATAGGCTGGCAGACTGGCAACGCCCTCAACCTGTAACTTCACTAGATCCGGGCTGGCAGTTTTGTCCTCCACCTGCGCGTAGCGCTGGGCCAGTGCGTCTGCAGCGCCACTTACACCCGGCAGCAATGCCAGACCCATGCTTGCGCCACTTGACTCCCAGTCGCTGCGGCGCCCGTCGCTGTAGAGGGTCCAGCTACCGCTCCAGCTTCCGGAATTGGCCTTGTACACCCGGCCCACCAAAACAGAGTGCGTCTGGTAACGGGCCGAGGCATCGATAATCCGGTCCTCGAAATTACCCCACACGTCGCTTACCTTGAGCCGGGCGCGATCGGACAGATCGTACAGCGGCAGGCGCAGCGGCAATCCGCGTTGCCGTGCCTGTTGCTCGACCAGCGTACTGATATCACTGTCCTTGCTGTCGGTACTGATCAGCTTGCGGCCCGTTTTGCGATCATCAACCACCAGCCACAACAGGGTCACCGGTCGGTTACGCCCCCACACCGGCAGACGGTTATCGCGCAGCAGCTTGTTGATCGCCTTTTCATCAAACTTGGCCCACACTTCCAGTTGGTCCCCGCCCGGCAACTTGCGGATTTGATAGCGGTACCGGTCTACAAACCGTTTCGGTTGATCCAATGCGGCGTCAATGGCCGGCACGCCCAGAATCATCGTTTCCCCCGAGACGCGCACCAGTACCTCACGCATACCCTGGCCGATGGCTGTCTTTCGTACCTCGGGATCCTGACTCTCCACCGGAATTTCCGCCAGATACAGGTTTTCAACCACCTCGGCCCGCAGTGGCCCGGCCAGTGCCATCAACACCAGGGCATAGTTTGCAATCCTGAAACGCATAATTTGTAAGAGTCCTGTAGTTTTCGGTTTGCTCCGACGACAGTTTCATTTCGTCAACGGCAGCGAATTGTTACACTATTGTAATCAATATTATGCACCGAGTCCGTGCATTTGTTACTCATCTTCCACCTGCCAGGAGTCGTGCGTGGCCACTTCCACACCCAAAGACGATACCCCTTCATCTCTCAGTTATCGTGACGCCGGCGTCGATATCGATGCCGGTAACGCCCTGATCGAACGGATCAAACCCCTGGCCGCCGCAACCCGTCGCCCCGGCGTGCTGGCCGGCCTGGGTGGTTTCGGCGCCCTGTTCGAAATCCCGGCGGGCTACCAGCACCCGGTACTGGTCTCAGGCACAGATGGCGTTGGCACCAAGCTCAAGCTGGCGTCGGAACTGAACCGCCACGACACTATCGGCATCGACCTGGTTGCCATGTGCGTCAACGATCTCATTGTGCAGGGCGCCGAACCGCTGTTCTTTCTGGATTACTATGCCACCGGCCGGCTGGATGTAGATGCCGCCAGCGACGTGGTAAAAGGCATTGCGGAGGGTTGCAAGCAGGCCGGCGCCGCACTGATCGGGGGCGAGACAGCCGAAATGCCCGGCATGTATCAGGACAATGACTACGACCTGGCTGGATTCTGTGTCGGGGTGGTGGAGAAAGATCGCATCATCGATGGCAGCAAGGTGGGTGTCGGGGATGTGCTGCTCGGCCTGCCCTCCAGCGGTCCCCATTCCAATGGTTACTCCCTGATCCGTAAGGTCATCGAAACGCACGGCGCGGACCTGGGGCAGGCATTCGATGGCGCCACCCTCGGCGAACGTCTGCTGAAACCGACCCGGATTTATATCAAGCCACTGCTTGCTCTGTTCGAACATGTCGAGGTGCACGCGCTGGCCCACATCACCGGTGGCGGTCTGCTGGAGAACCTGCCCCGGGTAATGCCGGCCGATACCGTGGCCCGGATCGATGCGGGCAGCTGGCAAACGCCCGCCGTGTTCGACTGGCTGCAACAGGCCGGCAACATCGATGCCAATGAAATGTACCGCACCTTCAACTGCGGCATCGGCATGGTGCTGGTTGTCGCCGCCCCTGATGTAGATACCGCCATCGCTCGCCTGCGTGAACAGGGCGAGTCAGCCGTGGTCATGGGTGAAATTCAACGTGGCAGCGGAGCCGCCAGCGTCACAATCGACACCTGAAATGCGCATCACCACCTCCGACTCCCCCCTGCACGTGGTGGTGCTTGTTTCGGGCAAAGGTTCCAACCTGCAGGCCCTTATCGATGCCATCAATGCCGGCCGGATCACGGCCGATATCCGCGCGGTAATCAGCAA
>JAJDNN010000196.1 GCA_022340685.1 Pseudomonadota bacterium
ACGGCTCTTTCTCGTGATAGTGGTATCCTCATCCCCCGCTTCGGCGGGGGCCTTTTTATCCGATAACCTCGATCCACTTAAAGCCCGGTTAACATTTCGTCTGACACTGCATAGTGTCTCGAAAAGGAATAATGGAGCTTCTCTTCCAATAAAGGGGTTGGTGAAAAGTAAGAAGCAATTACATATAGAAATGATTATTGTTTGTCACCGACCCCTTTAATTTTAGTTGAGTTGGCAATGTTTAATTTAATTTATAATTACCAGGCTAAATAATACTGAGATGTGCCTCGAGCCCCGAGGACTCCAAACTCTTTTCGATCGCATCTCTAATCGCGCGCGCCTTATCCCTGTGGCGCTGCGCGGTGTCACGCTGACCTTGTGCGGCAAGCAGGCGAGCCAGCGTAGCTTGTGTATCCATCTGCAATCGCACACGGCCAACGTCCTCTGCAATCATCGCGGCGCGGGACAGTTCTGTCTGCGCTTCAATGTAATTTTTCTCCGCAAACATAGCCTCACCACGCCAGCGTCGCGCGACCGCTTCGAGCTCGCGCAAATTGTTGGTTTCAGCGACCGCAAGCAGTTCGTCACCGTATACGCGGCAACGACTCGCGTCACCTGCCGTAAGTGCAATCTCCGCCAAACCGTCAATACACCGGACCATCATATAGCGCTCTGACGTGTGGCGCGTTTGTTCCAGTGTGGTCTGCAGTGCGGGCGCTTCAACCCTTTGTCCGAGCCGCGACCGCGCAACCGCCAGGTGTGTGTTAATCGCGGCGTTCCAGAAGAGGATACCAGTGTCGTGAGCGAGCGCGAGGCCGCGCTCCAGATGATTGATCGCCAGTTCATTCAAGCCGAGATCGAGTAGCAGATGGCCGATGCAATCAGCGGCGATGAATTGATAGCGCACCTGCTTGAGACTCTCGAGCCAGTGCAAGGTTTTTTGCATACCGGCCCACGCCTCGCCGTAATGGCCCGTGCATGCCCGGACATGATCGAGACCGAGCAGCGTTGGTCCAAAGTGCCATTGCAAGTCTGCGGCACGTGCAATGTCGAGAGCCGCATCGAAGTTTGCCAGAGCGCGCGGGTAGTCACCGAGCCCCTTTGTACCAATGCAGGCGTGGCCGATCATCATCAGGTTTTCGGATTCATAACTCTTGTCACCGATGCCGCGGGCAAGTTCCAGCGACCGCGAGTAACACTCGATTGCCGCTGCGGGTTCCGCGTTGGCAAAGTGCGCCTCGCCGCGGCCATGAAAGGCCTGCACCGCGACAAGATCCGTGAATCCTGTGCGCTCGCAGATCTCGACCGCCTGCTGGTGGAAGCCGATAGCCTTGTTGTTCTTCCCGGTGCTCCACGCAACGGTGCCGAGATGATAGAGGGTGTCGGCGGCATGGCGCTCATCGTTCATTAAGCGCGATTCCCTCAGTGCTTCGGTGAGGCATGCCGTCGCTTCTTCGTATTGGTCGGCGCGGCGATAGGCCATGCCCAATTGGATCAGTGCGTCACGCGTCTTTGCCCGTTCGCCGCTTGCGCGCAATGTCTCAATGACACGACGAATGTCGGCGACGGCGCCTTGCGTTTGCCCAGCCTGGACACGCGCCGCGCCGCGCTGCTCATAGAGCGCGAGGCGTTGCGAAGCGTCTAACGACGCTGGGTGTGCCTCGGATAGAGCGATTGCGCGATCCAGCCAGTGCAACGCTTCGCGCATCGCGAACAACCTCTGTGAATGTTTTCCAGCGAGGATCAGGTAGTGGAGCGCCTTCGACCAGACGTGTGCGCGTTCATAATGCTCCGCAAGCTGGGCAACGCGTTCGTGTGTCGCGTCTTCATTAAGACGCTCCAGAGCTTCAGCAACGGATCGGTGCAGCAGTCTGCGCCTTGCCCCGCCGATGTCACGATAGACCACCTCGCGAAGCTTGTCGTGACTGAAGTCGTATATACCACCCTCGGGTTCCTCGCGCAGCAAGCGCCGCTTGACGAGTGCTTCCACCGCATCGAACAGTTGCACCTCGGCCTCGCGTGTCACGTCGAGAAGGGTATCGAAGTCGAAACACCGGCCGAGCACCGCCGCGGTGTCAAGTAGCGGCCGGATCGCTTTGGGTACGTGCGCGAGTCGTACTCGCACGGCGGCACACAATGCGTCCGGGAGTAATCCCGGTGCGTCGCTCGCGTGGGTTTCAAGTTGTGTCTCACCCGCACTCAGGGATTGGAGGATCGACATGAGAAAAAACGGATTGCCTTCGGTTTCTCGATGCAGGCGCTCGGCCAGGTCGGGGGCACCAATGGTCGGATCGGCGAGCGCAGCGACCAGGCACTCGGTATCGGCATAACCCAGTCGGGACAGGGGCAAATGGCGCGCATCGCTGTCGCGGCGCAGACTTTCAATCAGTTGGGCGAAACGTTCATCACTTTCGACGGCTTCGTCACGATAGGTATAAATCACGAGCACCGCACGCGGCGCGGTATGGCGTGCGAGGTAATGCAGTACCTGTGCACTGGCGTCGTCAGCCCACTGGATATCGTCCACCATGAGCACAGCCGGGCGAGTGCCTCGCGATGTTTCGAGGAGCTGGTCGATTGCACGGCACAGGCGCGCCTGCCGTGCTTCGGGAAAATCGGTCGATAGCTGCGGAAGGTCTGGGAAACGCTCACCAACCTCGGGGACAAGGGCAGCAAGTTCGGCGAGCGATACGGGTGATAAAGTGCGCAGGGTCGTGGCCGGTAGATGGTTCAGCGCCCGCGTCACGAGATCAATCACGGGTTGGTACGGTATCGCGCGTTCAATCTCGTAGCAGTTTGTCTCAAATATCGGCAAGTCATGGGCATGGGCATAGCGCGCGATCTCGCGCAGCATGCGGCTCTTGCCGATTCCCGGTTCGCCTTCGACCAGGACTGTGTACCCGGCGCCGGCAGTTAGCCGCGCGATGAGTCCGATAAGCAGGCCATACTCGTTATTTCGTCCCACGAAGGGTGCGGTATCGCTAGAGGCGCCCGTGACCGAACCGGGCGGGGAGCGGATCGATGCGGCCGGCCCGGAGGCATGCGCGTCGGTGCTGACCGGCAGGGGTTCGAGACGCAGACGGTTCGTGGCGTGCACGGCGCGCGCCGCATCGAGGAAATCGCACCGCTCCTCCTCGGGTACGGCGAGCGACGTGGCGAGCCGTTCCGCGAGTCGCCGCGAGGGGCGGCGTTCGTCGGCCTCAATTTTTCTGATGGTGAAACCCGAGCAGCAGACCTGCTGGGCGAGGGCTTCCTGGGTCAGATCCAGCGCTTTGCGTCGCCGCCGCAACCAGTAGCCAAACGAATGTGTCCGGTCATCCATGTCGTTTGACCCTCCGGTGCACCCGACAAACATTAGTCTAGCAGTTTTGTCAGCTATTTTGTCCCGCTTTTTGTCCCGCTTTTTGTCCCGCTTTGCGGGACCCCCCATCCTCTCCCTTGGAGTGAAATAGGCATGTCTTCGGCAGTTCCAGACCCGGAATCCGACGACGCGCAACAGGACCGTGTTGCCCCATCCAGACAAGTCCTGATCAACATAATCAAGGAGAAATGCCATGTCAGCAGTTATTTCCACTACCACACCCGTCGTAGACCTAACCGCCGTTAAAAACAAACAACACCTGGCCTGGTCCTCTGGTGATTACGCCGTCATAGGCACCACGCTGCAGATCGTCGGGGAGTCGCTATGCGAAGCACTTGACCTGCGTGCCGGCGAGCGCGTGCTCGACGTTGCCGCCGGTAACGGCAATGCCACTCTGGCCGCCGCGCGCCGCTGGTGCAATGTTGTCTCGACCGACTATGTGCCGACACTGCTCGAGCGTGCGCGGGCCCGGGCGAGCGCCGAAGGTGTGCCGGTACAGTTCGAGCAGGCGGACGCCGAGAATCTACCTTACACCGACCACAGCTTCGACGTGGTGTTATCCACCTTCGGCGTGATGTTCACGCCCGATCAGGATAAGGCTGCAGCAGAAATGGCGCGTGCCTGCAAACCCGGTGGCCGCATCGGTCTGGCGAACTGGACGCCCGACAGTTTTGTGGGCGAACTGTTCAAAGTGATGCGTAGCTACCTGCCAAGTCCGGCCGGGATGAAGTCCCCGGCTCTCTGGGGCACTGAAGCGCGGCTACGCGAGTTGTTTGGTGAGCGGCTCGATTCAATCTCCATTGAGCGCAAGGAATTTATTTTCCGTTACCACAGCCCGGCCCATTGGCTGGAAGTGTTTCGCACTTTTTATGGTCCGATGCATACCTCCTTCGGCGCACTCGACGCAGAGAAGCAGGAAGCGCTCGGTACCGACCTGATCGCCCTGGCCGAAAAGTTCAATCGCGCGACCGATGGCACGCTCGTAGCCCCGAGTGAGTACATCGAGGTAGTCATCAATTGCAAATAGTACCTGGATACAGTCATAAACATCCCAATATATAAGGAGCCACAAGATGAACATTAGCGATGTCATGATTCACATCAATGAGTCTCTGAGTGAAGAAGCGCAGTCAACCCTCGAAAATGTATTGCGCAAAATCGATGGAGTCGTTTCACCAGGGTTTAACAAAGGCAAGGCGCATCTTCTTGTGATCGCCTACGACACGGAAAAAACCAACACGGCGATTTTGTTGGAGAAGACCCGGGCAGAAGGTTATACCGCCCAGCTGGTAGGGATGTAAACGAGGCGGCATAGGCAACGGCCTGGACTCATAACGAGATGGGCCGTTTGCTGACCTATGGATTCGTGCCCCACGCCGGACGTGGGGCGCGTCCTCCGCAGTGCCTCCCGGTGTGTTGCACGCAAGCATCAAAATCAAAGGATCATTGATATGTCGGCGCGATTGTTTTCATTCATCGGCGGTGACACGGGCTTGTGGCGTATCACTAGCGTAGACGTGTTAACCGGAGAACCACTGCCTGTGGCGAGAAGTCTTGGAATTGCTACTGGCCCTGAGAACCCATCCAATCCAGCTTCGGCCTGGGTGCTGCGTGGGATAACAAGCAATGAGCGGTATGTCAATCGCGAGGAAAGGAACCTGATCGTTGCCAAGCAACTAGCTCTCGGGCGCCCCGAGGCAACATGTGCCGCCCTGATCCCGATTCGAAAGAACCAGGACTGGTGGGCGCTTACACAGAACGAACGCCTGAGTATCTTCAAAGAAAAATCGCACCATACCCAAATCGGCCTGCAGACTTTTCCGGCGTTAGCGAGAAGGCTTCATCACTGTCGGGATTTGTCGGAGGATGAACCGTTTGATTTCCTCACCTGGTTTGAATACGCGCCGGCGGATGAGTGGGTGTTCAACAAGTTGCTTGCCGAGCTGCGTGCATTGGAGGAGTGGGGTTATGTTGAGCGGGAAATTGATATTCGACTCGTGCGCGAGGAGTCCTGACCCGATCGTCACGCGAGGAAGACCCGAGGTCATTTTTTTATATAGAGCGCAATTAACGAGCTATATATAGTAGATGCTGCCGACGTGTTCCGGTGGCCAGACAAAGGAACCAGGAACAACGACCATGGGCAAGCGATTCGACAGTATTCTGGGTACCATCGGCAACACGCCGGTGATTCGCATTAACAAGTTGAGCCCCAGGGGCATCAATCTCTACGTCAAGGTGGAGTCCTTCAACCCGATGGGTTCAGTGAAGGACCGGCTTGCCCTGGGGGTAATCGAGGATGCCGAACGCCGCGGTGAACTCAAACCCGGACAAACGATCGTCGAAGCCACCAGTGGCAATACAGGTATCGGCTTAGCGATGGTCTGCGCCCAGAAGGGTTATCCTCTGGTTATTACCATGGCCGAGAACTTTAGCGTGGAGCGGCGCAAACTGATGCGATTTCTTGGCGCCAGAGTCGTACTCACGCCGGCCGACCAGATGGGCTCCGGCATGGTGGCAAAGGCCGATGAGTTAGCCAGGACACACGGCTGGTGGCAGCCGCGCCAGTTCGAGAACCCGGCCAACGCAGAAGTCCACGCCCGAACCACAGCCGTGGAAATCCTTGATGACTTCGCCGACATTGCACTGGACTACTGGGTCACCGGTTTCGGTACCGGTGGCACGCTGAACGGGGTATCGCGGGTACTGAAAGAGAAGAGCCCGCATACGAAGATTATTGTTTGCGAACCGGACAATTCAGCCATGCTGGCCAGTGGCATTGCACAGGCAAGGCACGGCGATGGACTCCGCAGCGTGAGCCACCCCCGATCTCGGCCACACCTGATGCAGGGATGGTCACCGGACTTTATTCCCCGACTGGCGGAGCAGGTTACCACGGCGAATCATATAGATGGTTTTACGCTGATTGAAGGCAGGGACGCGCTACGTTGTGCCAGGGAACTTGCGCGGCAGGAAGGCATCGTCGTAGGCATCTCGGCGGGCGCAACGTTTTCGGGTGCGTTACAGGTCGCCCGGACCGCAACACCGGGAACGAATATTCTGTGCATGTTGCCCGATACCGGCGAACGCTACCTTTCCACACCGCTGTTCGAAGACATCACCATCGAAATGACCGAGGAGGAACTGGAGCTATCCAGGTCGACACCGGGATTCCGTTTCGACGTCACACCGTCGGCAGCGCCACCGGTAGCTAAGGAAGTGGCGACTGCCCTGGACGAAACAGCCAGCCACGAGCTCGATGCCATGTTGTGCGACCCGGACCATCCTGTTGTCATGTTTGCATATGAATGGTGCGAGTTCTGCGGTGCAGCTCGCAAGGTTTTTGCAAAATACGGCATCACCTATACCGCGATCGATCTCGATTCGGCCTCCTACCAGCAGGGTAATCGCGGCGACAAGATATTCGAAGCACTCAAACGCCGGACCGGATCGGTCACCTTGCCCCAGATCTTCGTTGGCGGCGATTTCGAGGGTGGCTGCATCGACGTGTTCGAAAGTCTGAAGTCAGGTCAACTGCAAACCCGCCTGCAAAAACACGGCGCCATCGTCGACCCGTTAATCGGGATAGACCCCTATAAACTTTTACCCAATTGGTTACTGCCGCGTTGACCTGAGTTGATTTACTCCTGCGACCAGAAGACGCTACTACAAAAGAATAAGATCAGCATGCAATTGCACATTGCACGGTCGACGAGACGACAAGGAAAGTTTTTACCTTAAAACACACAAGGTGAAAAACGGCCGCAAAGAGCGTGCGACCGTCTGACTACCAATGCGTCTCCAGGCCGGTTTTCCAGTCATCCACGAATTGCTGGATGGAGGCGACGAAGTCCTGATCTTGTTCGCTACGGTTAATGGTAAGATGAATAACGGTATGCTGCGGGTTGGGTGGCAGTCCGGTGGTCACGGTCCATTGCAAAACATTGGCACAGCTGGGAAATGAAAAGCGCACACCACCATCCAAATCCTCGCGGTTAGTACGGAGCATCCCCCACACGCAGAAGATTTCTCCACTCGTAGTTGTATCGCTTAGCACCTTTTCGATGGAGGCACACCAGTGCGGTAGTTCGCTGATAGTCAGACGGCACTGCAGATCCGCAGCCGTGGCGGGAATAATAGTCGTGGCAAAAAATTCCATTGCTACATGTTAGTCGGAATCCAGGTGGAGTGCACATAATAATAACGTCGTGAATAAAAGGGGTCGAATAAAAGGGGTCGGTGACAAATGAGAATGATTTAGTATTGTTACCGACCCCTTTTGGTTGATAACGGAAAACATTGCGTCAACTTTTCTATTCATTCCGGTCCGTGCTAGTCCCGGGGTTGCACCGTAATCCCTTATTTCGCGAATGAGTTGCTTCGTCTGTAAATCTATTACTAAACTGATGTCAATGCCATAGCTCAGGATTCTTTGCCATGGCTTCTGTCCTTGTGTTTCCTGGTTCCTCTGTTTCAACTTTCTAACTATACCGTTATGTTCTTTAATGTTATCCGCTTCAGTTAGGAACGAATCTAATTCTGTGAGGACGTGCATATCGAACCACCCAGGCAGTAAAGCGTGACAGATGGAAATGCTGATGTGCTTGAATTTCATATTGCCGAAGTACTTGAATGAAAAGGTACACTTTTAGGAATACTGGTTATTCGAGCTGTTTGTCAAAAAAGGGGACCGAGGGATTTTTAATTAACCAACCTCAACTACTGGTCAAAGTTTAATCCCTCCGTCCCCTTTATTTCCGACCCCTTTATTTGATATCCTGACCAAGGCCTGTAATCTACATCGCAATCTTGATGAGGAGCGCGTCAGTCTGATTGAAACTGTCGCGGTAAAACCTGATCGCTAAGTGAATACGTTATTATTGGCGGAGTTAAACAAATGATAACAAACAGGTCATACCCGCTTGCAGAAATTGCCAGGATTTCAATATCAACCATTCCAATTCCATATTGAATACACACATTGGTACTGCTGGCTGCAATTTAATATTAAATGAAGGCAATATACTTAATTACAGTGTTAAAACGATATTCTGGCTTTTGAACATGTTTATCAGGACCTCGGCAAATTCCGGCATTATTTACAAGCAAGACTTTCACATTTAACAACTACATAAATACGTGAATAGATTCGCTTCAGTAATTGTTATTGCATGTTTATTTTTCATGTCATACGCTTGCGCAGCAGAACAGGCGGCGCCACTAGACAGCGCATCAGCTCATCGTGACTGGCATTTTTTCGCCAATCTTTCTTATACCTCAAGAACACTTGGCGGCTCGATTGAGAATAAAAATGCTGTCTCAGATAATGTATTTGGCAGTCTGTTTGCCACTGGCGAAACCATGAATCTTGATAACAGCGATAGTTTTATGTACACCCTGGCGGTACAGTACAAAAAATGGCGCCTTGGATTAAACTACGCGCCCACATCTTTCAGCGGGCAGGGTTATGCCATTGTTGACCTGGCTGGAAACCAGTCTGGCGTTTTAACGAAGACACCATTAAACACCGATATTGAAGTTAATTTACTCCTGGGAAAACTGTCCTACGACATTATCCAGACCAAAGATTCTCGATTTGGACTTGGTGTCGGCCTCGGCAGTTCATATATAGACCTGAATATTATTCCCCAGCTTGGAAATTCGATTATCTATAAAGGTAATCAACCTTTTGGTTTTCTCAGTCTATACATGGCGAATAATTATCATAGATTCCTTTACGGTTTTAACATCAACGCGATCAGTACTACATTTTCTGGTGTAGCAGTGGATTATTCAGACTACACGGTGGATCTTGGCTATCGGCTCTCCAACAAAGATGTAAAATGGGACATTGTAGGTGGCTATCGATTGGTGAATTTTTCAATCGATATACAAAACGGGCAGAACATGATTGAAGCGATAACCAAATTGCAAGGTCCGTTTGTTGGGGTGAGCATATCCTATTAATTCTATATCTGACAAAGACCCATCCGACAAGAGGCACAGAATTATTTTTACGATATTTA
>JAJDNN010000037.1 GCA_022340685.1 Pseudomonadota bacterium
ATCATCCAGTTCCGGCGGGCGTCCACCCTGCCGCGGGAACAGGGCGTAGGCAAAACCCGCGTGGTGGTGGAGCGTTTCGCCTGACGCACTGGCCAGGGGTGCGACGACCGGGATTTCCTCGGCCGCCAGTTCCAGACTAAAGTCATGTTCTTCCTGGATGGTAGCCATATCCCAGCGGCCGGGCCGATAGAATTTGGCGACCAGGAAGCGGCCCTCATTCAGGCCGACCTGATAAACCCGGTTTTCGTAACTATTCAATGCCAGCAGGGATCCGTCCACGGCGAAGCCGGCCGCCTCAATTGCGTCCAGCACAACGTCGGGCGTCAGAGTGGCGTAGGGCGTAGCGTGATCCAATTTTGTTGCCTCTTGCGTTGCCGTGTTAGATTAACCGCCCTGATAAACACCATAGTATATAGAACTTAACACCGGAGCCTGTGTCCGATTTGCCCATGACTAATCCTTTATTGACTATGAGCGGCTTGCCGCCATTCGAACATATCAGGCCGGAACATGTGGAACCGGCTATCGACAGCCTGCTGGCGGAAAATCGGCAACGCATCAGTGCGTTGTTAAACGACGCCGGCCACTTCACCTGGAGCAACCTGGCGCAACCGATGGAGGATATGGAGGATCGGTTGGCCCGGGTCTGGTCGCCGGTGAGCCACATGAACTCGGTGGTTAACAGTGAATCATGGCGCGATGCTCACAATGCCTGCCTGCCCAAACTCAGTGAATACAGTACCGAGCTGGGACAGAAGCGGGACCTGTTCGAGGCCTATCAATCCATCCGGGACGGCACCGAGTACGCTACCCTGGATACGGCGCAGAAAAAAATCATCGACAATGCGCTGCGCGACTTTCACCTATCGGGTGTGGACCTGCCGGCCGACAAGAAGCAGCGCTTCAAGGACATCCGCCAGCGACTGTCGCAATTGACCACCCGATTTGAGGAAAATATTCTGGACGCGACCCAGGGTTGGCAGCGACTGGTGACAGACGAGGCCAGCCTGGCCGGGTTAACCGATTCCGCGCGAGCCATGGCTAAACAGGCCGCCGAACAGAAGGGACAGAAAGGCTGGTTGTTCACACTCGACTTCCCGTCCTATTACGCGGTGATGACCTATGCCGATGAACGGGCGCTGCGACGTGAGATGCACGAGGCCTATGTAACCCGCGCATCGGATCAGGGACCCAATGCCGGGAAGTGGGACAACAGCGCGTTGATGGACGAGATTCTGGCCTTGCGGCATGAACTTGCCCAACTGCTGGGCTTTAACAATTATGCTGAGTGCTCGCTGGCGACCAAGATGGCCGATAGTCCTGAGCGGGTGCTGGATTTCCTGCATGATCTGGCGCATCGTTCCCGCGCGATAGCCGAGCAGGACATGCGGGAACTGCAACAGTTTGCACGCGATGAACATGGTGTGGATCAGTTACAACCATGGGACATTGCCTACTATTCGGAAAAATTACGCCAGCATACCTATGCAATCAGTCAGGAAGATCTTAAACCCTACTTTCCGGAAACACGGGTGATTCCCGGTATGTTCGGAGTGGTCAAACGTTTGTATGGAATGAACATCAACCCGATGGCCGGCGTGGAAGTGTGGCACCCCGATGTGCGCTTTTATGAAATCCGCGATAAAGACGGTGAACTGCGGGGCCAGTTTTATCTGGATCTGTACGCGCGCGAGAACAAGCGCGGCGGCGCATGGATGGACGATTGCATCGGTCGTAAGCGCAAGGCCGACGGATCAATACAGATTCCTGTCGCCTTTCTCACCTGCAATCTGACACCACCACTGGGCGACGAACCGGCCCTGTTTACCCATGACGAAGTGATCACCCTGTTTCACGAATTCGGTCACGGCCTGCACCATATGCTGACCCAGGTTGAACAGGTGGGCGTGTCTGGGATCAGTGGTGTGGCCTGGGATGCTGTCGAATTGCCCAGCCAGTTCATGGAAAACTGGTGCTGGGAAAAGGAGGCGCTGGATCTCATTGCTGGTCATTACCAGACGGGCGAAGCTTTGCCCGATGCACTGTATCAAAAAATGCAGGCGGCAAAAAATTTCCAGTCGGGGATGGGAATGGTGCGCCAGCTTGAGTTAGCGTTGTTCGATTTTCGCATGCACCACGAATATGATCCGGAACATGGCGCGCGAATTCAGACGACATTGGACGAAGTGCGGGCCGAGGTCGCGGTGATCACTCCGGCACCCTGTAATCGTTTTCAGCACAGCTTCTCACACGTCTTCGCCGGTGGTTATGCCGCGGGCTACTACAGCTATAAATGGGCCGAGGTGTTGTCTGCGGACGCCTTCTCACTGTTTGAGGAAAACGGGATTTTCGATCACGCCACCGGTCTTAAATTTCTCCGCGCTGTGCTGGAGCAGGGTGGGTCAAGGGAACCGATGGACCTGTTTGTTGAATTCCGGGGTCGTGAGCCGACCATTGATGCCTTGTTGCGACACAGCGGCATCGCGGCCTAGCAGAATTGTCTTTAATAAAAAGTATCAAAATCAAGGAATGTCCTATGCGTAAAATTCGTCCTGTTGTGTTGTTGATAGGTCTTATAGTGATGGGGAACACCGCACTGAATGCCGAAACGCGCTATGTTACGGATCGGATTTTGCTAGGGATACATGCAGAACCAACCGAAGAGAGTCCGTTGCTTGATTCGATACCCAGCGGCACGGCGCTCGAAGTGCTGGAAACGAACGATAGCTTCAGCAAGGTGCGACTGCCCAATGGCAAGACTGGCTGGGCCAGTCGCAGCTACTTGATGGAACAGAAACCGGCGACAGCCAAAGTAGATCAATTGCAAGCCAGCACGCAAAAGGCCAAGGCAGACATGAAAGCCATACAGGAAAAACTTGCCAAGACGGAACGTGAGCTGCAAGTACGGGGGGACGAGTTGTCCAATGCCCGTACCACCATCAAAGAGCTGAAAAAGAACGCTCCGTCTGCCGAGCCGGTTGTTGACACCAAACTGGCGGAGGAGCTCGCTACCGCCAACCAGGAAATTACTGACCTCAGGCAGCAGCTGGCGCAACAACAGGCCGCGGCGGATGCTGCTTCCGGTTCAGAATCGGTGGACGAAAATAAACTTGCCAGTCTGGAAAAGGAAAACGCCGCACTCAAGGGGCGCATTGAACTGGCCCGTGCCAGTCTGGCAGGCGATCAATTGCCGACCACCGTGGATATGGCCCTGAACAAACCTGGTATCCCAGGCTGGTATTGGGGTGTACTGGCGCTGATGCTGATCGTCGGTATCGTCGCCGGGCTGATGTTAATGGACTACAAGCACCGGCAACGGCATGGTGGTTTCCGGGTCTGAACCAGTAATCACGCAGTCGAAACGGAAACCGGGCATGGCAGTACGCTGCGCCACCTGGAACGTTAACTCCTTGCGGGTGCGGCTGCCACAAGTGCTCGATTGGCTGGCGGACAAGCAACCGGACCTGCTGGCCCTGCAGGAAACCAAAACCCCGGACGAAAATTTTCCTGCTGCCGAGATTGAAGCGGCGGGCTATCAGGTGATATGCAGCGGCCAGAAAACCTACAACGGTGTGGCGATCCTCAGCCGCCTGTCTGATTCGGCGTCCGACATCGTTACTGACTTGCCCGGCCTGGAAGATACACAGCGACGGGTGCTGGCGGCCAGCTATGGGAATATTCGGCTGATTAATCTCTATGTGCCCAATGGATCTGAAGTCGGATCCGAGAAGTTTCGTTACAAACTCGACTGGCTGGCGGCGCTACGTGTGTATCTGGCCGGGCAACTAAAAGAACACGACAGGCTGATAGTGGTGGGTGACTTTAATATTGCACCGGAAGATCGCGACATCTATGACCCGGTCCTTTGGCAGGATTCAGTCCTTGCCAGCCCACCCGAACGTGAGGCGTTTCAGCGCCTACTGGATCTGGGCCTGTCGGACGCCTTTCGCCTGTTCGATCAACCAGCTGGGACGTTCAGCTGGTGGGACTATCGTGCTGCTGCATTTCGCCGCAATCTGGGATTGCGCATTGATCATATCCTGATCAGTCAGGCCTTGCGTGAAGTCTGTACGGCCTGTGCCATTGACAACGCGCCACGTGACCTGGAACGGCCATCGGATCATGCGCCGGTTTTTGCAGATTTTGAATTTTGAAGGTTCGCTATTTTAGCAGGATAAAAATCGCACAAACCCGGGTCGGATCAATAGGTAGTTGATTTATATTGGATCACCTTCGTCGTCGAGGTAGAATTCGTTCAAGGCGCGTTCAACCTCAGCCATATGAGTGAGGACGGGACCTCCGCCCATCATAATGCCGATGGCACAGACTTCCATTATCTCCTCAAGTGTTACACCTGCGTGTTTACAAGCACGTATATGCAGTGCGATACAGTAGTGGCATTGCTGGGTTAGCGACATACCAAGAGCGATGCGTTCCTTTTCTTTTCTGCCCAGCACACCTGGATGCATCGCTTCGGCCGTGAAGGACTGTACTATCCCCATCAGCTTGGGTTTATGCTCGGTGATTAGCTGCAGGCCGCGGTGAGCATGCTCCAGTACTTTGCGTTCACTGTCTGAGCCTTTTGGCTTAGTAGATTTTGTCATGAAATTTCCATTAAGAAAAAAAGTGAAATCTGGCGTTTTGATTGTGTAGATGCAAATGTCGGGGTAATACCCAGGGTAAAACACTACACTAAGAACTTGTAAAGAAACTAGTTTTGTTTGACGTATATTAGTTTGTTTGTGTCAAAGCCCAATGCCGCCGCTTTTTTTACGAGTTTGTTTTTTGTCTCCTCGTTCAAATGTGGCTGTCTGGCCAGAAGCCACAGATAGGATTTATCAGGGCCGGACACGAGTGCATATTGATAATTCACATGATCAAGTTCGAATACAACATATGAACCATAAAAGGGACCAAAGAAAGAAACCTTCAGGTAACCAATATCCGGCTCTTTTACGAAATAAGCCTTTCCCTCTGCTTCTTTCCATGCATTGCTTTCTTCAGAATATCCTCGGTTGACTACTTTGACGCCGCCGCCTTCACGCATGCTGTAGTTTGCAGTTACTCGAGACAGGCCGCGTTCAAACGAATGATCAAGCCTGGCTATTTCGTACCATTTTCCAAGATACTTATCTAATTTGAAATTTTTAACGGGCTCAACATTTTCAGGTAGCCCAACACATCCTGCTAATAACAAAAATAGAGATAACAATGAAAGTCTCATTTTATTCCTTGCATTAGATAATTTCCAATGGGTCATGGTTTTCACCGGTTAAATATATCGCGTAAATGAGGTAGTGATACGTCTCGTGTGAACTTGCATATTAGTGTTCCCCGCTCTTTGGGAAATCCTTTAAGCAACACTATTAAACGCACCTATAGATGAAGAAAACAACCTGATGTAATGTCAGGCATTTTAATTATAAAGGCTCAAATCAAGTTTTCTTCTGTCCCGGCACATAGCGCAATACCAGGTAGCCGGTCAATGCCGACAGGAACGAAGCGACCAGGATCCCGAGCCGCACCGACTTGATGTATTCCTGGCCGGAGTATTCAAACGCCAGCGAGGCAATAAACAGACTCATGGTAAAGCCGATGCCGCATAACAATGCAATT
>JAJDNN010000204.1 GCA_022340685.1 Pseudomonadota bacterium
CGCGGCCATCAAGCTGATGCTGGCCGATCCAACACTGATCAAGCGCCCCGTACTGGAGCATGCCAGCCAGTTTCAGGTTGGTTTCAGCGAAGCCGCCTACCAACAACTGTTTAATTGATGCCACCATGTCAGACACACTCGATATCGCCAAAAAACTGATCGCACGCCGTTCGGTCACGCCGGACGATGCCGGCTGCCAGGCAATCATGGCCGAACATCTGGCCCCGCTCGGTTTTGAAATACACCCGTTGCGATTTGGTGATGTAGATAACCTGTGGGCGCGGCGCGGTACAGCCGAACCGTTGTTTGTGTTCGCCGGTCACACCGATGTGGTGCCCCCCGGCAAGGAATCGGATTGGCGCCATCCGCCCTTCACACCCACCGAGGACAACGGCAAGCTGTATGGGCGTGGTGCAGCCGATATGAAGGGCTCATTGGCCGCGATGCTGACCGCGACCACACAATTTATCCACCAATACCCAGATCATCGCGGCTCCATCGCCTTTCTGATCACGAGCGATGAAGAAGGCCCTGCAACCGACGGCACCGTCCGTGTAATCGAGTGGCTCAAACAACGTCAGGAGAAAATTGACTGGTGCCTGGTGGGGGAACCGACCAGTAACGAACAAGTTGGTGATGTAATCAAGAACGGCCGACGCGGTTCACTGGGTGCCACCCTGATAATACATGGCGTGCAGGGTCATGTTGCCTATCCGCATCTGGCCCGCAACCCGATCCATCTGTTCGCACCCGCCTTGCATGAGCTGGTGGACATGGAGTGGGACGCGGGCAACGAATTTTTCCCGCCCACCACCTTTCAGATCAGCAATATTAACGGTGGCACCGGGGCCACCAACGTTATCCCGGGCGAGCTGGAGGTGCAATTAAACTTCCGCTTCTCAACCGAAGTGACCGATACCGGACTGCGTAGCCAGATTGAAGCGCTGCTGGACAGACACCAGCTGGATTACCACATCGACTGGCAATTATCCGGTCAACCTTTTCTGACCCCTAGCGGTGAACTGGTGACAGCGTTACAACAGGCAGTACCGGATATCTGTGGCTATGAGACGGTCTTGTCAACGAGTGGCGGCACGTCCGATGGCCGCTTCATCGCCCCGGCCGGCGCCCAAGTAGTGGAACTCGGGCCGTTGAATGCCACTATCCACAAACTCGACGAGCACGTCGCGGTTGACGATCTGGACACCCTGTCCAGGATCTACCAGCAGGTGCTGGTCAAGCTACTTATCTGAGCAACGCCGTGCAACTCAGGGAATAAAGCTCTGCTCGATCGCCCGGATCACATCCTGCTCCATTTCGGCGGCCACCTTGCTGGCCGGACTGTGCGCCGCAACCTGGCTGGGCCGCACGAACAAAATCGACGTTACGCCCTGTTTGTGAGTCAGAGTAATGTGTAGCGGACACAGGGCAACCATATCCGGGTCAACGTTGCTGATCTCGTTGGCATACCAGCCGTTACAGAACACCATGCTGCGAAAGGCCTCCAGGCCGCTGCGATTGTAATTTTTACCCCAACGCTGGGCAAAATTGGACAGGTTCTTGCCAATATTGGGTTCCAGGACAACAAAGTAACCGTTGTTTTCCAGCGCCGTGAATACCTTCTTGTAAGTCGCGCTGAACTCGCCCTTTACCCGTTTGATCCACACCGTGGGCTCAGGCTTGGCCGTGTCCGGTGGCGCCGCAAGCAACAGGCCGGGAACAAGCAGAAACAGCAGTAGCAGATAGCTACGAGTCATAACTGGACCTCGATCAATGTATTCTGGAAAAAGATTGGAAGGATAATACCCCAGAGGAACGGGGGATTCACGCTAACTTGGGCACATTTTCAGGCTTGGGCACATTTTCAGCCCCGAGCGGCCCTCCGCTCTTCACGAGTTCAGTAAACACATCGGGGCTGGGTCGGTGCACGGCAAATCCCTGCGCATAATCGACACCAATTTCGTGCAATATCGCGAGAATTTCCTCATTTTCCACATATTCGGCAATCGTTGTGATACCCATTACTTTGCCAATGTTATTGATAGATTCAACCAGTTTCCTATCAATGGGATTTTCAACCAGACGCCTCACAAAACCGCCGTCAATCTTAATATAGTCAACAGGCAGATTCTGGAGGTAAGCAAATGAACTGAGTCCGCTCCCGAAGTCATCGAGAGAGAAGCGGCAACCCATATCCTTCATCCGGGTAATAAATCGGGTAACCGCAGTTAGATTTCCAATTGCGTGGGTTTCGGTTATTTCGAAACACAACTGGGCCGGATTTATCTTTGAAGATACAATTGAGTCCATAATATCCGAAAGGAAATCCCTCTGACCTAACGACTGGCCGGAAAGATTGATTGCGAAAATTTCATTTCCAGTAATTTTCTGACATGTCTGGATACAATTCAGGGCGTTAGCCACAACCCAGCGATCAATATTTGGCATAAGTTGATATCGTTCGGCAGAAGATATTACGACCTGAGGCGGAATCAGCTCATTATTTTCCTTGTCAACCATGCGCAATAACAATTCATACATTTCCGGAAGATCGGAGTCAGCAGCAATCGGAACAATCCTTTGTGCATGCAGAACGAAACCATCCTTTTCAAGTGCCTGCTTGATCAGTGATGACATGTACATTTCGTCTTTTTTTCGTTCATGCGACTTATCTTCAAAATGATAAACATGAATCTGGTTACGCCCGTTCTCCTTCGCCGCATAACAGGCCATATCCGCCGCACTGAGAACACTGTTCATATCGGAATTATCTTCCGTGACTTCAACCACCCCAATACTCACACCAATGCGGTAATTCTGTTTCTGCCATACAAAAACGAAATCCTCAATCGATTTGCGTAATATTTCCCCGACTCGAATTGCATGATCGACATCGCAGTCCAGCAGGATTACGCCGAACTCATCTCCACCTAACCGTGCCAGTACATCGCTACCACGGATATGTGGTTTCATTATCAGGCTGACCTGCCGTAATAATTCGTCTCCTGCCAAGTGTCCACTGGTATCATTTACTATCTTAAACTGATCGAGGTCCAGATACAGTACGACATGACGCCGTCCGTTTTGTTTTACTTCATCTATATAATTAGACAGCCGTGCTTCAAATTCACGACGATTTACCAATTCTGTCAGCGAATCATGGGTTGCCTGGAAAATCATCTGGCGGGTAAGTTGACGTGTATTGGTAACATCATGCAGCACCATCACTGAGCCAATACAATTTTTATTATGGTCGAAAATCGGGGCAATGCTTTTCTCAATGGAAAATTCATCATGATAGCGATTAATCAGGACTGCACTGTCGCCTTTTAATATAGGCTGGCCACTGCTGATAACATCCAGTACCATGTTGTTTATGGGTTCAAAGGTGTTTTCATCAAACATCCTGATTATCGATTCGATGTGCTCTCCCTTGACTTCTTCCAGGCTGAAACCGACCAGGTTTTCTGCTGCAGGGTTAATATACTCGACTCGCCCACTAATATCGGTGGTTATAACGCCATCCGCGATAGCGCTCAGGGTTACCTCGACCTTTTCTTTTTCTGTAAACAGTGCGTGTTCGGATTCGCGTAACGCGCGGACCCTGTCGTTGACAGCCTGTGCCATCTGATTAAAGTTATCGGCTAGCCTTCCGATTTCATCACGACTCTGAACGGGAATTTTATGGGAATATTCCCCGGAAGTGATGCGCTGGGTCGCTGTGAGAAGTTCATAGATATGTCGCGTCAGGAAATACCCAATCAGTCCCAGCAACAGAAAACTCAACAGGATTTCACCACTGGCAATCATCAGCCCTTGATTTAGTATGCTGTTGCGGTATCTCAAAAATGATCTTACTGACAAACCAAAACGAACCTTGCCAACCGGCACACCTTCAAGCTTTAGTTCGGCAGCAACATCATAGATGGAATCATTCAGAGCATCACCAAACTGCATATCAACATTCGGCATCTGTTGAACATTAACATTGCCGCCTTTTGCATACACATCACCAAGACTGTCATACACGACAATATATGCTAGCCCCGCTTCGGGACTATTTAGCAATCGGTTAATAATTTCCATGATCGCCGCATGATCCTGTTCAAACAGGCGAGAACTCAGCGATGCATCCAGCAATGGTACAACTTCTTCAACCTGGGTAGTCGCAACCTCTTCCATAGCCTGGTTCAACAATCGCAAGCTGTTGGCTAATAACAAACCAAGCATCAACATCTCGATGCCCAGGCTCAGCGCAACCAGTCGTACACGCAGTTTATGCGGAAAGGGATTCGGCTGTTGGCGCGTCATTTATCGTTATAAATTTTGATATAAGGTTCGAGCCCCTCCATGGTTGGATCAGTAATCGGTTTAAATCCTTTCAATCCGGTAACGCGAAAATAGTTTTCTCCTTGCGGGGTGTTTTTAAAATCAAGCAGGGTATATCTTAATTTATCAACAACAGAATCGGGTATGCGGGGATTTGCCATAACAAGGAACCCGGGCGATGGTGGAGTTCGTGCCAGTTCTCTCATCTGGTCCTTGTTTGCCTGGCCAAGCTTGCGCCACAACAGGATTCCGGTCACGGCCACATCCGCTTCATTACGCAATGGTGCGAACATTGCATTATTGTGGGTGCGAGCCACATCAATGGTAATATTCTTACCGTCAATCAGTCCATGCTGCTTCATCTGATGTTCGGCGGTCTGGAAAATAATTGCTTCCCGCGCCGCCATAGTGACGACCTTGCCCTGCAGATCGTCTAACGACATAATCTTTGAATCCTTACGTACCACATAAATTCCCTGCACGGTGTGAAGGCTCATTACCACCCGCTTGTAGCCCTGTTTCTCTGCCAACAATCCAAGGTGTGGCGCGGTCATAATAAAATCATACTCACCTTCGCGTGTACGATTAACGAAAGTAGTAAAGTCTGGCGCAGTGATCAGGATCACAGGGCGTTGCAGGCTCGCTTCGAAATATTCTACGAGTGGTTTGTGGAACCGGATGAGTTGCGTCGTGGTAACGTACGGAAATATTCCGAAAGTATAGGGAGGTTGATTCGCCAGCGCAGTCGTTGGCAAAATAAATATAAATAACAACCAGCGCATTCTGAATATCGACATATCCGCCATTTAACCAAGCAATCGTCAGGAATGATTTGATTATCTCCCGACTGCTGCGACACCCTGTTGTGTCGCCTCTGCAACACGAAAAACCATTTAAAAAGTAAGCGCAGGATTTAACAGATCTTTATATTTCTTCACCTGATCCATATTGCTTGTATGTATAAATCGGCCGTTTATAAAATAGTGTAGCGGATGTTTGAGTGTGATGTTGAGGAATATTATTGTGCGTATAACCAATGTCATATTTACGGTTTGCATGGGGTCGCAACCAGATTTCGCAAATACACCGGTTGTAATTCTGCTGCAGTTACAGCCTGTTCTTGTTTACATTGAATTGCCAGTTGCGCAACAAACGAAGCGTGTGGGAAATCGAAACGGCAGTCTTGAATAAAATGATAATTTTTCTGGCCAGCCAAGGATGCCTCATGCAATCGAGCACCGCTCCCTGTACACAGAATATTACCTGACAACAGCGGCAGACTATCCGGCTTGCCGACCTGTTCATCCATGACTGACTTCAGCAGACCATGCTCTAAACGGTAAACTCCCCAGTAGATTTCATCCATGCGTGCGTCGAGCATGGCCAACATTGTATCAGCGGTAATCTCCTGGCTAGCAGCCAACGCCAGCGCTGCCAGGCTCGATACCGGATACACCGGCAGATCCGCGGCAAAGGCAAGACCCTGTACGACACCGACACCGATACGCACGCCGGTAAACGAACCAGGCCCCCGATCGACTGCCAATGCATCGAGTTGTGACAGGGACAAACCGGCTTCGCCCAGCAATTCATCGATCATCGGAAGAATCAATTCCGTATGGCGCCGTGGTTCAATGGTAAATCGCTGCTGAATTTCGCCGTCCACCAGTAACGCAGCAGAGCAGGCTTCGGTTACAGTATCAATGGCAAGCAATTTCATGATCGGATTTTTATTTGTAATTGCAGGCAAGACACGTAATTGAATTTATCCTGCCTCGCGACTCTCTAGCGCAAAGAAGCGTTGCACAACTTCAAGTTTGCGGGTGCGGGTCATTGGCGGCAGACTACTGAGAAACAGTTTGCCATACGGTTTACTGATCAGACGCGGATCGCACACCATCAATACACCCCGATCGGTAAAATCACGAATCAGTCTCCCGGCACCCTGCTTGAGTGTGATGACGGCATCGGGCAACTGGTAGCTCATAAAGGCGTTGATACCGCGTTGCTGCATAATGTCGATGCGCGCTTTCAGCACCGGATCCCCCGGTGATGCGAACGGCAGCTTGTCAATAATCACGCAGGACAGTGCATCTCCACGCACATCGACCCCTTCCCAGAAACTGCTGGTGCCGAGCAGGATTGCATTTGGTGTGGTGCGAAAGCGATTTAATAAAGTATCGCGTGGTGCATCGCCCTGTACAAACAATGGATAATCGACGCGATCGGCCAAGCGGGTCGTCGCCTCGGACAGGGCCCGATGACTGGTAAACAGCAGAAACGTTCGGCCCTGGCTGGCTTTGATGACCGGCAGGGCAGCGTCAATCACAGCCGCGGTATAGTCAGGTGAATTCGGTGCCGGTAAATTCTCCGGCACATACAGGACGGCCTGGCTGGCATACTCGAACGGACTTTCCCACTGTTCCGTTTCCACCTCATGCAAACCCAGCCGCTCGGTAAAATGCTTGAAACTGTTCCCCACTGCCAGGGTTGCTGACGTGAACACCCAGGCGGCCGAAAGCGACTGCAGTTGCTTTTGAAAATAGTCCGCAATGCTGAGCGGGGTCAGATGCAGAGTGAAAGAACGTTTGTGGGTTTCAAACCAGTGAATATGATCTTCCGGGGTCTCACCCGTGAGTAAATCAAACTGTGTGTGTAGTTCGGCACTGCGGCGCGCGCAACTCTCCAGTCCCTTGCTGCGCTCCGCCAGTGGTTTGAGCATGCGTTGCAGGGCCTCGAGCTGCTCGGCGATCGCATTCACCCTGGCCTCGACTGCGGGCAACCCGGCCACCTCCTGCCAGGCGGCACGGCGTTGATCTTGTCCCAGATCCAGCCGCAAATCGCGCACCAGCTTCTGCAGGGCTTCGCAGGCGGCGGGAAACGCATCGCCCTCATTGATGTCGCGCAGGAACTCGGTCTGTGCGTCGCGCGCCAGCTCCAACAGTTGATTGCCGCTAATGGCCTGGCCGAAGAAAGCCGAGGCCACCTCGGGTAATTGATGGGCCTCATCAATGATGAAAGCATCGGCAGCGGGTAACAGGTCCCCGAAACCATCCTCCTTCAGGGCCATGTCGGCAAACAACAGGTGATGATTCACCACCACGATGTCGGCGGCCTGCGCGGCGCGACGGGCATTGATGAGATGACATTCGTCAAATGACGGGCATTCCTGGCCAAGACAGTTTTCACTGTTCGAGGTGACCTGAATCCAGACCGGATCCCCTTCATTAATAGTATCGCATTCAGCGATATCCCCTCGTTGGGTCTGGCTACCCCATGTCCGGATCCGCCGGATCTTGTCGGCCTGTTCGGGACTGGTGTAGCGATCGTCTTCAGCCAGTGCCAGACGATGTCGGCACAGGTAATTACCACGCCCCTTCAGCAACGCCACCGTGACGGGCACCGTGAGGGAATCACGCACAACCGGCACATCACGGCTGAAGAGTTGATCCTGCAGGTTTTTGGTGCCGGTCGAGATGATCACTTTCTGGCCAGACAGCATGGCCGGCACCAGATAAGCGAATGTCTTGCCAGTACCGGTGCCCGCCTCAGCCACCAGCACCCCACGTCGCTCGAGCGTATCGGCCACCGCCTCGGCCAGTTCCTGCTGGATCCGGCGCGGAGCAAAACCCTCCACCTTTTGGGCCAGTGGGCCATGTTCACCAAGAATATCGGTCGGGGTATGCAAAAGTGGGACTCAGACAGGCAAGTGGCTCAGTGCGCCAGGTTGAAACACACATCAATGAATCGAATCATTATACGGGAACTCGGCGGGGCGGGCGGTGTTCGCATGGAACGACCTTACTCAGCCAGTTCTGCGGCTTTTTGCTGGGCGCGCTGCGCACCCGCGATGTCACCATTCTGGTAACGAGCATGGGCAATGATGCGCCAATTGTCGGCTTGCAGAATCCGGTCGCCTTTATCCAGGCTGTTGGACTTGGCAGCCAGTCCGGCCGCCTGGCTGTACTGACCCTGGTGCAGGCGCAGTTTAGCCATGTAGTACCAGAGTGCGGCGTTGCGCGGTTCAATCCGCAGCGCCCGCTCCAGGCGAGCCTCGGCGACGTCGAGCTGCCCAGCCTGTGCCGCCTGCTGGGCCTGAGTCAGCAAGCGCAGTGCCGCCTTGTTCGTACCGCTATCCGGCAGAACGCGGGGCTGTTCGGTGCTGGCGGGCTCGATTTCAAATCCATCCGGCGCCTTGGTTGATGTGGCGCATCCGGACAGCAACGCGAGCACCAGCAGGCCAGTGGAAATTCGTGACTTACCCCGTTTCATTCAAATAGCCCCTTGAACCAGTCGATTGTTTTATTGGTGCCCGCATCCCCGGCTTCTGCACAGCTGGCATGTTCCTCGGGCGCTGTACCACGAATATACGCGAGGTACGCTGCCCCGTCACAGTCCTGGCGGCTCAACAGGCCGGTCGCGCTGTCGATCCAGTTATATTCCACCTCATCCGTGGCCGGTGGCAGCAAGGGCTGGTTTGGAATGGTTTTCATCAGCTGGGTCCAGACCCGCAAGGCGCCACTGCTGCCGGTCAACCCGGTGGGCTGGTTATCATCCTGCCCCAGCCACACCACCGCCAGGTGATTGCCACTGAATCCGGCGAACCAACTGTCCCGCAGGTCGTTGGTGGTACCCGTCTTGCCAGCCACGCTCAGTCCCTCCGGCAGGGTGCTCGCCAGGCTACGCGCCGTACCGCTACGTGTTACCTCGTGCAGGGCGCTGACCAGCACCGCCACACTGGCCGGATCCACCACCTGTTCGACAGCCAGCGGAAAACGGCGCAGCGGTTCACCCTCCACCGTCAGTACTTCGCGAATGGCCCGCAGCGGGGTGCGAAAGCCCCCTGCCGCCAGCGTCTGGTACATCCCGGTCACTTCATAGGGCGAAAAATTGACCGCACCCAGCAACATGGAGGGATAGGCCGGGATTTCCCGCCCGGCGCCGAGCCGCTGCAGCATATCCGCAATGCGTTCAAAGCCCAATTGCATACCCAGCCTCACGGTCGCCTGATTGTAGGAGTGCACCAGAGCCACGAACAGCGGCACCGTGCCGTGAGACTTGCCGTCGTAATTGCGTGGCGCCCAGATATCCTTGCCGGCACCCTTCAATCGAATCGGGGTATCACTCAAGGCCGTTGACAGGGTGTACGTTTCCGGCTGCTCAAGCGCACTCAGGTACACGGCCGGCTTGATCAGCGAGCCAATCGGACGCACGGCATCCAGGGCCCGGTTGAATCCGGCAAAACTCGGCTGCTTGTCGGCCACCAGCGCCAGAACTTCGCCGCTGGTCGTATTGGTCACGACGACGGCACCCTGCAACTGTCCATGCAGACCCCGCTGCTGGTCAAGCGCCTTGATCCGCTTGCTCAACGCCTGTTCTGCGGCCTGCTGGATACGGGGATCGAAGGTGGTGAAAATCTTCAGGCCTTCTGAGGTCAGGTCTTCCTTGCGGTAGTCACGCTGCAGTTGCCTGCGCACCAAATCCATGAAAGCAGGATGGCTGGTATCGGTGCGTGTTCCTTTCACGACCCCGAGGCTGGTCTGGCTGGCGCGACGAGCAACGTCGGCAGTGATGACGCCCTGCTCGGCCATGATTTCCAGTACCAGGTTGCGTCGTTTCAGCAAACGCTTGGGATGGTTGTGCGGGTTGTAATAGGACGGACCACGGACCAGCGCCACCAGGGTGGCGATTTGTGCGGTGGTAAGTTGTTGTACTGGTCGATCGAAATAAAAGCGACTGGCCAGGCCGAAACCGTGAATCGCCCGGCTGCTTTCCTGACCCAGGTAGATTTCATTCAGATAGGCTTCGAGTATTTCGTCCTTGCTGTAGTGCCATTCCAGCAGCAGCGCCATCAACGCCTCATTGGCCTTGCGCCACAGGCTGCGCCGATTGGTCAAAAAGAAGTTCTTCACCAGTTG
>JAJDNN010000003.1 GCA_022340685.1 Pseudomonadota bacterium
GTCAGTAACGGCGAGAAGCCGATTTCACTCAGGTAGAGCCGGGTTGCATCGAGCTGGCCGTCAGGTATCGCACCCGCCTCATAGCGAACTGTCTTTTCCTCAACTACCTCTTCGATTTCAATCTCCACTTCATCATCCTGATCTTCCAGTTCGTCCTGCTCTTCCAGTTCATCAATCTCTTCAATCTCTGCCACTGCCTCAGGCAGCACATCGACCTCGACAGATTCCAGTACATCGTCTGTTTTGCTGTCCATGTCGCGTGTATCCGTTGCCATCAAGTCGTCCTCATGACCCTTGCTTTGGTAAATATTTCATCGGATTAACCGGCTTGCCATCACGGCGGATTTCAAAATGCAGCATGACACGATCCGCGCTTGTGTTACCCATATCGGCAATTCGTTGACCTGACTTGACCTTTTCATTTTCTTTTACCCGCACCTTTTGATTGTGCGCATAGGCACTGAAATAGGTCTCATTGTGCTTGATAATAACAAGATTACCGTATCCACGCAGGCCATTGCCACTATAAACTACCCGCCCACTTGCGGCCGCGTACACCGGGTCGTTTCGCTTGCCGGCGATATCAATTCCCTGCCGGCGCCTGTCTCCGGCGGAGAACTCGCTCACAATCTTGCCTCGTGCGGGCCATGTCCATTTTTTAGGACTTGCAGCAGACTGGACGGGAACCTGTTTTGTTGTGCGCTTCTGCGTCGATTGTGACTTGACCCTGGTGGACGGCCGACGGGAACTGCTTTCCGGGCCGGGGGCGCGCACAAGCAGCTTCTGTCCAGGATAGATGGTGTAGGGCCTTGGGATGTTGTTCCATTCTGCCATCGCCCGGTAGTCATAACCATACTGCCAGGCTATGGAGTAAAGGGTGTCGCCCCGCCCCACCGTGTACCAGGTAACTTCGGTATTGGGGGGCGGTTTATGGCTCGTACCGCGGGTATAGCCTTTCCCCGGATCAACGAACCGGGTACAACCGGTGCCGAGTCCCAGCGTCACCAGTAACAGGGTGATGGCGGTGTTCCGAACCCTCATCAGCGCAGCAGGATATACCCCAGCACAACGACAATGACCACCAGCCAACCGATCCGGTCGATGTACTCTTTTAAAATGCGTTCCATTTTCGGCCCCCCAAGCTTCATCAGACCTGCCACCAGAAAGAAGCGGGCGCCCCGACCGATGAACGAGGCAAGCATGAATGGAATGAACACCATCCCCAATACGCCGGCGGTAATGGTAAAAATCTTGTAGGGGATCGGCGAGAAACCGGCGACAAACACTACCCAGATGCCCCAGGCATCGAACCATGTGCGTGTCGCCAGGTAATTGTCCCAGTAACCGGCGCTGTGCAGCAGGGGCTCGATTAAGTCGAAGGCGAACATACCAATCGCATAACCGGCGGCGCCCCCGACGACCGATGCCAGTGTGGTTACCAGGGCAAATTCCCAGGCCCGCCTGGGCCTGGCCAGGGTCATGGGCGCCAGCATGACATCCGGGGGAACGGGGAAAAATGATGACTCCGCAAAACTGAGGCCAGCCAGATACCAGGTAGCATAGCGATGATCGGCCCAGCCCATAACCATTTCCAGCATTCTGGAAAATACCTTCACTGTGTGTCTCCTTTGACCAAAGGTACAAAGCTCACCCGGCCCAGTTCCGTTTCGTGAATGGTGTCATCCTCCCGGACCAGCACCCGCAACGTTTGCTGGCCGGCCGGGCCGCTCGGGATCACCATCCTGCCCCCGTCGACCAGCTGCTTCAACAGGTCTGCCGGTACCTGCTCTGGCGCGGCGGTAACCAGAATGCCGTCATACGGCGCATGCTGACTCCAGCCCCAGGTACCGTCAGATCGCTTGTAATGGATATTGCGCAACTTGAGCTGGGCCAATCGTTGCCGCGCCCGATCCTGCAAGCCGGCAATGCGCTCCACGGTATACACTTCGGGCACCAGCTGCGCCAGGATGGCGGTCTGGTAACCGGATCCGGTGCCCACTTCCAGCACTTTCTGCGGCACATTGTCTTCCAGCAGGGCCTCGGTCATGCGGGCCACAATATAGGGCTGTGAAATAGTCTGACCTTGGCCGATCGGCAGGGCGGTATCCTCGTAGGCCCGGCTAGCGAGGGCCTCGTCGACAAAGAGATGACGGGGTGTATCGCGCATCACGGACAAAACCCGTTCGTCTCGGATCCCGGTCTCACGTAGCCGCTGGATGAGCCGATCCCGGGTGCGCTGGGAGGTCATGCCTATCCCGCGCAGATCGGCATTCATACCATGCCCTCCAGCCAGTCCGACAGCGGTGCCACGGAATCATGGCGGGTCAGATCCACCTGGAGCGGGGTGACCGACACGTACCCCTCACGCAGGGCATGAAAATCGGTGCCCGGTCCGGCATCCTGCTCGCCGCCAGCCGGTCCGACCCAGTAAATGTCACGCCCGCGCGGATCCTTATCCTGGATCACCGGTTCGGATTTGTGCCGGTGTCCCAGCCGGGTAGCGCGTATGCCGGCAATGTCTTGATAGGTTCGATCCGGGACATTGATATTCAGAATAGTGTCCTGTGGCAGGGGGTGGCGCTGCAGATGCTGGATCAGTTGAATAATAATTTCCACCGCGCTCTGGTAATGTCGACACTCGTGCCCGACCAGTGACACAGCAATTGCCGGCAGGCCAAGAAAGCGGCCTTCCATGGCGGCCGCCACTGTCCCTGAATAGAGCACGTCGTCGCCCATGTTGGCACCGGCATTGATGCCGGAGATCACCATGTCCGGTTCCTGTACCAGCAACCCGGTGATGGCCAGGTGGACACAATCGGTCGGTGTCCCGTTCACCCGAATCACGCCATTGGGCATTGGGTGGGCCCGGATGGGTGAATCCAGCGTCAGTGAATTACTTGCGCCGCTGCGGTCCCGATCCGGTGCCACCACGTCAATCTCCGCCAGCAGGCTTAATCCGTCGGCCAGTGCCCGGATCCCCGGGGCTTCATAACCGTCGTCGTTACTCAAAAGAATCCGCATAGATATACAAACCTCAACGGCCTGGCCGCCGACCGATGGGAACTAACTATACTTGAATTGGAGTCGCCCTCATACCGCTGATTTTTAGGCAATTTCCTTTACTCCGGTAGTAGAAATACTGCACCATGCTTCCATTCCAACTCATCGCTGTGCGCACCATGTCGGACAAAAAAATTACAGACAAGGATCGCAACCTCTTCCGAGAAGCGATGTCCGATGTGCGTCAGCTGGCTCACAAGCCCCGGGTGCAAAAAAGCAAACGGCGGCCCCCGCCTCACCCCCTGCAGCGCCACCGAGATGAGCAACAGGTTCTGGTTGACATGCTATCGGAGCCACTCGACCCGTCCGACCTGGAAACCGGAGACGAATTATTGTTCAGCCGTATCGGCCTGCAACATAAAACTTTGCGCCGCCTGCGCCGAGGTGAATACAGCATCGAAGCAGAGCTTGACCTGCATGGCCACACCAAACTGGAGGCCCGTCAGGCGGTGGTGGAGTTTCTGCATCGTTGCCAGCAGCAGGGCTGCCGGATCGTGCGTATCATTCATGGCAAGGGGCTTGGTTCCCACCAGAAGCGTGGCGTACTCAAACAATATGTCAACCACTGGCTGCGCCAGCGCGACGAAGTCCTGGCCTTCTGTTCCGCCCTGCCCTGTCATGGCGGCACTGGGGCTCTCTACGTCATGCTGAAACGCCAGTAGTAACCAGTTCCCGCAACACGGTGGTGGCATAGGCACCGGCCGGCAGACGCATTTCAAGTTGGAGAAGTCGCTGTTCCGCATCGAGTTGCCAGCGAAAGTCTCGCACCATGAGTCGCAACGGGCGGTACGCCCGCTCTAGGCCGGCCTGCTCCAGACCCTGGCACAATTCAGGGTGCGCCCCCGGCAATGCTTGCTCGAGCGCAGCGGCCTCCAGCCGGGCCGGTGATTCGCCCCGACCCCACAGACAACCACCGGGGTGAATATCAAATTCGCGACAACGCTGGCGGATGTCCTCCGTGACTTCGTCGATGACAAAGTAACTGTTGGACCCATCCAGTAACATGACATCCCCGCGCAACGGCTGATCCCAGTCACCTCTGTCGACACGTCGGGAGAGCAGTTCATTAAACAGAAAGGAGCGGGCCGCCGACAGATACAGACTACGCTGGTTTCGGTCCCGTACCCGCCGCCCCTGAAACATGGTGAGAGCCTGCTCCAGGTTTCGACCCTCCCGCCCGAAGCGTTGTTCGCCAAAATAGTTGGGCACACCCCGTCGTTCCAGCTGCACCAGACGCAGTTGCAGCCCGGCGAGATCCCCCTGCAGATTCCGGATCCGAATCTGGAACCGATTCCCCTGCAAGGCACCACGGCGTAATTTGCGCCGGTGGCGAGCCGTTTGCAGCACCGTTACGCCTTCGAGTTCCAGGCCTGACCAGTCAGGCTCGGGCTTGCCGGCCAAACCTACACTGAACCACTGGCGGGTCACCGCCTGGCGATCCTTGAGTCCGGCAAAACTGACGTCCCGTTTCGGTACGCCCGCATAACGGGCCAGTTGCTCGGCCAACCAGGCCGTATTGATGCCACGCTTCTCGATGTGGAGCAGAACGTGTTCCCCTTCACCGCTGGGTTCGACAGCAGAAATTTCCGCAACAAAGAAATCGTCCGGTTGCTGTCGTATCTCACCGCGCAGCTCAGGCGCACCATAGGCAAAGGCCAAATTAGCCAGCATAGGCAACCCTCAAGTTCAAGATGATGCTGTCTGGCGGGAAGGCGATTCCTTGAACCACATCTGTGCGTGTGCTTTACAGGTCATCAGGTCACTCATTCCGCGCCGGCAGCGTTATCATTCACCGGGCCAAGCCGTTCAGTCCTGTGCGTCACTCAGCAACACAATCGCCATGGCGGCAATACCTTCACCCCGTCCGGTAAAGCCCATCTGTTCAGTGGTGGTCGCCTTGAGGCTGACATTCTCCCGGGACGTTTGCAGATCGCTGGCAAGGATATCTTGCATCGCGGGAAGATGCGGTGCCAGCTTCGGTACCTGGGCGATAATCGTGATATCGAGGTTGTTAATCTGATAGCGGGCCTGCTGCATCAAACCGGCCACCTGCCGCAACAGGATACGGCTGTCGATGCCCGCATAGGTCGCGCTGCTATCGGGAAAGTGCTGACCGATGTCGCCCAGTGCCAGGCCACCGAGAATGGCGTCACACAGGGCGTGGATCACCACGTCGCCATCCGAGTGGGCCTCCAGGCCCTTTTCAAATGGAATCACCACCCCGCCCAGCACCAGCCGACCGGACTCACTGAAACGGTGGGCATCGAAACCCTGGCCAATACGCATCACGGACTGTCCTGTTGTTGCAGATAGAAGGCGGCCAATGGTAAATCTTCCGGCCGGGTGATCTTGATATTGTCGGCGTGACCTTCAACGAGCAAAGGTTGATAGCCGGCCAACTCCATCGCAGAGGCTTCGTCAGTAACGCTGGCCTCAAACTCAATGGCCTGCTCGATCGCATGTCGCAAACGCCCGAGTCGAAACATCTGGGGGGTCAGCGCGTGCCACAAATCTTCACGCGCTTCAGTGCGGACGATCCGCCGGTTGGGTTCAGCCCGCTTCATGGTATCGCTGACCGGCCTGGCCAGCAGCCCTCCCACGGCGTCATCTTTCAGTTGACTGATCAAATGCACGATATCCTCTCTGCGTACACAGGGCCGGGCAGCATCGTGCACCAGTACCCAATCCTCGTCCTTGGCATATTGGCCAAGGTCCTGCAACGCATTCAGGACCGAGTCGCTACGTTCCACCCCACCCGCCGTAGTCCAGAGTGGGACGGACAACTCGGGCTTTACCTCGGGCCAGTATCTGTCCTGCGGCGAAAGGGACAGCATGATGCCTTGCACACCTTCAATCGCGGCCAGCCGTTGCAGGGTATGAATGAGCACCGGCTTGCCATTAAGTACGAGATACTGCTTGGGTCGGTCCGCCGCCATCCGCGTCCCGGCACCGGCGGCAGGCACAACAGCCCAGAAAGAAGGGTACGAAAGACGCGTGGCAGTCAACGAGGACATGGTGAGGATGCCGTGTTTTTTATACCGTTGAATCGTAACTGATGGCATCCGCGCCAGGTTTAAAATCAGCCATCAAATCACGTATCGACCGACAAAGACCGAACAGGGACACTGGGTTATTCCCCGGCACTCGCCCCCCTCTCCCTGGGCTGTTCTGCTTCGATGACCTGAATATAGGTCTCACCTTTCTTGACCATATCCAGTTCATTGCGAGCCCGTTCTTCAATCGCTTCGTTGCCGGTCTTGAGATCATTCACCTCTGCCTCCAGCGCTATATTGCGCTCCTTCAAGCCGGCATTCTCCGCCTGTTGGGTATCCACCGCTTTGTGTAATCGCCACACCGTGGCCAGACTGCCTTCTCCCACCCACAGGTCATACTGCAGCACGATGAGCAGGACCAGGAGGATGGCGATGAGAATGCGCATGGTTAGACTAGGTTATAGAATGCCTTGCGCCCGGGAAACTTTGCCCGGTCGCCCAGTTGCTCGGCGATACGTAATAACTGATTGTACTTGGCAACCCGGTCGGAGCGGGACATGGAACCGGTCTTGATCTGGCCGACACCAGTGGCCACCGCCAGATCAGCAATGGTTGTATCCTCGGTCTCGCCGGACCGATGGGAAATCACTGCCGTGTAACCGGCGTCATTGGCCATCTGGATGGCCGCCAGGGTTTCGGTCAGGGTGCCAATCTGGTTGACCTTGATCAGGATCGAATTGGTGATGCCCTTGTCGATGCCTTGCTTGAAGATGGCCGTATTGGTGACAAACAAATCGTCGCCAACCAGCTGTACTTTCTTGCCCAGCCGGTCGGTCAGTTCCTTCCAGCCGTCCCAGTCGTCTTCCGCCATGCCGTCCTCGATACTGATGATGGGGTACCTGTCGACCCAGTCTTCCAGGATGTCGATAAACTCAGACGCACTCAGGATCTTGTTCTCGGAGGCCAGGACGTACTTGCCGTCCCGGTAGAACTCACTGCTTGCCGCGTCGATGGCAATCATGATGTCCTCACCTGCCTTGTAACCGGCCGCATCGATGGCTTCGAGAATGACTTCGATAGCCGCCTGGTTAGACGGTAGGTCCGGCGCAAAGCCGCCTTCGTCACCAACGGCCGTGTTGAGCCCCTTGTCGTGCAAAACCTTTTTCAGGGCATGAAAGACTTCGGCACCGTAGCGGATGGCCTCTGCGACGGAGGGTGCGCCCACCGGCATGATCATAAATTCCTGCAGATCCACACTGTTGTTGGCATGGGCGCCACCGTTGATGATGTTCATCATCGGCACCGGCATGAGAAAATCTTTCCCCGTGTGCAGGTATTCATACAGGTGCTTGCCGTCATCCAGCGCCGCTGCCCGGGCACAGGCCATTGAGACGGCCAGGATAGCGTTGGCGCCGAGATTCCCCTTGTTGTCGGTACCATCCAGGGCTAGCATGGTGATATCGATATCTTTCTGATTAGCCGCATCCTTGCCCAGCAGCGCCTCCCGAATTGCGGTGTTTACGTTTGCCACTGCTTTCAGTACGCCCTTGCCACCAAAGCGTTTCGGATCCGCGTCACGCAGCTCGATGGCTTCGCGTGTGCCGGTGGAAGCACCCGATGGTACCGCTGCCCTGCCCATCACCCCGGACTCCAGAATGACATCGGCCTCCACGGTTGGGTTGCCACGGGAATCGATGATTTCACGGCCGATAATATTTTTGATCATGCTACTACTACGGGACATACATGCTCCTGGTTAAATGCGAATGTTTTCTTGTTACGTTTTTGCTGGTTCGAATCGTTGTGAACAATTAGGCAAAAGTGCCAATGACAACCCCGCTGCCGGGACAAATTGCGCGCCTACAAGGTCACCTCGCCGAAAGGTTGCTGCTTCACTGTCGTATCGATGCGTTGTAGAACAGTCAGTAATTCCTTCATCTGTCCCAAGGGCCAGGCATTGGGACCATCGCTGAGCGCCCTGGCCGGGTCGGGGTGGGTTTCCATAAACACCCCCGCCACACCCGCGGCAACCGCGGCACGGGCCAGCAGCGGCACGAATTCCCGCTGGCCGCCCGATGTGCTGCCCTGCCCGCCCGGTTGTTGTACCGAGTGGGTGGCATCGAATACCACCGGGCAGCCGGTCTGGCGCATGATAGCCAGACCGCGCATATCGGAAACCAGGGTGTTATAACCGAACGACACGCCTCGCTCGCATACCATGATTTGCTCGTTACCCACTTCGCGCGCCTTGGCCACGACATTTTCCATATCCCATGGCGCCTGAAACTGACCCTTCTTGATATTTACCGGGAGGCCCTGACGTGCCACATTCTGAATAAAGTTGGTCTGCCGTACCAGGAAGGCCGGGGTCTGCAAGACATCCACCACCGACGCCACTTCATCCAGTGGCGTGTCTTCATGCACATCGGTCAGTACGGGCACACCGATCTCATCTTTCACCTTCTGAAGAATGCGCAGACCTTCAGCAATTCCCGGCCCACGGTAGCTTTGACTGGACGTGCGATTGGCCTTGTCGTAGGAGGATTTGTAGATGAACGGGATACCGAGCTCAGTGGTAATTGCCTTCAGTTCCCCGGCCGTATCCAGCGCCAGTTGCTCGCTCTCGATAACACAGGGACCCGCGATCAAAAACAGGGGTTGGTCGATACCAACCTCGAAGCCGCACAGATTCATTCGTTGGCAGCCTGCTGCACGTTCTGTTCGCCTCTGGCGCGCGCGGCCTGCACGAAGCCGCTGAACAGAGGATGACCGTCACGGGGCGTGGAGGTAAATTCCGGATGGAACTGGCAGGCGATGAACCAGGGATGATTGTCCAGTTCAATGACCTCGACCAGGTTATCGTCCAGCGAGGTGCCGACAATCTGCAAGCCGGCCCGCTCCAGAGGCTCGCGGTAGTTGTTATTGAACTCGAAGCGATGGCGATGACGTTCGATGATGACGTCTTTGGCATAGGTTGCGTGCACCCTCGAACCTGGCTTGAGTTTGCAGGGCTGACCACCAAGCCGCATGGTCCCCCCGAGATCCGAGTCTTCACTGCGTTTCTCAACCTTGCCATCCTGTGTGGTCCATTCGGCGATCAGGGCGATGACAGGGTGGGAGGATTTGCTGTCGAATTCCGTACTGTGCGCGCCGTTCAGTCCGGCAACGTGGCGCGCGTATTCGATGACGGCCACCTGCATGCCAAGACAAATGCCCAGGTAAGGAACCCTGTTTTCCCGCGCATACTGCACTGCCTTGACCTTTCCTTCCACGCCCCGTTCGCCGAAGCCGCCCGGAACCAGGATCGCGTCAACCTGACTGAGACAGTCGGTGCCGTTGAGTTCAATATCCTCGGCATCCACATAGCGGATCCGGACCCGGGTGCGGGTGCGGATCCCGGCGTGGATCAGCGCCTCGGACAGGGACTTGTAGGCTTCGGTCAAATCCATGTACTTGCCCACCATGGCGACGGTGGTTTCGCCGGTGGGATGCTCCAGCGCATCGACAACCTGTCGCCACTCACTCAGATCGGTTGTGCCACAATCCAGACGCAGCTTTTCGACGGCGATGTCATCCAGGCTTTCCTCGTGCAGCAGCATGGGGATCTTGTAAATACTGTCCGCATCCAGCGCGGCGATCACGGCCCGCTCCTCAACATTGGTAAACAGTGCGATCTTTCGCCGCTCGTCATCCGGGATGGGCCGATCAGCTCGACAGATCAAAATGTCCGGTTGAATACCGATGGAGCGCAGCTCCTTGACTGAGTGCTGGGTCGGCTTGGTCTTGAGTTCGCCCGCTGTCGGAATGTAGGGTAAGAGGGTGAGGTGAATGAACAACACATTATCACGCCCAACTTCGACACCCATCTGGCGAATGGCTTCCAGAAACGGCAGGGATTCGATGTCCCCCACGGTGCCACCGATTTCCACCATTGCCACATCGGCCCCGTTCGCACCATTGTGGATGCGATGCTTGATTTCATCGGTGATATGCGGGATCACCTGCACCGTGGCACCCAGATAGTCTCCCCGCCGTTCCCGACTAATGACGCTTTCGTATACCCGACCCGTGGTAAAGTTGTTCTTCTGGGTCATGGTGGTACGCACGAAACGCTCGTAATGGCCCAGATCCAGATCCGTTTCGGCGCCATCCTCGGTGACAAACACTTCTCCATGCTGGAAAGGACTCATGGTGCCGGGGTCTACGTTGATGTAGGGGTCCAGTTTCAGCAGGGTTACCTTGAGGCCGCGAGCTTCGAGAATGGCCGCCAATGAAGCCGACGCGATGCCCTTGCCAAGTGAGGAAACCACACCGCCAGTAATAAAGATGAATTTAGTCATGAATGGACCAGCAAATCAGGGGACACCAGGGACGCATTCACGTGTTGAAACTGGCGTCGTTGCTGGAAGAACATTCTCGTCGTTTTTTCACGGAGTTTCAATCATTAACGTGTCCTGATCCCGGATCTCTTTCACCTGTAATCCCTCACCTTCCGCCTGGAACGGTTCGCACACGCAATATCCGACCACTGCAGCCAGATCATCATCCACGTAGATCAAGGGTACCTGGCCACGTTGCCAGGGCGGTACCCGCCATTCCTGAAAGAGCTTCTTCAAAGGGTGATGGTGAGCCCGTCCCGCGGGCCGACAGATTTCACCACCCTGACGAAAGCGGATCGTGATGTTGGCCTGATCCCGCCACCGGCTCGCCAGACCTCGCCGGGCGGGGCTGACCACAAGCCGGCGCACCGCATCCATCTCCAGCGGTTGCCGGAGGTCCCAGGCCAGTACGCTCTCGCTTCGTGTTCCCGCCGGTACAGAATCATCGCTCAACCAGAGCTGTCCGTCGTAGCGCCGCAGCACCACACCCGGCCAGCCGAGAACCGGGTTGGCATCGACCCGCGCCGGGACCACCTCGGACAGGATGCGCTTCAGCCGCTGCTGGTCCGGCACGGCCAGGCCATGAATGGTCCCGATCCAGTAGCGCAACAGATTGCGCTGGCGCTCGGGCGAGAGTGTCGACAGCGCGGCGATGGACAGATTTTGGTTGCCGTCAGGTTGCAATCGCTGCCAGTCCTCGGCAGCCAGTTGTTGCAGCAGCCTGGCCGCTTCGGCCTGGTGGCTGGCGGCCCGGGCCAGTGTGGCGGTAAGGGCTGGCCAGCGGGACTGTAACTGGGGCCAGAGTCGCTGGCGCAGGAAGTTACGCTCAATCCCCGTGTCGAAATTGCTGGGATCCTCGATCCAGTGCAGGCCGGCCTGTCGCGCATACTGCACCAGCTCCGCCCGGCTGAAATCCAGCAAGGGGCGTCCAAGCCAGCCGGCGCCGAACGGGCGGTGCGACGGCATGGCGGCGAGTCCACGCGGTCCGGCCCCCCGCAATAGCTGCAGTAACAGGGTTTCTGCCTGATCGTCCCGGTGCTGGGCCAGAAGCAACCCTTCGCCTGCCGTGAGGACCTGCTTGAATGCCGCATAGCGGGCGGCCCGCGCCGCCGCCTCGGGACTGCTGCCGCTTGACGCCCGGGCATCGACGCTAATTTCCCGCAAGGGGATCACCAGGGACTTGCAGATCGTCCGGCAGTGGCTGGCCCAGTCTGCGGCCTGCTCCTGCAGATTGTGATTGACATGCACCGCCCCCAGCGTGCAGTCAGGCAGCCGGGACCGAAGTTCCGCAAGGGCATGTAGAAGTACCGTTGAATCGCAACCGCCACTGTAGGCAATCCAGTAGCGCTTGGCGGGGGGCAACTGCCCGAGCTGGGCAAACAGTTGCGCCGGGGTAAAACTCATGGGGGGAAGGCTGGATTATTCGTTGTAGTTGCCGTAGCTCATCATTCGCTCATAGCGCTGATCCAGCAACTTGTCGATGGGGATGGTCTCGAGATGCTCCAGACTGTTGAGCAGGGCCTGTTTCACTGCCTCTGCGATGGCATCCACATCGCGGTGGGCGGCACCCAGCGGTTCGCCGATGATGTAGTCGATCAAGCCCAGTTCCTTCAACCTTGAGGCGGTCAGCCCCATGGCCTCGGCCGCCTCAGGTGCTTTCTCCGCACTTTTCCAAAGGATTGAAGCGCACCCTTCGGGCGAAATGACCGAATAAGTCGCATACTCCAGCATCAGCATCCGATCACCCACGCCGATCGCGAGCGCCCCGCCGGAACCCCCTTCGCCGATAACCGTGCAGACGATGGGCGTTTTGAGTTTCGACATTACAAACAGGTTTCGGGCGATTGCCTCACTCTGACCACGTTCCTCGGCGCCGACCCCCGGATAGGCACCGGGCGTGTCGATAAAAGTCAGGATCGGCAACTTGAAACGTTCCGCCATTTCCATTAACCGCTTGGCCTTACGGTACCCTTCAGGGCGCGGCATGCCGAAATTGCGCCGTACCTTTTCCTTGGTATCCCGCCCTTTCTGTTCGCCAATAAGCATCACCGGTCGACCGTCCAGGCGGGCGATCCCGCCCACGATGGCCTGATCATCGGCATAGGCGCGATCACCGTGCAGTTCCTCGAAATCGGTGAAAACGCGCTGCACGTAGTCCAGAAAATAGGGCCGTTGCGGATGCCGTGCCAACTGGGCGATCTGGGCAGATTTCAGATTGGAAAAAATGGATTCGGTCAGCTCGCGGCTTTTGGTCTGCAGCCGACTAATTTCCTCGCCGATGTTGATTTCATTATCGGAGCCAACATAGCGCAGCTCCTCAATCTTGGCTTCCAGCTCGGCAATCGGTTGTTCGAAATCGAGAAAGTTCAGGTCCATAGTCAACAGTCCTGGCTGTTTTATTATCAATAGCTTACGTAGTAAAGTTTACACTGTTTCCAGCTACAAGAGTAGCCACTCTCCGCCCATTGTGCAGAAAAATTCTAGCATGCCAGGCGAAAATCACCCAGGGCAAACATCACAGCCCGACCCCGCCGAGACCGGGTGCGGCGGGTAGACCAATTAGTACACGACCTGGACCCGCTTTTCGCCCATCACTTCGCGCAGCCGGTTCAGCAGTTCATCGGTCGGACGCACCTGCCAGCTTTCTCCCAGTGCGATTTCGGCCCTTGCGCCCGGTCGCAGGTATTCGAGCATCACCGGACAACTGCCTTCACGGAACGGTGCCAGTGTGGCTTGCAGATCATGAATGAAACCGTTGGCGGCACGTTTGGCATCGACCTGCACGACCAGTTTGCGTGCGAAGTGCTCGCGAGCCTGACTGATGTCGTAGATGGCGCGGGCACTCATTTTATAGCCACCACTATATTCATCCACACTCACTTCGCCCTCCACCACGATCAACCGATCCTTGGCGAGCAAGTCGCGATACCGCTGGTAGGCTTCGGAAAATACAGCCAGTTCGATGCGTGCGCTGCGATCGTCGATGGTGATGAAGGCCATACGGTCGCCGCGCTTGGTATTCATGCTTCGCATGGCGATGATCAGGCCGGCTACCACGACCGTCTGATCATTGGCCGGTTTCAGATCAACAATACGGGCAGTGGTGAAGCGTCCCAACTCAGGCAGGTAACGTTCGATGGGGTGGCCGGTGAGATACAGGCCAAGGGTCTGTTTCTCAAAGGCGAGCCGCTGATCTTCGCTCAAGTCGGGCTGTTGTAAATAGCGGGCAGGACTGCTTTCAACCTGTGTGCTCATGCCAAACAGGTCCTCAATGCCGACTTCGCGGTTGCGGCTTTGCTGTTCGGCCAGTTTGAGCGCTGCAGGCAGCGATGCCATGAGAGTGGCACGGTTTTGTTCGAAGACGTCCAGCGCACCGGCCATGACCAGCGCTTCGAGGGTTCGGCGATTGACCTTTTTCAGCTCAATGCGCTGGCAAAAGTCAAACAAATCGCTAAATGCGCCGTTGGTCTGACGTTCACCGATAATACTTTCAACGGCCGCCTCCCCAACGCCCTTGATGGCACCAAGACCATAGACCACGCTGTCATCGCTGCGCGCAGTAAAGCGGTGTTCGCACAGGTTGATGTTGGGTGGCTCGACGACCAGTGCCATGTCATGACATTCGTCGATGAGGGTCACCACCTTGTCGGTGTTGTCCATGTCAGCCGACAGGACTGCAGCCATGAAGGCAGCCGGATAATGGGCCTTGAGCCAGGCGGTCTGATAGGACACCAGCGCGTAGGCCGCGGAGTGGGACTTGTTGAAACCGTAACCGGCAAACTTCTCCATCAGATCGAAGATGTAGGTGGCGGTTTTCTCCACCACCCCCCGCTCCAGCGCGCCCCGGGTGAAGATGGCACGCTGCTTGGCCATCTCTTCCGGTTTTTTCTTGCCCATGGCGCGGCGCAGCAAATCCGCGGCACCGAGGCTGTAACCGGCCAGTACCTGGGCGATCTGCATCACCTGTTCCTGATATAGGATTACGCCGTACGTGGGCTTGAGGATGGGTTCCAGATCGGGATGGGGATACTGGACTCGCTGCCGGCCATGCTTGCGGTTGATGAAATCGTCCACCATGCCTGACTGCAGCGGGCCGGGACGGAACAGGGCCACCAGCGCCACGATTTCCTCAAAGTTGTCGGGTTGCAGGCGTTTTATGAGATCCTTCATACCACGCGATTCGAGCTGGAACACAGCCGTGGTGCGGTTGGCCTTGAGCAGCGCAAAGGCGGCCTCGTCATCGGTGGGGATTGTGCTGATGTCGACGGCTGTCTCGCCATGGGCTTCACGCTCACGGTTAATGGTTTGCACTGCCCAGTCGATGATCGTCAGGGTGCGCAGCCCGAGGAAATCGAACTTTACCAGGCCAACGGCCTCCACGTCGTCCTTGTCAAACTGGGTGACAATACTGGTAGAGCCCTGTTCACAGTAGAGCGGTGTGAAATCAGTCAGTCGGGAGGGGGCGATAACCACCCCGCCCGCGTGCTTGCCGGCATTCCGGGCCAGCCCCTCCAGTTTCCTGGCCAGGTCAATGAGCCCACGCACTTCCTCGTCCAGTTCATAGAGTTCACGCAGTTGCTCTTCCTGTTCCAGCGCCTTGTCGAGGGTCATACCAATCTCGAACGGAATCAGCTTGGCAATGCGATCCACAAAGCCGTAGGGGTGGCCCAACACCCGGCCCACGTCACGCACCACCGCCTTGGCCGCCATGGAGCCGTAAGTGATGATCTGTGCCACCTTGTCCCGACCATAGCGCTCGGCCACGTAATCGATAACCCGATCCCGTCCCTCCATGCAGAAATCCACATCGAAGTCGGGCATGGAGACGCGTTCCGGGTTGAGAAAGCGTTCGAACAGGAGATCGTAGGCGATAGGATCAAGATCAGTGATCGTCAGAGCATAGGCTACCAGTGAGCCGGCCCCGGAGCCGCGCCCCGGTCCCACCGGGATATCATGCGTCTTGGCCCAACGAATGAAGTCGGCCACGATCAGGAAGTATCCTGGGAAACCCATGGCATTGATCACGCCCAGTTCCAGTTCCAGCCGTGCATCGTAGATCCGGCGCTGCTCGGCAAAATCCGGGGCCGAGCTATCAAACAAGTTCGCCAGGCGTTGTTCGAGCCCCTTGCGTGATTCTTCGGCGAGAAACGCCTCGATGGTCAGACCTGCGGGTATCGGGTAATCAGGAAGAAAATTCTCACCCAGGGTCAAATCCAGATTACAACGCTTGGCGATTTCGACCGTGTTTTCAATCGCCTCCGGCAGATCAGCGAACAACTCGATCATTTCCTCCGCGCTACGCAGGTATTGTTGCGAGGAATATCGGCGTGGGCGGCGCGGATCGGCAAGAGTACGGCCATCATGAATACACACGCGTGCTTCATGGGCCTCGAAGTCTCCGCTTTGCAGGAAATGCACGTCATTGGTGGCCACCACGGGTGTCCCACTACTGGTCGCCAGCGCAACCGCGGCATGGAGATACGCCTCGTCACCCTCCCGCCCGGTGCGTTGCAGTTCAATATAAAAGGTATCCGGAAACAGACTACGCCAGTCATCCAGGCAAGCTTGCGCAAGCTCGGCATTACCAGCCAGCAGCGCCTGGCCGATGTCGCCCGCTTTGCCACCCGACAAGGCGATAAGACCCTTCGTATGACCATCAAGCCAGGCTTTTTCCAGTATCGGCTGACCACGATGCTGACCCTCGAGGTAGGTGCGGGAAACCAGCTCTGTCAGGTTACGGTAACCGGTCGCA
>JAJDNN010000005.1 GCA_022340685.1 Pseudomonadota bacterium
ACAAGCGGCACGACGATATACAGCAGCACCGACAACAAAAGGGTATCCCAGGGCACGGTAATCGAAGACAGGCCAAGCAGTAATCCGACCAGCGGCGCAAAGGCAAATACCATAATGACATCGTTTAACGCCACCTGCGACAGGGTAAAGTGCGGCTCACCCCGCGACAGGTGACTCCACACGAACACCATTGCGGTGCACGGCGCCGCCGCCAGTAAAATCAGCCCGGCGATGTAGCTGTCAATCTGGTCTGCCGGTAACCAGGTCCGGAACCACCCACCGATAAACAGCCAGGCCAGCAAGGCCATGGAAAACGGCTTGATCCCCCAGTTAACGAAAAGGGTTACGCCCACACCGCGCCAATGTTGCGTGACGCCCTTCAGGGCCTTGAGATCGATCTTCAGCAACATGGGAATAATCATCAACCAGATAAGTGCCGCTACCGGCAGGTTGATTCTCGCTACCTCGAGCCGACCCACGGTGTGAAACACACCCGGGAAGAAATGCCCCAGGCCGATACCAGTCAGGATGCACAGCAACACCCACAAGCTCAGCCAGCGCTCGAAGAATCCCATCGCCGCTCCGCTTTCCTTCTTCGCGGTCACTTCACACTGGGCCGTCATGACGTAGCTTCCTGTTGCAGACGGTGCAGCAAGTCCTCGACCCGGCGCTTGATGTCATCCCGGCTCGCGCGAAACACGGCCATGATGTGCTGTTCCGACCCGCTCGCCTTGGCGGGATCATTTAGTGGCCAGTGTTCCTTGCGCGTGGCAGACGGCAGCGCCGGGCAATGTTCATCAGCGTGACCGCAGACGGTCACCACATAATCAGCCCATTCCAGCATCGCGTCTGTCAGTTGAGTAGATGCCTGTGTCGAGATGTCGATCCCCACTTCGGCCATCACGGCAATGGCGCGGGGGTTTTTACCGTGGGACTCGATACCAGCCGACTGCACTTCCAGCCCGCGCCCACCCAGAACCCGGGCCCAGCCTTCGGCCATCTGTGAGCGGCAGGAATTGCCCGTACACAGAAACAGCAGATGCATCTCTTTTTCCATCATTTCTTCACTCATGTTTAAGAAATCAATTTCGTTAAATAGCTACCCTCATGCACAACAGGCGGCGCCGGGCCGGTTCGGCATGCGCTCGAGCGCGTCTCGATCCCGCCCGAACGGCTTCCCATTGCGCAAGCCAATCATCGTAGTATCGAGTACCGTCCGGGCCCAGTCGGGCAGTTCCGGATTGACCCGGTAATAGATCCACTGACCGGCCCGGCGGTCCTGCACCAGCCTGGCTTCGCGCAACTGCGCCAGATGGCGTGAGATTTTGGGCTGGGAAACACCCAGCGCATACGTCAGTTCGCACACGCATAATTCGCCTTCGGCCATCATCAAGACCAGGCTACGCAGGCGGGTTTCATCGGCGAGCTGTTTGTAGAAGTTGGCGGGTTCGATCTGCATGGCCTAAATATATGCTTTACCGTATATATGGGCAAGCATATTTATAAACATCCCTGGTCCTCTCCCGGGGGCGGGCCTACTTGCCAGAAAACCCACCTCGTGCGCCGCTCTCTGGCGGTGAAAGCCGAGTAATTTGTTCCGTGTGCACAGTTAACGTTGGTTTACACAATTTCATTTGGCGGGTAGTGCAAACGCGTACCAGACTCATAGCGTATGACCGGTATCTCGCTACATAAGGCACAGCAATACAACTGACCTGCTGCCTGGGGTGATTCTTTCGACCTATGGCCTCCAATGAAACGGGGATTGCAACCCGCTCCAAGCTATATGAGAATCAGTTATCTTGTTCCGTTAATGGTTCCCCCACATGCCCGCAACACGTTACCGGCTCGCATTCCGACAACCCACCGCTTTTTACCAGTCAGTAACTGGCCTGATCTTGTTGCTTGCCTTGTTAATCCTCAGTCCCGGGGTTCTGGCAGAGGAACTGGATACCAGCGCTTTGGAAAAATCCCTGGCCGGAATTACAAAGACACTCAAAAACAAGCATCTCAATCTGGACCAGCTCACCGATATGTCAAAAGAGGTGGCGAATATCAAGGGCCGGGGAACTACATGTGTAGACAAGCTGGAACCTACAGTAGCTGATGGACAGGAAATCATTCAAAGCCTGGGTGAACCTTCCAAAACAGAAGCTGCTACGGTAAGGCAAAAACGCACCGAACTCGAACAGGAACTGGGGAAGGTTAAAAAGCAACTGGCCAATTGCCGGGTTCTGGTATTGCGCAGCGAGGAATTACTGAAAACACTTCAACAACGTACCAATGATTTACTTGCCCGCCAGCTCCTCGCACGAGGACCGGATGTTGTCAACTTGTTACAAGACAACTGGGACCAGCCAATGGTCTGGCTTACTGCATCGACAAACTTTCTCAAGAAGAACAGCGGTCTGAACCTGCTCCCACCCTTGTACTGGATTATCTTGGTTATTGTAACGGCAATTTCAATAGGTATTGGATTATTGCTGCGTCACTATCTCTGTAACTTTGTAAAAATCCGGCAATGGCAGACTGATTTTGCAGCCCAGTTTCTGCGCGGCCTGATTACAACACTTGCCTATTACGCGCCGCATCTTCTGGGTAGTACGGCAGCGGCCTTCATGTTTTATTTCAACACCCAGTATGTGCCTACCACACCATTTGTCAGTATTGTTTCATACGGTCTTCCACCCTATTTTCTGTGCGTTGCAATTGTTCATCTGTTGCTTGCACCACCTCAACCGGCGGAACTGTTCTTTACCATTCCGGTGAAAACAGCACATGCCCTGGCCCGACGGTTGCAGGTACTGTTATTACTGACTTATCTGGGTTATTTACTGTTTTCTACCCTGTTATCACAAAGCCTGCCCGAACCGGCCTTTCTACTTGCCCGTTCAGTGTTCGCCGGATTCCTGATCCTGAATCTGTTGTGGGCCTTCAGTCTGGTGATGAAATTTTCGCGCCTGGCAAGATTACGGGGGTTAACTATCGGGGTTTATTTTGCCCTGCTCGCGGCACTGATAATTGAATGGATGGGTTACCGCAATCTGTCCTGGGCATTGCTCAAGGATGTTTTGGGATCACTGCTGGCATTTGGTGTGCTGTTACTACTCATTCGGTTATTCCGCGAGCTGTATAGCAATCTTGAATCCGGCGCGAGCAACTGGAGTAAAAAAATACGCAAGCTGCTTGGAATCCGGGAAGAAAAGCACATACCGGGCCTGGCATGGCTACGCTTTCTCACGGGACTGGGTCTGTGGACACTGTTTGCCTGGGTCATGCTAATCGTTTGGGATGCATCTGAAACCCTGCGTCTTGAAATCTATACGTATTTAACACAGGGTTTCGCAGTTGGTTCACTCCGGGTTGTGCCGGTCAAGCTGATTACTGCCTTACTGGCCATTGCCATGATCCTTGTCATTGGTGGCTGGTTACGCGGTCAGCTTGAATCAAACTGGCTGAAGAAAACATACCTGGAACGCGGCACCCGGGAAGCGCTGGTTACAATCACGGGGTATATCTATTTTTCTATCGCATTCCTGATAGGACTTGGGGTTGCCGGGTTCGACTTTAGCAGTCTCGCCATAATAGCCGGCGCACTGTCAGTCGGCATCGGGTTTGGCCTGCAAAATATTGTCAACAATTTTATTTCCGGCCTGATATTGCTGTTTGAACGCCCGGTCAAGACCGGCGACTGGGTGGTGGTTGGTAATACGGAAGGCTATGTTAAGAAAATTCGCATTCGCTATACCCAGATCCAGACCTTCGACAGTGCCGATGTTATCGTGCCCAATTCCGAATTAATTTCCAACCAGGTTACCAACTGGATGCTGCGTGACACACGTGGCCGGGCACGGATTCCGGTTGGTGTCGCCTATGGCAGCGATACAGAGCGAGTTAAAGAGATACTGGTGGATGTTGCGAAAAAGCACCCCAAGGTCGTAATTGACGGAAGCTCACCTGAACCAAAAGTGATTTTCCGTGAATTTGGCGACAGTTCGCTGAACTTTGAATTACGCTGCCACGTACGCAATGTTGACGAGCGTCTTACGATAATCAGCGATCTCAACTTCGCTATTGACAAGGCGTTCCGCGAAAATCATATCGAGATTCCCTTCCCGCAACGGGATCTGCATGTGCGGGATTTACCCAGGGATGTGGGTACCAATGGGCCTGAGCCCAAACCAGGGCCCAAACCGGAGCCGAAGCCGGGACCAGAGGATAAGAAATAATCCCTGCCTTGACCGGTTGATTCTTCCAGTTTGCTAGGTATCCCGTATTGATAAACCTGCTTATACGTATGGGCCGAATTTATCTACTTCTGGTTTTGTACCTGTTGGCACCAATCGTCAGTGCCGCCGGCGCATTTCCTGCATACAGCCAGGTCTACGATCCCGCGCGTGATCCTTTTGCCGATGGTCGTGCCGCTCTGCAACTGGCCAAACAGACCCGGCGCCGGGTCCTGATTGAGGCCGGTGGCAACTGGTGCAGTTGGTGTCATCTGCTGGATCGGTTCATGACCGTAAATAAGCGAGTGCGTGAAAAACTCGACCGTAATTTTGTGGTCCTAAAGATTAATATCAGCGAAGAAAACGATAACGCTGATTTCATGGCCGGTCTGCCCAAACCCCTGGGATACCCTCATATCTATATTTCAGATGCTGAGGGCCGTATCCTGTATTCCAAAGATACCGCTGAATTGCTGGAGAAAGGCCGTTATTCCGAAATGCGATTTGTTAATTTTCTTGACCAATGGAAACAGCCATGAATCGTCGCGAGCGCTCGCCCTGCACAACGAATAACTGGCGCAGTTTTGCTGCCGCCTTTACAGCATGGCAACAACGCAAGGTATCCCGCCGTTCTTTTCTAAAGGCAGGCGGTGCGGCTGGTGTCGGCCTGCTGCTACCTGTCAAACTCAGCGCAAAATCCACACCGCCCTCGCGCAAGGAGCCCTGGCTCACGATCGCCGCCGTACAGGAACAGCTCTTTCCTTCCGAGAAGGACTCTCCGGGCGCCGCCGATGTTCATGCTGCCGCCTATCTTGAAAGAATGATGTCGCTGCCCCGCTTTCCCATTGAGGAGAAGACGTTCATCCTGCAAGGCCCCGTTTGGCTTAACGAGCTGGCACAGCAACAATTTAACCAGCCCTTTCCAGCCCTCACCTCAACTCAACAGGAACAGCTATTGCAAAAAGTTGCCCGCAGCAGCGCGGGTGAGAACTGGTTGTCGTTGTTACTGACCTACATTTTCGAGGCGGTGCTGAGCGCCCCCGCCTACGGTGGCAATCCGGAACAGGTGGGCTGGCACTGGCTGCAACACAATCCCGGCTTTCCCCTGCCCAACAGCCATAACACCTTTGATGTGCTGGTAAAAAAATGACGGCTGACTGCGATATCTGCATTACCGGTAGTGGAGCGGGCGCCAGCCCGGTTGCCTATGCACTGGCACAGGCCGGTTACTCCGTGGTGGTGCTGGAAAAGGGCGCCTGGTTTACCGAACCGGATTTCAGCAAGGATGAGCTGGCCTGTTGCCGGCGCAGTGTCTATACACCGGATTTGCAGGACGAACAGCACGTTATCGAGGAACTGAAGGATAACGGTGAATGGTCCACTTCACCGACCTCCGAATCCGGCTGGGACTTCTGGAATGGTAACTGCGTGGGCGGCTCGTCCAATTTCATGAGTGGGTATTTCTATCGACTCAAGCCTGATGATTTCCGGCTGCGGTCAGAATACGGCCCTATTGCGGGTGCCAATATTGTTGACTGGCCTATCAGTTACGCAGATCTCGAACCCTACTATACGATGGT
>JAJDNN010000007.1 GCA_022340685.1 Pseudomonadota bacterium
TACTCCCACTCGATGGTACCCGGCGGCTTGCCGGTGACGTCATACACGACCCGGGACAGGCCCTTGACCTCATTGATGATTCGGCTGGAGACGTGTTCGAGAAATTCATACGGCAGATGAGCCCAGCGGGCAGTCATGAAATCGATGGTTTCCACGGCACGCAGACTAACTACGTACTGGTATCGTCGGCCATCACCGGTGACACCCACCGACTTGACCGGTAAGAATACGGTGAAGGCCTGGCTGACCTTGTCATACAGTTCCTGCTTGCGTAGCTCCTCGATGAATATGTGATCAGCAAGCCGCAAAATGTCCGCGTACTCTTTTGTGACTTCTCCAAGAATACGTACTCCCAATCCGGGGCCGGGAAAAGGATGCCGGTACACCATGTCATAAGGGAGCCCCAGTTCAACCCCGAGCTTGCGCACCTCGTCCTTGAACAGTTCGCGCAGGGGTTCGCACAATTTCAAGTTCATGTGCTCCGGCAAACCGCCCACATTGTGGTGTGACTTGATAAGGTGAGCCTTGCCGGTCTTTGCGCCAGCCGATTCGATTACATCCGGGTAGATGGTGCCCTGGGCCAGCCATTTGGCCCCTCCCGCCTTCCCTGTCTCCCGGGGCATTTGTCCATCCATGAACTTCGCATTGGCGAGTTTGCCGGCCTCTTCCTCGAATACTTCGATAAACAGGTTACCGATAATCTTGCGCTTCTGTTCCGGATCAGCGACACCCGCCAGGGCTTTCAGGAACCGTGCTTCAGCATCGACACGGATCACATGTACCCCCATGTGTTCGGCAAAGGTCGCCATCACCTGGTCGCCTTCCTGGTAGCGTAGCAATCCGTTATCCACGAACACGCAGGTAAGCTGATCACCAATGGCTTTGTGCAGCAAGGCGGCCACCACCGAGGAATCCACGCCGCCTGACAACCCCAGCAGGACTTCGTCCCCGCCAACCAGTTCGCGCACCTTGGCGATGCTGTCATCCACAATGTTGTCCGGCGTCCACAACCCGGCGCAGCCGGCGATCTCGTGCACGAAGCGCTCGATGATGCGCTGGCCCTGACGGGTGTGGGTCACCTCGGGGTGGAATTGCAGGCCGTAAAACTGGCGCTGCGTGTCGGCCATGCCGGCGATCGGGGCGCTGTCGGTGGACGCCATCAAGGTGAAGCCTTCGGGCATCGCGATGACCTGATCACCGTGACTCATCCACACATCCAGCAGGCCATAGCCGTCGGTACTGGTATGGTCCTCGATGTCATTCAACAGCTTTGTGTGCCCACGGGCGCGCACCTGAGCGTAGCCATATTCATGGTGGGTGGCGTTCTCTACCTTGCCACCCAGTTGCGCCGCCATGGTCTGCATCCCGTAACAAATTCCCAGCAGCGGTACACCGAGTTTAAACACCCGTTCCGGGGCCTGCGGCGCTTCACTGGCCGTTACGGTCTCCGGGCCGCCGGAGAGAATGATGGCGCGGGGATTAAATGCGCTGATTTCCGCCTCACTCATGTCCCAGCCGTGCAATTCGCAATATACCCCGGCCTCGCGCACCCGGCGGGCGATCAGCTGGCTGTACTGGGAGCCGAAATCAAGAATCAGGATGCGATCGGCATGAATATCCACGGACATGGGCGGTTTCTCGAATTTGAATGGCTGGTATCGGAAAAGCGTGCATGATCTGGTAATTTACCTGAAGATTCAAGCCGTTCCAGAATGAATTCAGCGCCACGTCCGCATCGCTCACTGATAGGCGTGCATTTAACCCACGACTGTAACCCGAAACCCTATCTCGATTAAAATAGCCACACAACCAGACCCGGCGCAACAAACCAGCAATGACCCAACCGGCCAGCCTATTTTCCCAATTCCCAGGAACCACCCATGCCAGATACCAAAAACAAAAATCGCTTTCCCCTGCGTGTCCATATCGCCACCCTGTTTATCGGGCTGATCCTGGTGGTTGGCCTGCTGCTGGGCTGGTTCAATCATCGGAATAACAAGGAAATCATCCTGTCCGCATCGGAACAGTTGTTTGACCAGATCAATCAGGAAGTCATGCTGGATTTCCAGGCTACCCACGGCAAGACCGTCAGTACGGTCAACCTGCTGGTGCTGACCCCGATCACCCGGGCGGATACCTTGCAGGCACGCATTTCAAACCTGCCGCTGTTTACTACGGTACTGCAGCACGAGCCCTCACTCTCTGCGGTACAGGTGGGTTATGCCAATGGGGATTACTTTATTGTGCGGCCACTTCACAGTCCGTTTATGAAAAAACAGTTCACGGCACCCGAACATGCCATTTATATGGTGGACAACATTTCTGTTGGCCCGAACAGCCAACACAAGATGGTGCGTATATATTTCGATGCTGAGCTGCAGGAATTAACCCGACGAATCATGTCGGATACACATTATGATCCGCGCCAACGTGACTGGTACAAACTGGCGATGCAATCTGACCGCGTCAGCATTGGCCAGCCCTATTTATATTATTTTATCCGTAAGGTCGGCTTCACTATTGGTCGACGTTCACCGGATCGTAACGCCGTGATAGCTGCTGACATCACGCTGGAGTCGTTATCCAGAACCATCGGGCGCCATCCGGTATCCCCCTCCGCCGAGGTCGTAATCTTTGGTGACAACGGCGAAGTACTGGCCTATCGCGATGCAGAACAACTGGTCATACAACAGGACCGGGACAAGTTCAAAATTGCCAGTATTGCACAGCTCAACAGCCCGGTACTGTCCCACATCGCTCCACAACTCAGTGCACAAAACAGGAAACTGGAATTTTATTACCAGCAGCGCAAATGGCTTGGCACGGTGCGCAAGATTGAAGCTGCCAGGAATATCAGCCTGTACCTGGCAATCGTCGCGCCCGAGGCTGAATTGCTGGCCCAGGCCTACCGAATTAGCAAGGAAAACACCGCCATTACCGTGCTGATTATCCTGCTGGCACTCCCCATCGCCTGGTTATTTGCCCACAAGATTACCCGCTCCCTGCACACCCTGTCGCTGGAAACCGAGCTGATCCGCCAACTCGATTTCAGCAAGCCGATAAAAGTACGTACCAGAATCAAGGAAATTGTCGAACTCGCCGACGGCATGGACGTCATGAAGGACACCATCAACAAGTTCCTGCGCCTGATCACCTCACTCTCTGGCGAACAGGACTTCGATCGGATGTTGCGTCGCATCGCCAAGGAAACCCTGGACGTCAGCCGCGCCGACGGGGTGGGTGTGCTGTTGCTAAGCGATGATGAAAAATACCTGCAGGCCTCGGTCTGGGAAACCACCGGACAGGCAATGTTAGGGCACGCCCTGCCGGATATCGAAATCGCCACCCAACCGGGCAATCTGTTTGTAAGCGCCCTGGCTGACAGGGAAATAAGGCTGACACGCCTGACCCGGCAACAGGCCGATGCAACAACCACGACTCTGCTCACCAGCCTGGATTGTGATCAAGTTCAGCTTGCCGCCATTCCCCTCGTTAACCGGAGCAATGAGGTCATCGGTATCCTGTATGTGGCCTATCGGCAACAGGATGGCGAGTCAGTCCAGCCCGAGATCCAGGAACGACTTAACTTTGTCCGTGCGTTGACCGGTTTTGCCGCAGTGTCACTGGAAACCAAGATGCTGTTGAAGTCGCAAAAGGCCTTGCTGGAAGCCTTCATCAAATTGATCGCCAGTGCGATTGACGCCAAGTCGCCCTATACCGGTGGCCATTGCCAGCGAGTACCGGAACTGACCAAGATGCTGGCTGCTGCGGCCAGTGACAGTGTTGCCCCGCCTTTCCGGGACTACCACCTGACACCGGACGACTGGGAAGCCATTCACATTGCCTCCTGGCTGCATGATTGCGGTAAGGTCACCACGCCCGAGTATGTGGTGGACAAATCCACCAAGCTGGAAACCCTGTACGACCGCATCCATGAAATCCGGACCCGCTTCGAGGTACTTAAACGCGACGCCCATATCGAGTACTGGCAGGG
>JAJDNN010000040.1 GCA_022340685.1 Pseudomonadota bacterium
CTTGAGCTCTTCGGGTGGCAGCTCGTAAAGGTCCTTGTCGGATGCATCGCCCGGATGGATCTTGTTCTGGATGCCGTCGAGGCCGGCCATCAGCATGGCCGAAAATGACAGGTAGGGATTGCCGGTTGGATCCGGGAAGCGTACCTCGATTCGACGCGCCTTCGGGTTGGAAACGTACGGGATTCGGATTGAGGCGGAACGGTTCCTGGCGGAATAAGCCAGCAGGACCGGGGCTTCAAAGCCAGGCACCAGACGTTTATAGGAGTTGGTGGAGGCGTTGGTCAGAGCATTAAGGGCCTTGGCATGCTTGATGATACCGCCGATGTAGTAAAGGGCTGTTTCGGAAAGACCGCCGTACTGGTCTCCGGAGAACAGGTTCTGTCCATCCTTGGCCAGTGACTGGTGCACATGCATACCGTTACCGTTGTCACCAACCAGCGGTTTGGGCATGAAGGTCGCCGTCTTGCCATAGATGTGGGCGACATTAAAAACACAATACTTCAGAATCTGGTTCCAGTCGGCACGCTTAACCAGAGTGCTGAATTGGGTGCCGATCTCACACTGACCTGCGGTGGCCACTTCGTGGTGGTGCACTTCGACAGGAACACCCATCTCTTCCATTGCCAAGCACATGGCGCCACGCATATCGTTCAGGGAATCGACCGGCGGGACCGGGAAGTAGCCACCCTTCATACCCGGGCGGTGACCAATGTTTCCGTCTTGATAAACCTTTTCGGAATTCCACTCGGCTTCCTCGGAATCCACCTTGTAGAACGAACCGCTCATGTCGGAACCCCAGCGGACGTCGTCCAGCACGAAAAACTCGGGTTCGGGCCCAAAGTAGGCAACATCAGCAATGCCGGTGGATTTCAGATAGGCTTCGGCACGCTTGGCCAGAGAGCGTGGGTCACGTTCATAACCCTGGCCTGTGGCCGGCTCGACGACATCGCAGGTCAGAATCAGGGTCGGTTCATCCGTGAAGGGATCCATCACCGCGGTATCGGCTTCCGGCATCAAAATCATGTCCGATTCATTGATGCCCTTCCAGCCGGAGATGGACGACCCGTCGAACATCTTGCCATCAGTGAATAGATCAGCCTCCACGGTGTGTGCCGGTACGGAAACGTGCTGTTCCTTACCCCGGGTGTCGGTAAAACGGAAGTCGATAAACTTGACCCCATTGTCCTTGATTATTTTCATAACATTGTCAGACATTACTCTTCTCCAAAAAAATAGAAACGTGGGTAATTAAAAAAACAGTCACTCATTCAGTATGACGCGTAATACTGCATGATATATGCCAACAGATAAGTTATTGTATTTAAAAGGTAATCATGGGATTTACCCATCCCGCCCTTGCTGCAGTGCTCTATTATGGTGCATATAAGTTGATATTGCACCAAAATAGGGCGTTATCGGAAATAAAGCTGAATAACTGAGACTTCCGTTACGGGCTCCAGCGCTTTTTCGAATTCGGCCCGTAGTGTATCCGCTTTTACACCCTCAAGCACATCCAGCGGCAGGATCAGGGCGATCTGGATGCGGCCTTCCAGATAATGCACAGTAACCTCTTCAATGCGAGCCGCGGCCGGGATCCCCCCCCAATGCTCTTGCAGCCGTTTCAGCAGGGCGCGGCGTAATGGCAGGCCGGTTGGCGGTGGTGCAGTCTCATCATTCTCGGGATCAATATGGACCATGACATCTGCCACTTCCTCAATTTGTTTAATCACCCTGGCACGAACTGTTTCGCTGATGTAATGCCCCTCCGACACACTGATGGTGGGGGAAACCTCGATGTGCACATCCACCAGCGCTTCCCCGGCCATGCGCCGGGTACGCAGGATATGCAGCGAGACCACGCCGTCCACATCGAGGATCGCCTTGCGAATAGCCTCGACCCGCTCGGGATCCAGGCTGGTGTCGACCAATTCCCTGATGCTGTGCCAGGACAGGCTCCAGCCGATTTTGGCGATCATGATACCGACCCCGATCGCCGCCACCGCATCCAGATAACCGATACCGGCCATACTGCCACTGACCCCGACCAACACAATTACCGATGAGAGCGCATCCGAACGATGGTGCCAGGCATTGGCCTTCAACATTGGCGAGTTGTGTCGCTCCGCCACGAACACGGTATAGCGATACAGCACTTCCTTCGACAGGATTGATGCCGCCGCCACCGCCAGCGCCCACACACCGGGTTGCACCTGGGTCTCGGGATGAATCAGGCGAAACACCGCATCCAGGCTGATACCTACCGCAACCCCGAGCAGCGCGAGACCCAGCCCGACAGTAGCCACGGTTTCAAACCGGCCATGGCCGTAAGGGTGCTCCTCGTCGGCGTCCTGCTGGGAATGCCTTGCGGTATACAACACAACCGCATCAGTAAGAAGATCTGAAAATGAGTGTACCCCGTCGGCGATCAGGGCCTGGGAATGGGCGGTGTAACCCACGAAGATTTTTACCACGGCCAACACCAGGTCCACCACCGCACCCACCATCGTCACCCGCACGGTGTCCTCGCGCCGTGTCTGACGCGATTCTGACATGCTCCTCACCGTTTCAGTCTCGCTCAAATCCGCCTACCTTTATGGTAATAATAATTTCATCCGCCCGCTCCTCGATCATCTCCACACGGTGGCCGTTGATACGGCACCAGGCCGGTATGTCATTCATGACTCCCGGATCCGTGGCCACCACGCACAGCATTTCGCCTGGCTGCATTTCGGTTGCCGCATCCTGGGTACGTATGACCGGCAGTGGACAGAGCAGACGCCGTGCATCGACCTGTCTGTCTATACGTGCCATTCGGGAATTATTTCATCCGACGGCATCGGCTTGACCAGCAATTGTTCCGTTCGCCCATCAGGCCAGCCAACCGTGATGTCCACCCGTTCCGTATCCCGCCCCTGGCCGTAACGCGCTGCGATGCGAGCTGCAAGCTGGATGTCATCAGCATCGACCTCGCCATCGAGCAGCACCAGCGGTCCGGGATGACTACAGGCTTGTAGATACACAAACTGGTTACGGTAGCCCTCGAGAAATCTTCCTTCACCTTCTTCGCGCGATACGATCAGTTTGAAATGGGCGCGGGGCCGCAAGTGACGACCCACTTTCAGCAACATGATGTCGTCGAGCTCGTAGTCGCGGCTCGAACGATGCTGCCACATATCGACCAATTTGCTCGAGTAGGCCACGTCGGTAAGAAAACAGCAGCCCCCGGCCGGTGTGGCATAGTCATTGAAGCCGAATTCCTCGGCCAGCGCCATCTGGGGTTTGCGGGAGCGCCCCGAGAACTTGTAAAGTTTCTCACGATCTACCCAGTCTTCGCGCTCAGGCAGGGTAGGGGGCAGGGATTTGGCACACAGGGGGCGTAGTAACCGATCACCGGCACCCGACTCCCGCGCCACCACCGGCATGGTGTCTTTACGCTGCGACATGGGGCGCTGACCAATGACCTCGCCGGTAATGATAAAATCAAAATCATTGGCCTGGATCCACTCGTAGGCCTTGCGCACCATGAACCCCTTGCAATCGAGGCAGGGATTCATGTTCTGACCATAGCCGTGTTTGGGGTTGAGTAGTACATCCTTGTATTCCTCGATCACGTCCACGATGTGCAGCTTGATGCCGAGCTGCTCGGCCACCCACAAGGCGTTGTTGCGCTTGGGTTTGGCCTTGTCCTTGCTGCGAATAGCGTGGGTGTGCCCCTCCACGCAGAATCCGGTGTAGAAGTTGATACCTTCAACATGGATGCCTTGATCCATGATCACCCGCGTTGCGAGCATGGAATCGAGGCCCCCGGAGATAAGGGAGACGGCCTTGCGCTGCATGTTCATACCAACTGGATTTGTCGGGATTAGGCTAATCAGGGCGGCAAGGGTATCAAAATTAACCGCCCGGCAACACTTAATCCGATCGGGTGCCGCTTTCCAGGTCCGGGTTGATGCCGTCCGGGGCCATGGACGCGTGCCGGATTTTCAAGACCCTGCGTCGTCTGCCGACAAGTTGCTATGTCTCGATTCTTATCCTTGTTTTCACCCGGGTCGGTGCCGGCGATCAACCGCGTCGGTCGGAAGCATGCTGCTGACGCCCTGGGTCGACTGCGGATGGCCAGCCTCGGCCTGTTGCTGTTTGCGATCGGGTTGATGGTGGAAGCGGCGGGTATCGCCCTTTGGCAGGGCAGCTTCCCCAATTACCTGGTGATTCCGCCCCTGACCCATGCCAGTTTGTGGCCGGTGCTGTGGGAAAGCAATCCGCTACATATGATTCTTTACCTGGTCCAGACTGAAAGCTGGTTGCTAATTGAATCGCGCCAGGGCGGGGCGGGCGGACAAATCTGGGGGCTTTACTATCCACTGCCATCCTTTCTGGTTCACGTCCTGGCGGCCGGCCTGGGCACCCGGCTTCTGATGCGCCCGGAACCACATTGCCCACGACGACACCTTCGCCTGATTTTGGCCGGCCTGTGTTTGCTGCTGCTAAGTGCAGCGGAAATTCAGCTTGCCGTCTGTTGCACCTCTGGTTCCGACTGGATTGTTCAGGTCATGCTGAAATCCTTGGCGCTGGAGCAGACCGGTCAAATGGTCAACTGGCGGGCCTTGTATCCGCAACTGGAACCCTGGTTTGTTGGATTGCGCACACTGCTTGCACTGGGAGGTGCAGGACTTCTGCTGCTGGCCACCCTTCGGCGCCGGTAAAGGACAAAGGTCGGCCGCCAGAGATGGATTCCAAAAATAAAATAAGCGGGCGCAAGAATACACGCCCATATCTGCCGGACCGGTGTTTCCTCGGCGCACCGGGTTTCACGTTGAACCGCCTCATCGGGTGTGTAAAAGCCCGTTGTTTGCTACTGCACGAACAGCCCAACCCCTGCCTTCAGTAACGTGTTCTGCGTTTCGGGCGGGTTAGTGACGCCGGGTGTCCGGATTCAGCACGGGTAGGCTGTCCGGGCTGAACGCCTGTCGGGCAACCCGGCTCTGGGTTGCCTGCCATAACTCATAGGATTGCAGCGCTGTCAGTCCGTTGGTCTGGTTCGCCATTACCCGAATAGACTGCAAGGTGTCCATGGCAACCACGAAGTCTTCCGCCAACCGGTCAAACAACTGGGCCATGTTTTGCAGGCTAGCCGCCAGGCTCTGGTAGGCGCTGCGACCCAGGTCCACGTAATAACTTACCCGCACCCGGCGTCGTTCCACCCGGCGGGGGAACAGGCCGGAATACAGCAGGCATTGATCGCCGACATCGCGTAGAGACCCGCTTCGGCCAGGCTCATCCTGCTGCATGGCAGCGAGAAAATCCAGTGCCATGATCCGTTGCGTCATATCGGGTCGACTCAAATAGCGCATCAGGGTGAAAACCAGATAACTTTCCAGCTCTTCGTCTAGCTGGATCCCCGCATGTGTTGCGGCGTCATGCACCAGCGCCTGCCACTGGGCGACGTTTCCTGACTGTGCCAGAATTCTGTTCATGGGAACTCCTGCCTGTGCACGCTTCTAT
>JAJDNN010000059.1 GCA_022340685.1 Pseudomonadota bacterium
ATGCAGTCGCCAACTACTTTGCTGCCCTGCCCCCGCAACCAGGCAGCAAGAACCCCGAACAGAAACAACCTATCGCGTCAACGCCGGCAGACAAATCCGCAACCGGCCCCGTCACGCAGCAAACCGAATCATCTCCCGCACGCAGCCAGACGGACCAGGGCATGTTTACACCACCGGCACACGGCAACTATCCCGCTGGTCCGTTAGGCGAAGCCGTCCGGCGTGGTGAAGCCATCTTCAATCAGACGAACAGCCACCCGGATGCCGGCCGGTATGTCGGCAATAACCAGCAATGTGCTAACTGTCATCTGGATGCCGGTAGGCTCTCAAACTCGGCACCCATGTGGGCCGCATGGGTTGCCTACCCGGCCTACCGAAAAAAAAATAACAAGGTCAATGACATGACCATGCGTATCCAGGGTTGCTTTACCTACTCGATGAATGCACCTGGCTCCGAGACCGGGCATGCCCCTGCGGCAGACGCCCGGACCATAACTGATTTGTTGTCCTACCTGTACTGGATAAGCCAGGGCGCGCCAACCGGTGATACGCACATGGCGGGACGCGGCTACCCCAAACTCGAGGAAACCGATAAGGGATTTGATCCGGTCCGTGGAAAAAAAGTGTATCGCACCCATTGTGCGGTTTGTCATGGCATCGATGGCCAGGGGGTCATACGGAACGGCACCACGCTGTTTCCACCGTTGTGGGGACCGAAGTCCTACAACTGGGGCGCCGGCATGCATAAGGTCAATACTGCGGCCGGATTCATCAAAGCCAATATGCCGCTGGGCATGCCAGATTCGCTCAGTAGTCAGGATGCCTGGGACGTGGCTGCCTATATTAATTCCCATCAGCGCCCGCAGGACCCGCGCTACAAGGGAAACGTGCAAACCACTAAAGAAACCTATCACAAGTCAAAATATGACTACTATGGGAAAAGAAAGGGTTCAGACGGCAAGCTGTTAGGTGATATGAATCACTAGTGTCGAATAACGTCGTAACAGTCCAATCCAGATTATTGTCTGGAGAAGAATAACGAACCGACACACTTCCCGGCTAGATAAACAGAGCATTGATTAGCAAAGTAGAGGGAAGGCAAAGCCCGCCCTCTCCTTGCATTATGATTGGACACAAGCCAGTTTGTAATGAAGCCGCATCTACGACCGGCTATCATTCAACTCCGGCCTGTTCCTGTATCAAATGCACGTCCCGTTGCGGGTAAGGAATACTGATACCTTCCGCGTCAAAAGTCTGTTTTATTTTTTCCATCAAATCAAAATAGACGTCCCAGTACTCCGAGGTTTTTACCCACGGCCGTACGATCAGGTTGACGCTGCTGTCGGCCAGTTCCGAGACGGCGATTACCGGTGCCGGTTCGGACATAATCCTGTCATCCGCACTTACGATATCTGCCAGAACCTGCTTGGTCTTGATGATGTCATCACCATAGCCAATCCCCACCACCAGATCGATGCGCCGGGTATCGTTTGCAGTTATATTGGTAATCACCGAGTTGATGATGTTGCCATTTGGCACGATAACCCGCTGGTTATCGCCGGTAGTCATGATCGTATTGAATATGGCAATGCTCTGCACCTTGCCGGTTACCCCGCCGGCGGTAATCACATCCCCGATACCAAATGGCCGGAACAGAATAATCATTACACCGGAGGCAAAGTTGTTCAGCGAGTCTTTCAGGGCCAGGCCAACTGCCAAACCTGCCGCGCCGACAATGGTCAGGAAGGAAGTTGTGTTGATGCCAAGCTGGCCTACAGCGGCAATCACCACCACTACCATCAGGGCATAGTAAGACAAGTTGCTCAGAAATCCGGTCAGGGCGGCATCAACCTTGTTTTTCTTGAGCAGTTTGGTGAGCAAACTGGTGATCCTGCCGGTCAGCCATCTCCCTACAAAAAATATAATGATGGCGCCGAGAATGCTGAACGAGTAGGTGGTAACCCACTGGATCGCAGACTGGATAATCATATCGATAAATTCCGCGTCGAACAGTTTTTCGATATTAAGTTGTTCCATCAATTTTCTCCCCGCTTAGTCTGGTAATTCATGTTTGTGTAATTATAAGGAATACCATGCCCTTCACACACTCGGGCAATTGCATGATTCATTGACCGAATAGTCTGCGCAATTTTCGCACCACGACCTTGATATCTGCCCGTCATTCATTACTTTGCCGGGTATTGAATCAGAATGTCAGTAACGCCATTGGTCGGTTTGCTCAAAGCCGGAGCCCGGAAGCGCCACAGCGTGTGTCTACAAAAAACCCCGCTCTGTTTCCAGGCCGGGGTTCCCTATATAACTGCAAGCGCATTGCAATCAGGCCCGGTAATTGGGTGCTTCCTTGGTAATGGTCACGTCGTGCACATGGCTTTCGGCCATACCGGCATTGGTGACCCGTACGAATTCGGGCCGGGTGCGCATGTCATCAATGCTGCCACAACCCGTATACCCCATACTGGCCCGTATACCACCGAGCAACTGGTTAATGACCGGCGACAGGGGGCCCTTGAACGGGACCCGGCCTTCGATACCTTCCGGAACCAGTTTGTCGGCCTCGCTGCCTTCCTGGAAGTAGCGATCCGAGGAACCGTGGCGAGTAGTCATGGCGCCGAGTGAACCCATCCCCCGATAGGACTTGTAGGAACGACCCTGGAACAGTTCCACGTCCCCGGGGGCTTCTTCAGTACCGGCAAACATGGAGCCGATCATGACGCAATAGGCACCGGCCACCAGTGCCTTGGCGATATCCCCCGAATAACGAATACCACCATCGGCAATCAGGGGGATCCCGGTACCTTCCAGCGCTTCTGCCACGTTCGCTACGGCGGTGATTTGCGGTACGCCCACCCCGGCCACGATACGCGTGGTGCAAATAGAGCCGGGGCCGATCCCCACTTTCACGGCATCCGCCCCAACATCGGCCAACGCCCGGGCGGCATCCGCGGTGGCAATGTTGCCGCCAATGACCTGGACCTGAGGATAGGTTTTCTTGACCCAGGCGACCCGATCCAGCACACCCTGGGAATGGCCATGCGCCGTATCCACCACGATCACATCCACGCCCGCATCCACCAGCGCCTCGACCCGTTGTTCAGTACCGCCACCGACCCCGACGGCCGCACCGACCCGCAGGCGACCCTGCTCATCCTTGACCGCATGAGGGTTTTCCTTCGCTTTCTGAATATCCTTGACGGTGACCAGCCCGCGCAACAGGAAGTGATCATCCACGACCAGCACCTTCTCGATCCGGTTCTCATGCAGCAACTTGAGAATTTCATCGCGTTCCGCCCCTTCCTGCACTGTCACCAGCCGTTCCTTGGGTGTCATGATGCTGGACACCGGGCTGTCATACCGGGTTTCAAATCGCATGTCGCGACTGGTCACGATCCCCACCAGCTCACCGCCTTTCACTACCGGAACGCCGGATATGTTTTCGGACTGGGTAAGATTCAGCACGTCCTGAATGCTGGTTTCGGGCGTGACGGTCAGGGGATCCTTGATCACCCCGCTTTCAAATTTCTTGACCTGACGGACGTGTTCCGCCTGGATCATATAATCCATGTTCTTGTGAATAATACCGATACCGCCTTCCTGCGCCATGGCGATCGCGAGGCGGGCCTCGGTGACGGTATCCATGGCGGCGGACACCAGGGGAATACTGAGTTCGATATCGCGTGTCAGGCGGGTTCGCAGGCTGACTTCCTTGGGCAAGATGGTCGAGTGGGCAGGCAGCAGTAAAACATCGTCAAAAGTGAGAGCTTCCTGGGAAATGCGCAGCATGTTTCGGTGTCCGGGTTGAGGTAAATCGGCGAATTATAAAGAGTTTTAATAGGCGGGTAAATGGCCACGCCCCGCCCGGCCTTTTGCCGCACACCGCGTAACAACAGTTAGACCGGTTGCCGACAAGCCCCGATGCCACGCGGTGATCGCCTGGCCGCGCCCGGGGTAGTGGAAAACCGGGGTCGAACTTGCTCCCAATCGCCGCACGACGCATAATGGACCACACTTCCCGGTGGCCTTTCCGCCGGGTTGAATAACAATAAATCAACGATAACGATAATAAACATCCTGCCCCAGGGTTGGGAACTGGCTATTCATTAAACAATACCATTAATAATATTGAGGAGGAATTCATGAAAAAGATCACCCTGCTGGTCGCTGCAGCTGCCCTGTTCCTCGGTGCCTGCGCATCAACACCCAGTCAAACCCACAACAAGAACGACGCAATAGGCGCCATCACAGCAGCAGAACACCAAACCGCGCGGGCCAAAAATGTAGGCTATGAATGGCGCGATACCGGCAAACTGATTAAAAAAGCCCAGGAAGCGTTGAAGAATGGGCAGTACGACGAGGCTGTCAAGCTGGCTAACGAGGCCAAGCAACAGAGCACGCTCGCCATCCAGCAGCAACAACAACAGGCCAACGCGGGTCCCCGTATCAACTGATTGGATATATCAGGCAATGCTACACAGGCCGGGGAAACCCGGCTTTTTTAATTGCCTGGTCCCCGACACAACCGCCCTCTGCCTGTTTATCCGGTCCGCCGCTCAGGCTATGATCCCTGTATGTCGTTTGAACCCGCATACCCGCTCGCAGGGCGTGATATCTACACAGTAAGTCGGCTGAACCGGGAGGTTCACACCGTCCTCGAAGGCAGTTTCCCGCTGATCTGGCTGGCGGGTGAGCTGTCCAACCTGGCGAGACCCGGCTCCGGTCACTGGTACTTTACCCTCAAGGACGAAGCAGCCCAGGTCCGTGCCGCCATGTTTCGCAATCGTAACCAGCTGGTGAAGTTCCGACCTCAGGACGGCATGCAGGTCATGGTGCGTGCCCGCATTGGCCTGTATGAAGCACGCGGCGAATTCCAGTTGGTCATCGAACATATGGAAGTCGCCGGCGACGGCGCCTTGCGTCAGGCCTTCGAGCAGCTCAAGCAGAAGCTGGATCAGGCCGGGTTGTTCGATCTTGGACACAAGCAACCGTTGCCTTCCTTACCCGCCCGGATCGGGGTGATTACCTCACCCAGCGGGGCCGCCATTCACGATATTCTCACCACCCTCAAGCGTCGTTTTCCCGGTATTCCGGTGATCGTCTACCCGGTGCCGGTCCAGGGCGCCGGCGCCGGACGGGACATTGCCCGCATGATTCGACTTGCCGGTGAGCGAAATGAATGCGATGTGCTGATTCTGGCCCGGGGCGGGGGTTCGCTGGAGGATCTGTGGGCGTTCAACGAAGAAGAGGTCGCCCACGCCATTCACGCCTGTCCAATCCCAGTGGTAAGCGGCATCGGTCACGAGGTGGATGTCACCATTGCCGACCTGGTGGCGGATCAGCGTGCCCCTACCCCGACCGGAGCCGCGGAGCTGGTCACACCGGATCAAACTGAATGGCGTACGCGGCTGGAGAAGCTGCAACAGCGCCTGGGGCGGGCCCGGCAGCGGCAATTCGACGACTACCGGCAGCGGCTGAAGTGGCTGGCCAACCGCCTGCCCCACCCCGCCCGCCGCATCGAGGAACGCTTGCAACGACTGGATGAACTGGAACTGCGGCGTAACCGGGCCACACAACATATCCTTCGTCATCGCCGGGCGCAGCTGGCCATGCTGCAGGAACGGCTCCAGCAATTTTCGCCGCGCCAGCGGCTGGACCGAAACACGTTGCTGCTGCGGGAACTGACACAGCGCGCCCGCCGCGCCCTGCACTACCGCCTCACCCAGCAACGCCAGCATCTCGGCCACCTGACCCACAGTCTGGAGACTGTCAGCCCTCTGGCAACCCTGTCACGAGGGTACGCCATCGTGACTATTGATTCCGATGACAGGGTTATCAGAACAGCCACCGAGGTGGCGCCAGGCGACAGCATTAACACCCGGCTATACCAGGGCAGTCTGGTTTCCACCGTCACACGGGTGCATAAAAAATGAAGCTGCAGCAATATGGTTTGCTCCTGTTACTCGGCCTGGCTCTGAACCCAGTACTGGCCGATACGCGCTATCCACACACCGCACCGGTACCGGGCGGTGTAGCCATCGTCTCGATTGCCCCGGCCAATGAACCCGCCCCGTCCGCCTGGTACAACTCACATCGGGTCATGGTGCGCAAAAACGGTCAGAACTGGGAAGCGGTAGTGGGCATCCCGTTAGCGGCGCGGCCCGGTACCCAGCGCATCAAAGTCAAGCCTGCCGCCGCGCAATCCTATTACCGCGAATTTTCGGTGGCCGAAAAGCAATACAAGACCCAGCACATCACCCTCAAGAACAAGCGCATGGTCAACCCCTATGCCAAGGATCTGGATCGCATTCGCAAGGAAAAGAAAATCATTCTCGGCGCACTGGACAACTGGCGTGAAGTACCGGAAGTGGAAACGGCATTCATCATGCCGGTGGAAGGCCGACTCAGCAGCCCGTTCGGATTGCGCCGCTATTTCAACAATCAACCCCGCAAGCCGCACAGCGGGCTGGATATTGCCGCCTCGGAAGGCAGCGCGGTGCGTGCTCCGGCCGCCGGGGAGGTACTGACCACCGGCAATTACTTTTTCAATGGCAATACCGTGTTCATCGACCACGGCCAGGGTCTGGTCACGATGTATTGTCATATGAGCAAAATCGATGTCCAGCCCGGCCAACAGGTCAAACAGGGCGAGCTGATTGGCAAGGTTGGCATGACCGGACGGGTAACCGGCCCGCATTTACACTGGGGGGTCAGCCTCAACAATGCGCGGGTGGATCCCGGCCTGTTCATCCAGACAAATTGATGCCGGATTTCAACAACGCACCGGCATGGGTTAACTGGATCGCGCAGGATGCCAATGGCACCTGGTGGGGCTATAGTGTGGAACCGTTACAGCAAACTTACGGCTGGTATGAAAACGAAGTCGGCCGTTGCATCAGGCTACACAGCGGGGAACCCGATTCCGACTGGCGTTACAGCCTGCGCCGGATCAGGACGGCTGATCATTCCAGAGTGTGACACACCACCTGATTACGCCCGGCTTCCTTGGCTTCGTACAGCGCATTGTCGGCCTGCTTGAGCAGATCCTCCGCATCCAGATTTTCTCCCGGCACGGTCGTGGCCACCCCGGCACTGATGGTGACATAGTCGGCCACCAGCGAACCAGTGTGGGGGATATTCATCTTCTCAACCTTGCGACGCAGTTTCTTGCCCAGCTCGCAGGCTTCCGCCAGATCAGTTCCGGCCAGGAACAGGACGAATTCCTCGCCCCCAATCCGTGCGGCCTGATCCCCGGCACGGTTGGTGAACTCCAACATCAGGCTCGCCAGCTGCTTGAGACATTCATCGCCCGCCTGATGCCCATAAGTATCGTTATAGCGTTTGAAGTAATCCACGTCGATCAAAACCAGTGACATGGAGGCCTTGAAACGCCGGTGCCGGTTCCATTCCTCCGTCAGATGAGCAAAGAAACTGCGCCGATTGGGGATGCCGGTCAGATCGTCATGATGGGCCAGTCGATCCAGCATGGTGTTGAGGGATTCCAGCTCGACATTCACGTTACTGATACGCTTGCGTTCTGAATGCAACTCACGCATCAGTATGAATCTGCGGCGCGCATCATATTCCATGGAATAGCAGGCGGCCATGCCAACAAAGTTGGCAGAGATTAAAAAAAAGTTGTCGGCGACCAGATGTCTCACCTCGACACTACCGAATTCGAGAGAGGCCACCTCATAGGCGACGACCACCAGCCAGCTTGAAATACAGGCCCACACAAAACGCATGCGCAAAAAAGTATAGACAAACATCATCACGATGATCAGTCCGGCAAAGTAGGTGTTTCTCGCCCAGGCCGGGATGATCACGGTCATTGCCACAACACCCAGACCGGCGACCAGGGTCGCGAGCGTCAGAACTTCCTGGGTCCGGGTGTGTCGTCCGGCGCGGAACAGGTAGATGGCTGCCAGCACGAGTACCGGCATAACCAGACCATACCGAACCAGCCAGAGATCGGTGTGCAACAGGGGATAGAGATAAACATCCAGCGCGCCGAAAAAAGCATAAAACAGGATACCGATAGTCAGCGCAATCCGGAATGTCAGGCGGAAATGGTGTTCATAGTCGCTGAGAAACTCCTGCTCCTGTATGCGATCCCTGAACGATAAAGTGAGTAAATTCATATCCATAAATTGCCTTCCTGAAGGTGTTTCGGCAGTCTGGATACGAAACTTTACTTATAAAATCAATGACATAGTATAACTTAGGGCATACAACTATCCCCTTCGAGTTAGTCCCCTCGTGTGTCAAAACGACGATGTGCTAGTCAGCTTCACGGTCAATACTGCAACAGTGACGGGCCGGCGCCTGCCCGGCAGAAAGTATTTCACCGGTGACCGGATTGGGACGGAAGGTGGTACAGCCTTTCAGGCCAAGCGCGTGGGCCTGGTGGTAGAGGGATTTGAATTTGGCAAAAGGATAATCGACCGGGACGTTGATGGTTTTGGAAATAGCGTTGTCCACATAGGTCTGGATGGCCGCCTGCATCTGCAGTTGATCATCAGGAGACACACTCTCGGCATCAACAAAGAAATCGGGCAAGGGTTCATCAGGTTGCAGTGCCTGCCAGTGCCGCCAGGCGTAATCGCTCAGCGCATACTCCTGGTAACTGCCATCGGGTTGCAAAATCTTGCGGCGGTAACTGAAATCGAAGACCGGCTCCAGGCCGCTGCTCACATTATTGGCCAGCAGGCTGATAGTGCCGGTTGGCGCAATGGCCGTCAGGTGACTGTTGCGGATCCCGGTCTGCGCGATGCCCTGCTGGATATCCGTCGGCAGGGATTGAACAAACGGACTGTTCAGGTACGCAGTTTTATCAAAGCAGGGAAAGGTACCTTTTTCTCTGGCCAGATCAATCGAAGTCCGATAGGCGGTATGACAGATCTGCGCCATGACCTGCGCGGCCTGTTGCCGGGCGGCATCATGCGCGTAATGCAGGCCGAGCATGATCAGGCTGTCTGCCAGGCCAGTCATGCCCAGACCCATACGCCGGGTGCCGCGTTCCTGGTCCTGCTGGGCCGGCAAGGGATAACGCGACAGATCGATGATGTTATCCATCAGACGCACCGCCACCGCCACGGTCTTTGCAATGTCAGCCAGATCCAGTCGGGCCCGGGACGTAAAGGGATCCCGGACGAAACGCGTCAGGTTGACCGAACCCAGATCACAGGCACCGTAGGGTGGCAATGGAATTTCGCCGCAGGGATTGGTGGCGCTGATCCTTTCGCGATAACCGAGGTTATTCATGCGATTGATCTGATCGACAAACAATACACCTGGCTCGGCATAGGCATAGGTGGCGCGCATAATCCTGTCCCACAAATCACGCGCCTGGACGCAACGAAGTACCCGGCAGGGTTCCGCGTCGCGCTGATTGGACCAGACTCGTTGTATGATTTGATCGTCACCCGCTACATCGTCATGCAGTCCCCGTAAAGGGAACACCAGCGGCCAGTCTGTGTCCTGCTTCACGGCCTCCATGAACGCATCGGTCACCTGCACTGACAGATTGAAATGGCGCAACGCGCCGGAATGCTGCTTGGCTTCGATGTAGCGCTCGATATCCGGGTGATCGCAGCGCAGGGTTGCCATCATGGCGCCACGCCGCGCACCTGTGGACAACAGGGTGTCACACATGGCGTCCCAGATCCGCATGAAGGACACCGGACCCGAAGCAATACCCCCCACCCGACGGGCGCGGACCCCTTGCGGACGCAGGGTCGAGAAATCGTAACCCACCCCGCCACCCTGCTGCATGGTCAGTGCACCTGCCTTGAGCGCATCAAAGATGCCGTCCATGGAATCCTCGATCTCGCCCATAACAAAACAGTTGAACAGGGTCACTTCATGCGGCACACCAGCCCCGGCCAGGATACGGCCGCCGGGCAGAAAACGGAAATCCTGCAAGATATCCAGAAAGTGTCCGGCCCAACCGGCGGCATCCGTTGATTCGACACTGGCCACACCTGTCGCAACCCGCTGCCAGGTATCCTGAATGGTCGCCTCATACGGCTCACCATCCCGATAACGATACTTGCTGTCCCAGATATACGCGGACACATCGGTTTCGAAGGGATGATTTGGCATCGGTTTGGTTCCTGTGACGGGCCTGCTCCTGATCATCATACCAAACTGCCACAGCCTCGCTTTGTTAGATCGAACAAATTATTTAACCCCCACTGGGTTTGTGCTGCGTTTACCTGTACAGAACACAAACCAGGAGAACGCGATGAGAATTGCACAACCACGAAACCCCTATAGTCCGCTTATATTTGGGCTGTTGATCGCCCTGCTTGGTGCCTGTGATGGCACGCTGGATGATAGACCACCTACTGCGGAGCAGACCGTTAATCCACCGGTCCCTTCCCAGGCAAACAGACAAAAGCAGAAAATCGACACTGCTCGCAAGGATGAAATGCGGGAACAGGCAGCGCCTGCAACCATCACGTCGGGGGCAGTCCGGCTACAACCCGGCGTGACGGATCCCGCGTGGCGCCTGCCAAGCGAACCGACAGACCGGGAAAACTATGCCCACTTTACTGACAACCCCCTGCAGCGGGTTGCAGAACGACCGGTGTCCACCTTCAGTATTGACGTGGACACCGGTGCCTACAGCAATGTACGACGGATCCTCAAGACAGGCCGGATGCCGAGACACGATGCCGTGCGGATCGAGGAAATGATCAATTACTTCGGCTACGACTACCCACTGCCCCGTGACAAGAAAATGCCGTTCAGCATCAGCACCGAAATCGGGCCGACCCCATGGAACACGTCGACCCGGCTGTTGCAGGTTGGGTTGAAGGGGTACGAAGTGCCATCCAGTCAGTTACCTGCCGCGAACCTGGTATTCCTGATCGATGTATCCGGCTCGATGCGCTCGGCCAACAAGCTGGATTTGCTGAAACAGGCCATGGCGCTGCTGGCCCGTCGTTTACGTGCTGAGGATCGTCTTGCCATCGTGGTCTACGCCGGCGCTTCCGGGGTAGTACTGGACCCGGTTGCCGGTGATCAACAGGCCGCGATTCTGACCGCACTGGAGCAATTACGGGCTGGTGGCTCGACCAACGGTGCGGCCGGAATCCAACTGGCCTACCGCCTGGCGGAGCAGTCCTATATCAAGAACGGCATCAATCGGGTAATCCTGTGCACGGATGGCGACTTTAATGTGGGCACGGTCAGCTTCGAGGCGCTGCAAGATCTGATCGCGGCCAAGCGCAAGTCCGGCATCACCCTTACCACGCTCGGCTTCGGTAGCGGTAATTACAATGACCACCTGATGGAACAGTTGGCGGACAACGGTAATGGCCACTATGCCTACATCGACACACTGTTGGAGGCCCGCAAGGTCCTGGTCGAGGAAATGTCGTCCACTCTGCAAACTATCGCCCAGGACGTCAAGATCCAGGTCGAGTTCAATCCCACTCTGGTCAGCGAGTACCGCCTGATCGGGTACGAGAACCGTGTTCTCGCACGCGAGGATTTCAACAACGACAAGGTGGATGCGGGTGAGATTGGCGCAGGGCATACCGTCACTGCCCTGTATGAAATCACGCTAGCCGGCTCCGGGGCAGAGCACATCGAACCCCTGCGTTATGGCCGCGCAGTCGATGCCGGCGGCAAGCACCGCGATGAGCTTGCTGTATTGCGACTGCGCTACAAACGGCCTGGCGAGACCCGCAGCCAGTTGCAGGAACAGGTCATCCGGCGCCAGGACATCGTATCGCAACTGACCAGGACCAGTGATCGTTTCCGCTTCGCTGCCGCCGTTGCCGCCTTCGGCCAGCTATTACGGGGCGGTAAATACACTGCGGACTATTCATATGATGAACTCCTGCTGCTGGCCCGCAATTCACGGGGCACAGATCCGCATGGTTACCGCAGCGAATTCCTGTCTCTCGCCGCACTGGCAGACACGCTGTCGAGTTCCCCCCCCACGGCAAATCGCTAGGTCCCGGAGGGAAACCGGCAAGTACGGTTTCCCTCCTTCATGGCTTTTGTGGACATGGACGTTGTGATCAAGGCAGTTCCTGGCGGGTTACCTTTCTTTCGGTCGTGGCATGCAGTACGCTGCCTGCCTATGGCTCTGGAAGACAGTGATGAAACATTGATGCTGGCCTATAAGAAAGGCGACGCCACTGCCTTCGAAACACTGTACCGCCGGTACAAGGGTCCCGTGTATCGTTACCTGCTGCGCCAGTGCCGCAACCCTGCCAGTGCCGAGGAATTGTTTCAGGATATCTGGCTGCGGATCGTGAATGCCCGACAAGGCTATACCGTCAAGGCCAGCTTCCGGACCTGGCTGTATCAGATCGCCCACCATCGCATGATTGATCACTATCGACGGCAAAACACGACACTACCTGAATCATATCTTGACGACCCGGGGCCGGAGGATGTCGCTGCCGCCGATACCCAGAACCCGGCCCGTATTGTTGATGGACAGCAACAGGCCGCACAGCTCTCTGTTTTAATCGATGCCCTGCCCGAGGCCCAGCGCGAAGCATTTCTGCTCAAGGAGGAAGCCGGCATGACCCTGCAGGAAATTGCTACAGCCACCGACACCAGCCGGGAAACCGTCAAGAGCCGGTTACGGTATGCCATCCGACGACTGCGCGATGGGATGGGGATGAGTTAATGACTGTTCAACAAAATTACATCAAACATCTAATCGCATTGAAAGCTGTGTTCCCTGGCTGGTGTATGGTTGTTACCGCACCTGCAGGATCATGGGACACCCCGTCGAAATGGTATGTAAAATTGTCTTATGGACTGAAAATAGACAGGTCAATCCCGACTTGCCGGCACTGCTTTTATCACGCTAACCTGCCCGTAACGGATGTAAACTCCAGGCCGTCAGCCCGATGACCAACGAAACCGACAAGTCAGTACACGACCCCCGGATTAGCCAGACCTACCAGGGACTGGACAAACCAACCCCACCAGCCGGTCTTGACGATCGCATTCTGGCCGCCGCTCGCCGTGAAGTGGGCGCGGGCCCGCGCAAGGCAAGTTTCAGTCGGCGCTGGGCTGTGCCGATCTCGGCAGCTGCCGTGCTGGTACTGAGTGTCAGCTTGATCACCCTGCAATATTCCCGTCAGTCACCAGACGAACGTACCGCACCGCAACCGGCCACCGTTATAGCACCGCAGTCGGTCCCCTTGTCGAAGGAACAGCAAACCGGAGACCGGGCAAAAACGGAAGAGGCGCCACAAACGTACCGCGAACTCGCTCCCGACAGGGCAAGCCAACCCGCTGATAATATGCTGGGTGAAGAGGAAGTTACACCGGCGGTACAAAAGGAGAAACGTATTGCTCCTGTGCAACGCCAGGACGCTGCCGAACGTCTGTCCGCCAATCAGCAAATTGAACAAATCAAACAGCTTCTCAGCGAAGGTAAAAAGAAAGAAGCCATCGCGGCATTTGAATCATTTCGCCAGCGATATCCCGATTACAAACTTGATCCTGAACTTAAAAAACGCCTCGACTAGGCGCCTGTTTCTGAGCCTGGCTCATTTTCCTCGGTGCGGCAAGCAATCCCTGGAGCATGCCTTCCACCAACACTATGGTATGCCGAAAGTAAGTGGCCTTTGGTTGAAAATGTTTTGCTCTTTTTAAATCAACAATCAGTTTATCGATAAAGTATTAATATCTTGTTACGCACTGCCGTTATGCTTGAATCTACAAGCATAAAATTTATTCGCAATTTACTTGCCAAAGCGCAAAAGTATTATAAGCTTGGAGCAAGTAACCCGTTTACATAACCAACGCTGTAACTGACAGTTCTGTTACAAAAATATCGGTCAATGGCTCCCATGAAATCAGACAACCCCTCATCGAACGTATTACGCCTGTCGAAAAACCCATCCGGGCGCGACTTCGTGGTCGGAGATATTCATGGCTGTTTCGATCTGTTAAAGACCAGACTCAGAAAGTTGGGGTTTGACAAGCATCAGGATCGCCTGATTTCTGTCGGCGATCTGATTGACCATGGCCAGCACAATGACAAGGTATTGGTGTGGCTGGACAAGCCCTGGTTCTATGCCGTGCGGGGCAACCATGAGACTCTGGCAATCCAGTCTGCCAAGGATCACCGCATACAATCAAGATGGTATCGAAAGGGGGGCGCCTGGGCGACACAGGTGCAGAAACAATTTTTGAAGAAATTGCGGCACGCCCTGACTGACTTGCCGTTTGCCATCGAGGTCAGAACGCGGATCGGCAAGGTCGGTATCGTGCATGCTGATGT
>JAJDNN010000083.1 GCA_022340685.1 Pseudomonadota bacterium
GTGCCGCACCTGACACTGCTACGCAAAGCCCGGCAGGCGCCACCTGTGCCTGAGATGCCGGCGACAACGTGGACGGTGCGGGACTTCGCGTTGATACATTCGGAAACCCGCTCCGAAGGCGTGGTCTACACAGTGCTAAAGCGATGGGCATTGCAGTAGTTTCTGTAATGTGAGCGCGGATTGGTTACAGGTTTATATTTAATGGTCTAGGCCGTACCCGATACTTGTGAAATAATGCAACGGGTGGAGTTCAGCGGGTTGTCCACGGAGGGAGGATGGCCCGGATCAAATTAACGGGGGTTTTAAACCTAATGGACGATGCAAAGAAAAAAGCGCTCGGTGCTGCACTGAGTCAGATTGAAAAACAATTCGGCAAGGGCTCCGTCATGCGCATGGGTGATGCCGGCGCAATCCGGGAAGTCGATGCGGTGTCAACCGGATCACTGGGCCTGGATATTGCCCTCGGTGTTGGCGGTTTGCCACGTGGCCGTGTAGTGGAAATCTACGGGCCGGAATCATCCGGCAAAACCACACTCACGCTGCAAGTGATTGCCGAGGTTCAGAAAATCGGCGGTACGGCGGCATTTGTGGATGCGGAACATGCACTGGATCCGGGGTATGCCGAAAAACTCGGTGTCGATGTGGACGAGTTGCTGGTGTCACAGCCGGATACCGGTGAACAGGCGCTGGAGATTACTGACATGCTGGTGCGCTCCGGCGCAGTAGACATCGTGGTGGTTGACTCGGTCGCGGCGCTGACGCCCAAAGCAGAAATCGAGGGCGACATGGGGGATTCTCATATGGGTCTTCAGGCCCGCTTGATGAGTCAGGCGTTGCGTAAGCTGACTGCCAATATCCAGCGATCCAACACGATGGTGATCTTCATCAACCAGATCCGCATGAAGATCGGGGTGATGTTTGGCAGCCCGGAAACTACGACTGGTGGGAACGCCCTGAAGTTCTATTCTTCAGTGCGGCTTGATATTCGCCGGATCGGGGCCATCAAGAAAGGCGACGAGGTGATCGGCAACGAGACCCGCGTCAAGGTGGTGAAGAACAAGGTGGCCCCGCCGTTCAAGAAAGTCGAGTTCGATTTGCTGTACGGCGAGGGTATTTCCCGTGAAGGGGAGATTATCGACCTCGGCGTCCGCGAAGGCATCGTTGACAAGGCGGGTGCCTGGTATAGCTATAACGGCGATCGCATTGGCCAGGGCAAGGACAATGTGCGCAACTTTCTCAAGGAAAACCCGGAGGTCTCGGCGGATATCGAGAAGCAGATCCGCGCCAAGCTGTTACCGATCGGACCGAAGCTGGAAGTGGTCGAGGATGTCGTCGCCGAGGTTGCCGAAGAATAAATCCGGCGCCCTTGAAAACTGGACGAAAAAGGGTGGCCCCCAGGTCGCCCTTTTTAATTGGCCGTGTAAAAAGATTGGACAGGGGCTTGGCGTGTAATCGCTTTTAGCGGTCCCACGCTCGCAACACGACGACCAGCCTGATGCGTAAATCCGGATCTGATACCGAGTACAATACGCCGTCCGCGGACACGAAACCCAGGAAGGCGACGCGGCCGGTGCGGGAAACCGCCATGGGATTATTGGCAAACCGGGAACACAGTACCCGACAGTTGCAGGACAAGTTGCTGGCACGGGGTTATTCGTCCGAGGAGGTTGCCGAGGCCCTACAGACCCTGACCCGAGATGGCCTGTTGAGTGATGCACGCTTCGTTGAAGCGTTTGTTTATTCCCGCCGGCAGCGCGGTTCCGGGCCGTTGAAAATACGTGCTGAGTTACACCAACGCGGTGTCGATGACGAGCTCATCGACGCCTGGCTGGACGAGAGGGATCCCGACTGGTTGACGCGGGCTGAGGCGGCGCGTTGCAAGAAGTTTGGCCCGGCCTTGCCGGTGGATTTTCGGGACAAGGCGCGCCAGGCAAGGTTTCTGCAATACCGGGGTTTTTCGGCGGACCAGACCCGACAGGTATTGCGTGACGAAGATTGAATGAACGTCGCCAAATTGGCATTTGAAGAATGAAAAAGACCATGACCAGTGCTGAATTACGTCGTGCCTTCCTGGAGTTCTTCCAGGCGCGGCAGCATGAAATTGTGCCGTCCAGTTCACTGGTACCGGCCAATGACCCGACCCTGTTATTCACCAATGCGGGCATGGTGCAGTTTAAGGACGTCTTTTTAGGCAAGGAACACCGTCCCTACACTCGTGCCGTCAGCGCCCAGCGTTGCGTGCGGGCTGGTGGCAAGCATAACGATCTGGAAAATGTCGGTTACACCGCCCGACACCATACCTTTTTTGAAATGTTGGGCAACTTCAGTTTCGGCGACTACTTCAAGCCGGAAGCCATCCGGTTCGCCTGGGATTTTCTCACTAACGAACTCGGCATACCGGCTGACAGGTTATGGGTCACCGTCTATGTGGACGATGATGAAGCGGCCGACATCTGGTTGCAGGAAATCGGAGTCGACCCGGCCCGGTTCACCCGTATCGGTGACAAACCCGGCGGCAGGCAATACGAAAGCGACAATTTCTGGTCCATGGGCGATACCGGTCCCTGCGGTCCCTGCACGGAAATATTTTACGATCACGGCCCGGACATACCCGGTGGTCCGCCTGGTACGCCAGAAGAAGACGGCGATCGCTACATCGAGATCTGGAACCTGGTGTTCATGCAGTACGACCGGGACAAGCAGGGGACGCTCAATCCTTTGCCCAAGCCGTCTGTCGATACCGGTATGGGACTGGAACGTCTGGCCGCGGTGATGCAGGGCGTGCACAGCAACTACGAGATTGACCTGTTCGTCAATCTCATTGCGGCGGCGGCCGATGTGACCGGGTGTCCGGACCGCAGCAACAATTCCCTGAAGGTCATCGCCGACCACATTCGCTCCTGTTCGTTCCTGATCGTCGATGGCGTGGTGCCGGCCAACGAGGGGCGCGGTTATGTGCTGCGACGCATCATTCGACGCGCCATTCGCCATGGCCACAAGCTGGGTAGGCGCGAGCCCTTCTTTTATATACTGGTCGCACCACTGGTGACTGAGATGGGAGCGGCTTACCCCGAACTACCCAAGGCCCAGGCCATGGTGGAGCGGGTGCTGCGCCAGGAAGAGGAGCGTTTTGCAGAAACACTGGATCAGGGTATGCATATTCTGGAACAGGCCATTGCCGGGCTGGCGGGCGAGACCATTCCTGGCGAAACCGTGTTCAAGCTCTATGATACCTACGGCTTTCCGGCGGACCTGACCGGCGATATTGCCCGCGAGCGCGGTCTTAATCTGGACATGACCGGTTTCGAACGAGAAATGGAAGCACAGAGGAAGCGCGCGCGGGCTGCCAGTACCTTTGCTGCGGATTACGGCGAGGGCCCGACGCTGAAAGGTGAGACCGAATTTACCGGGTATGTGGTTCTCGATGACAAGGCCACCATTACCGGCCTGTATGTCGAAGGGCAGGCCGTCGAGTCCCTGACGCTGGGCCAGCGCGGCATGCTGGTGCTGGACCGGACCCCGTTTTATGCGGAATCGGGCGGGCAGGTGGGGGATACCGGCACTCTGATTGGCTCAACGGGCCGGTTCCGGGTTCATGATACCCGCAAGCAGGGTGGCGATGTGTTTGTGCATCTGGGTGAAGTGACCGACGGCGATCTTAAGGTGGGCGACCAGGTGCAGGCTGTTGTGGATGCCAGTCGACGTACCCAAATTCGTCTTAATCATTCCGCGACTCACCTGTTGCATGCGGCGTTGCGCCAGATTCTGGGCGAGCACGTGACCCAGAAGGGTTCGCTGGTGGAGGCGGACCGGTTGCGCTTCGATTTCTCCCACTTCGAGCCGGTTACACCCCGGCAACTCACCGATATCGAGCAACTGGTTAATGCCCGAATCCGCGACAACCTGCCGGTGCTGACCCGCCTGATGTCCCATCAGGATGCCCTGGCCAGCGGTGCCATGGCCCTGTTTGGTGAAAAATACGGTGATGAGGTGCGGGTCCTGTCGATGGGTGATTTTTCCACCGAATTGTGTGGCGGAACCCACGTGGAGCGAACCGGCGACATTGGCCTGTTCATGATCACCCAGGAGACCGGAATTGCTGCGGGGGTGCGACGCATCGAGGCGATTACCGGTCAGAGCGCCCTGGACTGGGTCGAAGCCGGTAAGCAGATCCAGCAAGACCTGGCCACCCTGCTGAAGTCGGATCGGGACACCCTGTTCGAACGGGTCGAGCAGGTGCTGGAGCGTGGCCGAACCCTGGAAAAAGAACTGGAACGGCTCAAGGCCAGACAGGCCAGCTCGCAGGGCGATGAGCTGGCTGCCAAGGCTGTAGATGTGAATGGCATCAAGGTATTGGCGGCATTGCTGGAGGGTGCCGACCCCAAGAGTCTGCGTGATACGGTTGATCAACTGAAAAACAAGCTGGGTTCGGCTGCCATCGTGCTGGCCGCAGTGCAGGGCGACAAGGTCAGTCTGGTGGCCGGAGTGAGTAAGGACCAGACCACGCGCATCAAGGCCGGGAATCTGGTGAATAGCGTGGCCCAGCAGGTCGGTGGCAAGGGCGGCGGCCGGCCGGATATGGCCCAGGCAGGGGGCAATCAACCTGCAGCATTGCCCAGCGCACTGGCCGGGGTCCCTGACTGGGTGCGCGAGAACATGGGAAAATAATCCCGAAGCGTTACCGTATTGTTTTTCTGTCTATTTTTCCTTCACTTGTTTCCCCAACTAGTGTTTAATTAGCGCCTTTTTCGCGCAATCCCCCCCCACGGATCATGGCACTGGAATCATGGCACTGGTAGTCCAGAAATTTGGCGGTACTTCGGTTGGCAGCATCGAGCGTATCGAGCAGGTTGCCGAGAAACTGATCGCCACCCGCAAGGCCGGCCATGATGTCGTGGTGGTGGTGTCGGCCATGAGTGGCGAAACCAACCGCCTGATTGAGCTGGCGCACGCCATATCTGAACACCCCGACCCGCGCGAGTACGACGTGCTGGTGTCGACCGGGGAACAGGTTACCATCGCGCTGTTAAGCATGGCCCTGCACAAACGGGGCTGCGATGCTGTCTCCTACACCGGCTCGCAAGTTCATATCCTGACTGACAGTGCCCACACCAAGGCGCGCATTCTGGATATCGACGATTCGCGCCTGCGCCGGGATCTCGATAACGGCCGGGTGGTCGTGGTGGCCGGGTTCCAGGGACGGGACGAGCATGGCAACATCACCACCCTTGGCCGGGGTGGTTCCGATACCACTGCCGTGGCGCTGGCGGCAGCCCTGAAAGCCGATGAATGCCAGATATTCACCGACGTCGACGGGGTTTACACTACCGATCCCCGGGTGGTGCAGACCGCACGGCGGCTGGATTGCATTACCTTCGAGGAAATGCTGGAAATGGCCAGTCTGGGTTCCAAGGTGCTCCAGATCCGCGCGGTGGAGTTTGCCGGCAAGTACAATGTCAGACTACGAGTGCTGTCGTCCTTCGAGGATGGCCCCGGCACCCTGATTACCTTTGAGGAAGAGACTATGGAAAATCCGGTTATTTCCGGGATCGCCTTTAACCGCGATGAAGCCAAGCTGACTATACTGGGTGTTCCGGACCAGCCCGGTGTTGCCTATCAGATCCTGGGGCCTATTGGTGAGGCCAATATCGAGGTCGACATGATTATCCAGAATGTGGGCGCTGACGATACTACCGACTTTACCTTTACCGTGCACCGCAATGACTTCGACAAGGCTCTGGCGATTCTGACCCGAGTCTCGGGGGAACTGGGCGCGCGCGAAGTCACCGCCGACAACGCAATCGTCAAAATCTCCCTGGTTGGGGTGGGGATGCGTTCCCATGCCGGCATCGCCAGTACCATGTTCGAAGCCCTGGCGAAAGAGGGCATTAATATTCGTATGATAGCGACTTCGGAAATCAAGATTTCCGTGGTGGTGGATGAAAAGTACCTGGAACTGGGGGTACGGGCCCTGCATGATGTGTTCAAACTTGAGCAATCACCGGTAGTCTAAGTAGGCCTTTTTATCTAAGTAGTCCTTATTACATATATATCGACTTAATTTAAACGACTATCCTGTCACATAGTATTCGGGCGTGCCCAGTAGCCATCTGCATGGAACGCAAAAACAGGAAAGCAAAATCTGTTAGGAGACAGTAACCAATGTTAATTTTGACTCGTCGGGTGGGTGAAACGCTCATGATTGGAGACGAAGTTTCAGTGACAGTTCTGGGCGTCAAGGGTAACCAGGTACGGATTGGTGTAAACGCGCCGCGTGATGTGGCGGTACACCGCGAAGAAATCTACGAACGTATCAAGCAGGAAAAAGCCGATAACCCTGATTCTGCCGAGTAATCCCCCTCTTTACCTATGCCTTCAGCTCCAGTATCCTTGCGCGCTTGATATCAAGGAGAGCTGGCCGAGTGGCTGAAGGCGCACCCCTGCTAAGGGTGTATGGGTTAACGCCCATCGAGGGTTCGAATCCCTCGCTCTCCGCCATACCATATTTAATAAGGTCTGATTCATCACAATAGTGTCTGGTCCTTGCAATAAGTCAGTAAAAACGGCTATATTTCGCCTCCTCAGGCAGCATCGCGAACCGGGTATGTATCGGTATTCACGCAACTTGATGCTCGTTCCTCGCAACAGTTTTTGCGCCCGTAGCTCAGCTGGATAGAGTACCTGGCTACGAACCAGGCGGTCGCACGTTCGAATCGTGCCGGGCGCGCCATAAACTTCAAAGGCTTACATTGTTATGTAGGCCTTTGTCATTTAGAACGTAGAGAAATCGTAGAGTTGTGTTCCACGGTTTCCCAACTGCGTTCAATTCGTG
>JAJDNN010000089.1 GCA_022340685.1 Pseudomonadota bacterium
GCCGTGCAAACACACCAATGGCATTTTCATAGCCAGGTAGACTAAGCCGATACACCGACCTGAAACGCTGCGCAATACCTGGTATTGCAAGACAGGCGCTTTCGCCCAGTTCTCCAACGCCGATGAAATTCATCACCAGCACTCCGGCAGGATCCAGATGACGCAATAGTAATCGGCACCATGCGGAGTTTGCGGTAACGGCTCGCACCGGCTCACCGTTTTCTTCCCCGAACAAATCGTCGATGATCATATCGAACGACGGTCCGCTGTAATTTTTCATCCACTGCACGGCATCCGCCTGTACCAGTGTTGCTACTTTTTTACTGACACCGAAAAAACGCCGCGCCACCTGCAAATGCACGTGATTGAGTTCCACGCCGATGATTTCTTCGGGCTGGACATGGCGCAGTAACTGGTTGATCACCGTGCCGCCACCCACACCCAGTACCAGTACCCGCCGGATCCGGTCATGTGAATTAAACAGTGCCGGTAGCCACAGCAAGTCCCAGATCCCGCCCGCAAGGTTTCGTGCCGGGTGGTACTGGCTATGGAACACCCCATCGGTATACAGGCGGCGAGTTTGACCCGCACTGCGTACTTCGTAGCACGTACCGTCGATAGTTTGCTGCCAGACGATTGCCACCCTGGATGACTGGTTTAACCTTTCGCCGCCATCTCATGTTTTTTAAACACCTGCGGCACAATTTTTTCAGCCGAGCGTCCGATTACATAACCGCCCAGGCCAATTTTAAGGATGGTCCAGAATTCCTCATGTACATGCACGCCCAGAACGCCGAGACTACTCAGAACCACCAGAACCAGAAACGTCAGCATAGTTATAGGGCGCCAGTTGCGGGCGATCCAGGATTGGCTGTTGGCTTCGGCGGTAATGATCGAAGATTGAGCTTCCATTAATTTTGTTTCATATTCCAGTAGCTTGGCATGCAGGTCGGTCTGGATTTTCATCATCTGCTTTTGCAGTTCTAATCGTTCCTCATCGCTGGTATGCAGGTTGTCAACAAGATCTGCCGCCGGTTTAAAAATACTGCCAATAAAATCAAAAATACCCATAGTGCTCTCCTTGAATCAGGGTAGGTGGTTTACGCAAACTGCAGGTTAAAGGATTTGAAAGCATCATAATTGTCCTGAATCCAACCGCCATACTTCTTCTCCTGTCCAGTGCCATTGTAGGAGGCGGCAAAACGACTGAAATCCAGATCCTGCAGTGCCTTGACCATGCGTGGATCGAGAAATTCAAAGAACCCCATAATCTGGAATCGAATATCGCGGCTGAATGCGTCGAACATATCCTGAACTGAAGAATAACCCAGGCGTTGATAATGAAAACCCATGATCTGTGGCGCACCCATGCTGATGGACAGAAGCGCCGCACTATCATCCAGGTTGCGAGCAAACTCCAGCACTTGCCACTCTCGCTCCTGACTACCATGAAAGTCCTGCCACTCCTCCGCATCATTGGCGCGCCATTGGTGGCCCAGCCACGATTTTAATTTACCATCCTTGCGCACGCCGTATTTGAAATGGCTGTTAAATTCGAGAGCGTGCTGCTTACCCCAATATTTCCAGAATTTATGGTTTTCGAAGCGGACGATCATCCGGTCCCGGTTATCTTTTTCAAAGCCCTTGCCAGCACTTTCCACACACAGCACAGCAACGGCGCAGGCTGGTTCGATCCGGTAATGGTCACTGAGTGTATTGAGCAGGTTGCCAAATTTGTTCCAGGTTCGTGCCACTTTCCGGCGCGCCGTCGAACCGGTAACCTCCAGTTTCTCCTCTGGTGCCAGCTGGGCTGAACCGGGGTCGGTGTCAGCATCGTCAGCGATCACGATCCTGGCTGACGCAGATCTCGTGTCGGCGATATCACCCGCTTCAATCACATACTGATCATAAATATAAGCGACATCGCCGTTAAAGCTGATTTCGTACCAGTTACCAATGTGGGAACGTAATTCAACAATTTGGCCTTCATCCAGTACACCGATGATCTCACCCTTGGTGCTCGGCGTCCTGCGGACATTAAGCAAGTCAGCGGAAATACGCCCCTGGTTTGATCGGCCTGCTTCCAGCAGTTCGATATATTTACTGTACACATAGGCGGAGGCATTATTAAAATCGATTTCCAGCCAGTCAGGGTGCTCGGCCAGAATATTCACCATGGTATTTTCAGGTAAACTGCCGATTACTTTCCCTGCCAGACCTGGCTCAGCGCGTACTTTGAGGACTTCCGCTTTGACGCGGCCTTTTAGTGATTTCAGGTTTATGACGGGCTGCAGAAAAGCATCGGCAACAAATGCGGACCCGCCCTGATGCTCGATTTCATACCAGCGATTATGGTGACCAAGGATATTAACAATGACATCGCCGACTAGCTGGCCCAGCGTGTTGCTCTCCATTGATGGCCGGCTTCTGATATTCAGCCTGTTTGCTGTCACCTTTCCCCGCATAACACAATCTCCTTATATTATTATAGGGTCCATGGCAATTGATTCTGGATTAAAATACTTTAGCAAATCATCTCATATTTTACACGCTAGCAAAATCTCCGTATCACGGCCTGATTGGAACCTAATATGAAAACACTTCCTGAACGTGAACAGCAAATCCGCCGCTCCCATGCCGCACTTATACGTCAGGTGGTTGAGGCCTGTCAGAATTCTGATACCAGAATGGCGCTTGAACCCGTGCTTGACACGGCAACCCAAAATGGCTGGACCGAACTGGTCAGAGTGGTGCGATTAATCCTGAATGGCCAGCGCGATACCAATCTGCTCAGTGGACTGGATGAGGAGGATACGGTGATTGTCCGGTCAATCCTGCAGGGAATCCAGAACCCGGCCTCACTGCCCGAGCTCGGTCAGCAGGCGGAACCGGCGATGGCCGGTCCCGGCCTGGCCCAGATGATTCATGCCGCAAGTCGTGGTGATGCACAGGCCTTGCAGATCGCCGCGCTGATGGCCGAACAAATGACCGCCACCCAGGGTGATATGCGTCAGCTTGGTGGCATAATGCGCCGGCTGATCGATGGAGAGCGTGATCCGGATGTCTTGTGTCAGGGTATGGGACCCAGCGGTGCACAGCTGGTGATAACAATTATTGACGAACTAAACAAGCTCACCGAGCAATGACAAGGCACGACACGTATGGTTGGTACTCTATATATCCCTTACCGGTAAATCCCGGGACAGTTACCAAAAACGTGGTCGACCCGTGTCGACGTGGATGAAATTTGAGGCCGGATAGTATCCCACGCCACCCTGATGCAATTTTAATGCGGCCTGGCGCAGGTTATTGAGTTGGACGCCAGGCAAACGTATATCAATCGCCTTCCCTTGCAAATGTAAACTCCGTTTGGCAACACCACTGGTATTACGTTGCAATCTGGCATTTGTCTCTGGTGAGCGGTAACCCGATATAACCTGGAATATACCTTGCTTGTCTACCGATTGTTGCAAGCTGTTTAGCAGATCGAGCAGACGCCGGTCTATTGGTGTGACTTCATTATTACGATGATCACGCAGTACGTAATCAATTGCAGCAAGCTCTTCAGCGATATAAGTTCCATC
>JAJDNN010000092.1 GCA_022340685.1 Pseudomonadota bacterium
GCCATGCTTCTCGGCCATTACCTTGGTGATCGCTGCGGTCAGTGTGGTTTTGCCATGGTCGACGTGGCCAATCGTGCCGACGTTGACATGCGGTTTCGTGCGTTCAAATTTTTCCTTGGACACCGTTCTACCCTCTAGAAATAGTAATACCGTTTAGTTATGCAAAATTTACATCTACTTCAACTACTGACACTGGAGCCCATACCCAGAATTGAACTGGGGACCTCTCCCTTACCAAGGGAGTGCTCTACCGCTGAGCTATATGGGCCGAATTCATTTTCAAGCTGGCTAGTTAGGCAAATATCAAATCATCATGCTGAGTTGATTCGCTGCCATTCCTTACTATAATAAGTAAGCCTCGCTTCCGTATGATTCGTCCCACTCAAATTATATGGAGCGGGTGATGGGAGTCGAACCCACGTCATCAGCTTGGAAGGCTGAGGTTCTACCATTGAACTACACCCGCCGAGCCCATGTACGCCACAATTTTCGTCTATCCTCACCGACTTCGAACAAATGTGGTGGAGGGGGGTGGATTCGAACCACCGAAGGCGGAGCCGTCAGATTTACAGTCTGATCCCTTTAGCCACTCGGGAACCCCTCCGCGCGAACGAAGCTGCGTATTTTCATCCAGCGACACCCGGCTGTCAACAGCGATCTGCTTGTAAATCCTTATTTTCCAACACCTGCGAGACCGAAAAACGGGCAGATTCGGGTAAAAAAAGCCCCGAAGCTGGGCGCTTCGGGGCCGATGTTGGTGCCGGCACCAAGAGTCGAACTCGGGACCTACTGATTACAAGTCAGTTGCTCTACCAGCTGAGCTATGCCGGCCAATCTCGAACGGTCAGGCTGCCGAAACAGGCGCGCATTCTATCCAAATAGTCCCTGATCCTGCAAATCTTTACACTGATTTATACTGGGGGTGGTCTGCTCTCCTGGCGAGATGCCTTCCGCTGGTGCTCAATAGCGCGCAGCTTGAGAGTATGTACCTTATGCACGCGGTGGGCGCAGTATTTATCGATTGCCAGAACAAAGCCAACCGATGCCACCAGGGCGGTCACAATGAGCGCCGGAATAGCCTCATCGAGGGGAATGCCGATCAGCCAGAAAACCAGTATCCCGATAAGGGTGGCACAGACAGCCACCCCCACCAGGATGTAGGGATACCACTTATTCACCCGTTCTCGCTGTTGCTGCAGAGCTTGTTCAGACTCAATTGCCTGACGTAGCAAATGATCGGCCTGCTCACGGTTTGAGTCAGGTGTGTCGGGAGATGTATTTTCAGTCATGCAATCACCTCTGCTGGTGTATGTACCACATCGCGAAATGCTTGATTATTTACCAGATTCAACGGTGTTATTGTCCGGCTTGCACCAGGCTAAACTTTGCCACAGCTTCGCTCTATCTGGCGGCCTTCCGGACTTAATTTCCGTATATTATTCAAATCACTCTCAGTCACTGATCGACCCGATTCCTGGGGCCAGTCCAGCCAGTACTCCCGCTTGGGCAGCTCAATTTTCTCAATTGCCGGTTTGAAACCAAGATCCTGTATTTCCTTGATGCGCCGGTGTGCTGATTCAAACATGGTAAATACACCGAGGGAAACTGCATTGACCATATCGCCGGTCTGAACCAGGAAATAATCATCCACTTTTAGTTGCTTGAGGCGTGCGATATTCTTCTTCGCCGCTTCGCGAGACTCGGCGGGCGGCAGCAGCACCCAGTAAGCCTTCCGGCGCGCTTCGGTACTAAGCCGCCGTTGTGCCTGGATTCCGGCCGCATGCAGGATTGTGGCGGCGGTACCGGCCAGTTCTTTGGTTTCAAACGGTCCTACGCTGTAACACCAGCGGGTGTTCTCGTCCTGTTTTTGCTGCTCGTATTCCTTCAACAATACCAGGGAGAGAACCGCATCTTCATGCTCAGCCGATGCCGTAGACGGAACGGGCGTTGCGCTGCCGGACTGGAAATGCCAGACAAATACGCCCAGATTCACAAGCAACAGCAGGTAAACGATCCATTTCATTGCATTGATTCTGTGCTGCGGGCAATCCGGGCCAGCCCCTGCAATACCAGGAGCGGTTCCGCATAGCTGGGAATGTTGAGCCCCGCTGCAATAAGTTGATGGTCACCGCCTGTCATGATGCATTGTACCGTTTCACCGCGCCGTTTTTCTAATTGGCTGAGGCTGGCCTCAATCAGGCTGCAAACTGCCATGAGGATGCCGTGCTGGATACAGCTGACGGTTGAGTTTCCGGGTGAGGTATCGGGTTTGACCGACTCGATGTCCATATCAATTTTCAGATCCGTACTACCCTGCAGCGCCGCCCGCATAAGGCCAAGGCCCGGCAGAATATAGCCCCCCAGATGCTGTCCATCTCCACGTATGATGTCGAGCGTGATGGCGCTGCCTGCATCGACAACAAGCAAATCTCCCGAATAGCTATGCCTGGCGGCAACCATCGCCGCCCAGCGGTCAATGCCCAGGCTGGCCGGATTGCTATAGCGATTAATCACGCCACAACCTTGCGCCGGGGAAGACAGAAATGTCACGGATTGATGATATTGGCGGGTCATCCACGCCTGCACGGAAGTCTCCATCGCCGCACCTGCGACACAGGCAGCGATTATCTGTTCCGGGTGACTCATTCCTTCCGCTCGTAGCTGGGTCTCCGGATCAATCCGGCCGGTGTGCGAGAGCTCGCCGCCTGCCTCAAAGTCTTCCCCCGCTAGCCAGGCCCATTTCAAGCGGCTGTTACCCACATCCAGCAGCAGTATTTGTCCGGCCATCCTACCCATACCTCAGGCTGACTTCACCGGCATGATATGCCCTGACCACACCGTCTGTTTCCAATAGCAGTGCACCCTGCCTGTCAATCCCGCGCGCAATTCCCCGCACTGAACCCTCAGCAAATTGCAGCACAACCGGCTGATTGCGAGTCACATCATGGCTGCGCCATTCGGACAGAAACGGGTCCAGTCCTTGTTGCTGGAATTCCTCGACCATCCCGATAAGTTCGTCCAGCAGCTTTCCTGCCAGCCAATTGCGCGCCGGATCATGGCCCAGCACAGTACGCAAATCCACCCAGGGCCGATCAATCTTTTTCCCGGCGTGTTCCTCCATTACGAGATTCAGACCGATGCCCATGACGACCTGCCAGGGCCCGGCTGACTCGCCCTGCATCTCAAGCAGGACACCACAGAGTTTTCGGTTCTCCCAAAGTACATCATTGGGCCATTTTAGCCCGATCCCCTGCGCATCACAGCGGTGGAGAGTTCGCAGCACCGCCAGAGCCACCACCAGGCTCAGACCGGGCAGATTCGACAAATCCATGCCAAACTGCCCGGCCAGTGAAAGATACAGATTATGCCCAAACGGGGACTCCCAGCGTCGGCCACGCCGACCCCGGCCGGCAGACTGGTGCTCCGCCAGTACCGCAACCACGTGCCCGGTTCGCAAGGGCACCAGCTCGAGGGCCAGCCGGTTGGTTGAATCTGTTGACCAGACAATTTTCAGATTATCCAGTCGGGAATGACTGTTCTCTGCCAGTTGTGCCAGAATGATTTCACTATCCAGTAGCTGCAGCGGATCGGCCAGCCGGTAGCCTTTTCCCGGGACTGCATGAACTGACAGGCGCCACTCCTGCTTGATCTTCTGAATGCTCTTCCAGACTGCCGCGCGAGAAATCCCCAACGAGCGACCCAGATCTGACCCGGAATGGAAACGGCCGTCGGCCAGCTTCTGCACTACTGAAATGGTTGTTTCCATTGGTATAGTGTATCAGGCAAGCCCTGAATCCAGA
>JAJDNN010000109.1 GCA_022340685.1 Pseudomonadota bacterium
AATTGGACTGCCGGCCCCGGTCCCCTGCTACCGAGGATATTACTGCCAGGGTACCGCTCTGTTGCTTTTCACAGATATTGGCCAGCACTGTCAATAACGATAGCACGCTGAGGCAATTCACATTCAACTCATCCCGGGCAATGGAAAAGTCTTGCTCCGCTGCGTGCTGATCGCCAAGCGTGCCATAGGCAAGCAGGGCAATATCAATACGGGGCATTATTTCGACTATATTATTTATGAGTGCGACATGGTGTTTTGTCTCTGACAAATCAGCGGCCAGATAATCGACTTCGCTGGCACCACGCAGACGCAAGTCACTTTGCATAACTTCCAGCGCCGCCGTGTTCCTGCCAATCAAAAACAACCGCTGGCCCTGTGCGGCATACAGGCGGGCTGTATGCCGGGCAATGGCTGAGGTGGCGCCGATGATGAGAATGTTTTTCATGCGGTCATTGTCTTGCCGGCTGTTACCCGACGCCAGAAGCTGGAGGAAAAAGCGGGATCAATATACTGACTGAATGATTCCTGCTGTGGATAGAATGCAGCATAACTGGCCGGTTTCATCAGGGCGTCCTTGGCCGGATACAGTGCACCACCCGCCGCCACCACGATATCTTCCAGCTCACCCAGCAAGCGCCGGGTCCTGCTACCCCGGTTGGCAAAATCCAGCGCCAGGGTAATACCCGGGCGAGGAAAGGACAGCATTCCCGGGGATACCCTATCACCAAATTGTTTGATCACGGCCAGAAACGATCCCTGTCCACTTTTGGCAATCCGGCTCAGCAGTTCCGGCATGGCATCCACTTCGGCCTCAGGCACCACACACTGAAACTGATAAAAGCCTTTTTTTCCATACAACCGGTTCCAGTCCTGAATGCCATCCAGCGGATAAAAGAACGGCGCATAGTCAACCACTTCGTGGTGTTGCCGCTGTCGCTGGCGATGATAATAAAAGGCATTGAACAATCCCAGCGTAACCCGGTTCAGTATGAATGCCGGGGCATCAATGGGAATACGCAACTGATGCCTTGCTTTACCCGGTGCAAGCGAATCAGTCGTTTCTTCCTCGCTGTGTCGGCCACGATAGAATATCCCGCGCCCCAGAGCAGAGCCGCGGGCGAGGCAGTCAAGCCAGGCAACGGTATATTCCCACGTCGCATCGGAGTCCCGGGACAGCGTCATAAACGCGTCCAGATTCTCAAACCGGATAGATTCCTTTTCGATGTTAGCCGTGCGGATGGGTTTTAACTGCAATTCAACCCGGGTAATCAGACCGGTCAGGCCAAGCCCGGCAATGGTGGCCTTAAAATACGCTTCATTTTCTGTTGTACTGCACACATGGCGACTGCCATCCGAACGCAGCAATTCAAATTGACGCACATGACAACCCATGGTGCCCGCAACGTGGTGGTTCTTGCCATGCACATCATTGGCAATCGCACCGCCCAATGTTACAAACTTTGTTCCCGGCGTCACTGGCAAAAACCAGCCCTGAGGCACGACCAGCTCCAGCAGTTGTGCCAGGGTAACGCCCGCTTCGCAAGACACAATGCCTGTCGCCGGATCGAGATCGATGAAGTGATCCAGGCTTTCCGTCGGGACGATCACGCCGCCATCATTCAGGCACACATCTCCGTAGCTGCGTCCCAGTCCATAGGGCAACAAAGTCTGGCCGGACTCTGTTGCGGGCAGGCGGTCAAACCGCCAGGTCAACGGTTGGACGCGCTGCTCAGCCGCACAACACCGACCCCAGGACTGATATGGCTTCATTCAGATAGCCAGCCAGAATCCTAACAGGCATACCACGCCTACCAGGTAACTAGGCACATCGTGGATGGCATACAACACGGGATCTTCGTTCATCTCGCCGCGATGGGCGATTAACCAGATGCGACTGATCCAATAGAGCATGGCTGGAAAAATCGCCCACAACCAGAACGGATTGGCGTATTTTGCGGCGATCAACGGATCATGAATATACAGGACAATGATCAGTACGCCAATGTAGCCACTGGCACCGCCCAGGGTGGCAACAAATTCAATGTCGGAGGCCTGATAGCCACGTCCACGGATAGTGTCCTCATCCCGCTGCCGCAGGTTGTAAAGTTCTGAGTAACGTTTGACCATCGCCAGGCTCAGGAAGAAAAACATGGAGAACACCAGAATCCAGTATGAGACCTCGACCCCGGCCGCAAATATACCGGCAATGATCCGGACTGTGTAGAGGCCAGCCAGGACCAGCACATCCATGACGGCAATACTTTTGAAAATAAAGGAATAGGACAGGGTTAATAGCAAATAGATCGCCATCACGATTTGAAATTCATGTGACAGAGCCCAGGCCAACAGGATTGCACCGGCAAACAATACAAGAACCAGCAACCTGGCCTGTCCTTGCGACAGGTCACCCGAGGCGAGTGGTCGGCGTGACTTGCTGGGATGGTGCCGGTCTGATTCAAGATCGACAATGTCATTGATCAGATAGCTTGCCGAAGCCAGAAAACTGAACGCTAAAAATGCCTGTACCAACTCAAGAATTTGGCCTGGGTCCACCTGACGGAATGCCAGCAGAAATGGGACGAACAGCAACAGATTCTTGACCCACTGATGGATTCGGATTGCTTTAAATAGCAGCATCGGACGTAACGTGATTCAGGAAAGTTAAATGCCAGTAAAATAATCAGGCTATAGTCTAAACGATTCGATTATTATTGAATAGCAACGAATCAGGTTACATGCCAGCAGGCATGTCACGATTGCGACCAGGTTTGGCAATGGCTCACTGGGTAGTATGATGTTACACGGCATTGAGTATACCGGTACACTATTAACGTGACGGGCAACAATTAATCAGTCTGTTAAAAAAAAGGATGCGGTATCCGCATCCTTTTTACTGCATGGTGAGTTCGTGCAGGTCGGTAGTTAGTTCTTCACCAGAATGACATCCTTGTTTTTCTCAATCAGCTTGGGACCAATCCCCTTTATCTTGGTGAGGTCTTCCGGCTTCTTGAAGGGGCCATGCTCACTGCGATATTGAACGATAGCTTCGGCCTTTTTAGCACCGACGCCCTTAATGTTGGTTGCCAGCGCCTTCGCATCAGCGGTATTGATATTAACCGGTGCGGCCGACAACTGCATAGAGACGGCCAATAGAATAACAGCAGTGACTAACTTGGCGAAATTTTTCATATTGAGACTCCTTTCTCGTTGGGTTGCGAATATAACAACTATTCGTGCGTCTAATAATGGTCAATCGATTGTCTGCCGTCAATAATCCAGGCTGTAAGATATCACTGAATCTTTTGTAGGCGTTGTCCTACACTCCCCCTTTTCGTTACTGATCTGCAGGTTGCTGTTGGTTGCCTCAGGCTGTCACCGCTGCCAGTTCTTCATTCAGTTGCTCAAGCACCTGAACTGGGTTGTCCGCACGGGTAATCGGCCGTCCGATAACCAGATAATCCGAGCCGGCCTGGCAGGCCTCGGTCGGAGTCATGACCCGTTTCTGATCGCCGATGTCACTGCCGACAGGTCGGATGCCCGGTGTGACCAGACAAAATTCATTCCCCAGCGCTGCGCGTAAAGCTGCCACCTCGCGCGAAGAACAGACGACACCATCCAGTCCTGCCTCACTGGCCAGGCCGGCCAGGCGCAAGACATTCTCCTGCGCTGCGCCTG
>JAJDNN010000111.1 GCA_022340685.1 Pseudomonadota bacterium
TTTTCATGGGATATTTTCTTCCAGCGTTGTAGTGATCCAGCGCAGGTAACCGGCTGAACCGTTATCCAGAGTGACCGCGACGATTTCGGGAAGTTCATAGGGGTGCAATTCGCGTAGGGCGTCTTCCAGCGCCGGGTAACGCGAATCATCGGTTTTAATCAACATCAAAACTTCCGAATCGGTTTGTATTTTACCCTGCCAGCGATAAACGGAAGTCATTTCCGGCAACAGATTGACACAGGCAGCCACGCGCCGGGAAATCAACTCGGTCGCTATCTGCTGCGCAGTCGGCAGGTCGGAGCAGGTCGACAGGACCAATTTATAGGGCACGCCACTCATATGTCAGGAAAAAGATAACAGCTGCGGGGCCGAAGGGAAAAGGTATAATGCGATTTTCCGGCCAGAATTGTAACCTGCGATGCCCATGTTCCGCTATTTGCTGCTTCTGTTCCTTCTCGTCCCGCTGGTCGAAATCTATTTTCTAATCAAGGTGGGTGACGTTATCGGTGCTGGTTGGACCGTGTTTCTGGTGGTTTTCACCGCGGTCCTGGGGGTCTGGTTGTTGCGGGTGCAGGGCATCAGCACCGTGTATAAGGTGCAGGCCACCCTGGAACAGGGTGAACTGCCGGCCACGGCGATTCTGGAAGGCATGCTGCTGCTGGTTGCAGGAGCCCTTTTGCTGACTCCGGGATTCGTGACAGACACGATCGGATTTTTGCTGCTGATACCTCCCCTGCGCGCACGGCTGGCCGGCTGGATGCTGCTCAAGGGCGTGCTGCAGGCCGGTATGCCACCCTCCCGGCGGCCAGGCACCGGAACCGGTCATACACAACGCACCATCGAAGGCGAGTACGAACGCCGTGATGAGTAAGTAAAATAGCCTCCCAGCCTTGAAATCCTGATCCCAGGCCCCATTCCCATCGTCAGTCTTGACAGTTGGAACAAGGTCATTATGATTAGCACTCATCAAAGGTGAGTGCTAATAACATCTACCCCGATAAAACTGAACGACCAGAGTCACAATTCTGGTCTTCGTATTTTTAAGATTCATGGACTTTATTAATCAGGAGAAGCAAAGCATGAAAATCCGTCCATTACATGACCGTGTGATTGTACGCCGCATGGAAGAAGAACGTACTTCCGCTGGTGGTATTGTCATTCCTGACTCCGCGACCGAAAAACCGATTCAGGGTGAAGTCGTTGCCGTGGGCAAGGGCAAAATTCTGGAAAACGGCGAAGTTCGCCCGCTGGATGTCAAGGCAAAGGACAAAGTGCTGTTTGGCAAATACGCCGGAACCGAAGTGAAAGTCGAAGGTGAAGAACTTCTGGTCATGCGCGAAGAAGACATCATGGGTGTCGTCGAAGGCTAAAACCGGCGACATAAATAACTGAATACTGGATATTTAAGAGGGAATCACAATGAGTGCAAAAGAAGTACGTTTTAGCGATGAAGCCCGCCACAAGATGCTGGCAGGTGTGAATATACTGGCCAATGCCGTCAAGGTAACCTTGGGTCCCAAGGGCCGGAATGTGGTCCTGGACAAGAGTTTTGGTGCCCCCACCATTACCAAGGACGGCGTGTCCGTGGCCAAGGAAATCGAACTGCAAGACAAGTTTGAAAACATGGGTGCACAGATGGTCAAGGAAGTCTCTTCCCATACTTCCGATGTGGCCGGTGACGGCACCACAACGGCCACCGTATTGGCCCAATCCATTCTTACCGAAGGTATGAAGGCGGTTGCTGCCGGTATGAATCCGATGGATCTGAAACGCGGCATCGACAAGGCGCTGGTCGCTGCGGTAGACGAACTGAAAAAAATGTCCAAGCCATGCGCTGACGACAAGGCCATTGCCCAGGTCGGTACTATTTCCGCCAACTCTGATGAAGAAATCGGCAATATCATCGCCGAAGCAATGGGTAAAGTGGGCAAGGAAGGCGTTATTACCGTTGAAGAAGGTTCGGGCCTGGCCAACGAACTGGACGTAGTTGAAGGGATGCAGTTCGATCGCGGTTATCTGTCCCCGTATTTTGTGAATAACCAGCAGAATATGACTGCCGAACTGGAAAGCCCCTACATCCTGTTGTACGACAAGAAAATCTCCAACATCCGTGACCTGCTGCCGGTTCTGGAAGGCGTGGCCAAGTCCGGCAAACCGCTGATGATTATTGCCGAAGATGTAGAAGGTGAAGCCCTGGCTACCCTGGTGATCAATAACATGCGCGGTATCGTAAAGGTTGCCGCGGTGAAGGCGCCCGGATTCGGTGATCGCCGCAAAGCCATGCTGCAGGATATCGCCATCCTCACCGGAGGTACGGTGATCTCCGAAGAAGTGGGCCTGTCGCTTGAGAAAGCCAGCCTGGACGACCTGGGTTCGGCAAAGAAAATCGTCATTACCAAGGAAGAGTCTACTCTCATCGATGGCGCCGGCAAGCCCTCCGAAATCGGGGACCGGGTTAACCAGATCCGTGCCATGATCGAGGAAACCAGCTCTGATTACGACCGTGAAAAACTGCAGGAACGCGTCGCCAAGCTGGCAGGTGGTGTCGCCGTGATCAAGGTTGGCGCCGCGACTGAAGTTGAAATGAAAGAAAAGAAAGCCCGTGTTGAAGATGCCCTGCACGCTACGCGTGCCGCGGTAGAAGAAGGGGTTGTCCCCGGCGGGGGTGTTGCTCTGGTGCGCGCCTTGCAGGCGATTTCCAAACTGAAAGGCATCAATCATGACCAGGACGTTGGTATCGACATCGCGCGGCGCGCGATGGAAGAGCCACTGCGCCAGATCGTGAGCAATGCCGGCGATGAAGCCTCAGTTGTGCTGAACAAGGTAAAGGAAGGCAAGGGCAACTTTGGTTACAATGCTGCCAATGGCGAATATGGCGATATGATCGAAATGGGTATTCTCGATCCGACCAAGGTGGCCCGTACTGCGCTGCAGAACGCAGCTTCCGTGGCCGGCCTGATGATCACCACCGAAGCCATGGTGGCTGATCTGCCGCAGGAGGAATCGGCCGGTGCCGCGATGCCGGACATGGGTGGTATGGGCGGTATGGGCGGCATGATGTAAGCTTTCCATTCACCCCTCATCCGGAGTGACCAAAAGCCCCGCTGGAAGCAGTGGGGCTTTTTTTGTTTCAAATCAGGAAAAACGAAGGCGCAAGCCACGCCTGGCAGGGTAGACTTGCCAATTATGCAGCCCGCCATGGACACGACGATCGCAAGCCTGCCAGCCTCCTTGCAGGAACCGGTTATGAAACAGTGGCAGGCCTATCTGAATGCTTCGCCCGACTCTCCTGCACTTCCGGATGAGATTTGTGTCACCCTGCCACGTGTCTGGGCCGCGAGTCATTATGTGGCAATCCAATGTGTGCGACGGCCCGAGCTGCTGGTGGATCTGGCGGCCTCGGATTTGCGGCAGTCCAACAGTCGCGAGCACTACGGTCAGGCATTGGCGACCTTGCTGACTGGTGTAGAGGATGAAACTGCTCTGCAGACTGTGCTGCGACGTTACCGTCAACGCGAGATGGTTCGCATCATGTGGCGTGACATCGCCGGCTGGGCGGAACTGAGGGAGACCACGGCCGATTTGTCTAACCTGGCCGAGGCCTGTATCGAAGGCGCCCTGGCGAAGCTGTACGCATGGCAATGTGCGCAGTCGGGCACGCCCCGTTATGCCTCTGGCGAGCCCATGAACCTGGTGGTATTGGGGATGGGCAAGCTTGGCGCCTGGGAGCTGAATGTCTCTTCCGATATTGATTTGATCTTCACCTTCGCCGCAGATGGCGAAATCGAAGGGGAACGACGCAGCCTGAGTCATGCGGAATTTTTTACGCGGCTCGGTCAGAAACTGATCCAGGCGCTGGATAACCAGACCGCCGATGGTTTCGTGTTCCGGGTCGATATGCGCCTGCGGCCGTTCGGCGACAGCGGCGCGCTGGTAAGCAGCTTTGCGGCGATGGAAAGCTATTACCAGATTCACGGCCGGGAATGGGAGCGCTATGCCATGATCAAGGCGCGGGTGGTGGCCGGCGATCAGGATGCTGGTGACGAACTAATGGCGATGTTGCGCCCCTTTATCTATCGTCGCTATCTAGATTTCGGTGCCTACGAAGCACTGCGTGCGATGAAATTGCTGATAAGTCGTGAAGTCAAACGCAAGGGGCTGGAGCATAACGTCAAGCTGGGCGCCGGTGGCATTCGTGAAATTGAGTTCATCGGCCAGTTATTCCAGCTGATCCGGGGTGGCCGTGATCCAAAACTCACCACGCGCAAAATACTGGAAGTATTGGGTTACCTGGGTGAAGCCGGGTATTTGCCCGGCTTCGTGGTGGACGAGCTGGTCATCGCGTATCGTTTCCTGCGTACCGTCGAGCACCGCCTGCAGGAAGTAGACGACAAGCAGACGCATGTGCTACCGGCGGATGAGGTTGGCCGGATCCGGCTGGCGCATAGTCTCGGTTTTAACGACTGGGAAAGCTTTTACCAGGAGTTAGCGGCACATCGGCAGCGCGTCCAGGGACATTTTGAGCAGGTCTTCGAGGCGCCACAGACCGAACGGGGTGACGAGGCGGGGGCCGACCTGGTCGGGGTCTGGCAAGGGACGCTTGACGAGGTAGCCAGTCTGGAAATTTTGCAACAGGCAGGTTACGAGGCACCGGCCGAGTTGTATCGGCACCTCATCGATTTGCGCGAGAGCCGCCTATATCATTCCCTTAGTAGCAACGGGCGCGAACGGCTCGATGCCCTGATACCTCTGTTGCTGGGTGCGGCCGGGCACGCCAGCGGGCCGGGCCAGACGGTGCTGTGCCTGCTGGATCTGCTTTCCCATATCGCAAGGCGTAGTGTCTACCTGGCCCTGCTGGTGGAAAATCCACTGGCCTTGTCTCAACTGGTGCGGCTTTCCAGCGCAAGCCCCTGGATCAGCAATTACCTGAAACAATATCCGTTGTTGCTGGACGAGTTGCTGGATCCACGTTCCCTCTACCACCCGCCGGATCAGGGGGAACTGGTAGCTGAATTGGCGCGACGCATGGCGGGGCTGGATCCGGCGGACCAGGAACTGGCCATGGATACCCTGCGCCAGTTCAAACACGCCAATGTACTGCGTGTGGCCGCGGCCGATATCGTGGAAGCACTGCCGTTGATGCAGGTCAGTGACCACCTTACCTGGATTGCCGAGGCAACGCTGGGTGAGGGGCTGGAGCAGGCCTGGCAGCATCTGGTTGCACGCCACGGTCGGCCCCCGGCCGACACGGGCGACAAGGGTTTCGCGGTCATTGGCTACGGTAAGCTGGGCGGCATTGAGCTGGGCTATGGTTCGGATCTGGACCTGGTATTTCTGTACACCAGCGAGAATCCCGACTGCCTGACCGACGGCGAATCCGCTCTGGCGATGCCGGTCTTCTATGCCCGCCTGGGCCAGCGTCTGATTCACGTGCTGACGGCATATACGTCAGCCGGTCTACTCTACGAAGTGGACATGCGACTGCGGCCTGACGGTGCGTCCGGCATGCTGGTCTCGAACTGCACGGCATTCGAGTCCTACCTGCATGATAAGGCCTGGTTGTGGGAACATCAGGCACTGGTGCGGGCTCGCCCGGTGGCCGGGGATCCACAGGTAGGCGAGCGCTTCCAGGCGATTCGCCGTGCCACGCTGGGTCAACAGCGGGACCGCGTCGAGGTACGGGGGGGCATCGTCGACATGCGCCGGCGCATGCGGGAAGAACTGGACAAATCCACCGCCGCCCAGTTTGATCTCAAACAGGGCGAGGGTGGTATGGTCGACATCGAGTTCCTGGTGCAGTTCGGTGTCTTGGCATACGCTCATACTCACGCTGGTCTGCTCGATTACACCGACAACATCCGCCTGCTCGACGCCCTTGGTGCGGCCGGTGTGCTGGAGCCGGAGGAGGTTTCGGTGTTGGCGGATGCCTACCGGCTGTATCGCGATGCCGCCCATCGCCGTGCCTTGCAGGAACAAAACGCAGTGATCCCGCTTGACCCTTACATCGAGACGCGGCGGAAGGTCATCGACATCTGGCAACGCGTGCTGGGGGCGAATGGCGCGTGAGGATGGACAAGGAAGGCGTGAATCCGCCTAATTTACAGGTCGGCCGGTCCCTCGCCATACGTAAATAGGTCGTTCCATGCCAGGCGTCTCGTCACCCGTCCCTGTTTCTAATAGAATAGGCGGCGTATTGTGCCTGCAACGGCAGAATTTCCCTGGGCAATTTAACTGAAGGAGTACGGCGGCATGTCGATGGCCGATCGAGACGGTGTCATCTGGCTGGATGGCGAACTGGTTCCCTGGCGCGAGGCGAAAATCCACGTGCTGACACATACCCTGCACTACGGGATGGGTGTGTTTGAGGGCCTGCGCGCCTATCATGCGGAGCAGGGCACCGCCATTTTCCGGCTTGGAGCCCATACCGAGCGGTTGTTTAATTCGGCCCACATCCTCAGCATGCCGATGCCGTTCGACAAGGCCACATTGAACGCGGCCCAGAAGCAGGTGGTGCGCGAGAACGGACTGGATTCGGCTTACATCCGACCCATGTGCTTTTACGGTTCGGAAGGCATGGGGCTGCGCGCCGATAACCTGAAAGTTCACACCATGGTCGCGGCATGGGAATGGGGCAGCTATCTGGGCGAGGAAGGGATGGAGCGAGGCATCCGCATTAGGACATCGTCGTTTACCCGGCACCATGTCAACATCACCATGTGCAAGGCCAAGGCCAATGGCAATTATATGAATTCCATGCTGGCCCTGCAGGAAGCGTTGCGTGATGGTTATGACGAGGCGCTGTTGCTGGACGTCGACGGGTACGTCGCGGAAGGCAGTGGCGAGAATGTGTTTATCGTACGTGACGGTGTCATCTACACGCCCGAACTGACCTCGGCGCTGGAAGGCATTACCCGCGATACCCTATTCTCCCTGGCGCGCGACAATGGTCTGGAGATCGTTGAGAAGCGCATCACCCGCGACGAGGTCTATATTGCCGACGAAGCCTTCTTTACCGGCAGCGCTGCTGAAGTCACGCCCATTCGTGAACTGGACGGACGTACCATCGGCCAGGGCAGCCGTGGCCCTGTTACCGAACTGCTACAGGGTCAGTATTTCGATTTGGTCCATGGCCGGCTGGACAGGTACCACGACTGGCTGGATTACATAGCCGAATAAACAGACGAGGAATCCGCTTTGAAACAGAAAGCCCACCTGCACAAACTGCGCGAAGCCAATGCGGTAAAGCGTTATGAAGTTACCCGTGCCGATTTGCCGCTCCACTGCCCGATGGATAACATGACCTTGTGGAATTCCCATCCCCGGGTCTACCTGCCCGTTGAGGAAACCGGCGAGGCACGCTGCCCGTATTGTGGCGCGTTGTATATTCTCAAGGACGAGGACTGACAACCAGCGCGGTCGCGAGCCTGTGCCAAGTATGACCGCTGACAGAATGTTATGAAAACCTCCCTGCCCGAATTCGATACTGCCCGCGTGCTGGTGGTCGGTGATCTGATGCTGGATCGTTACTGGCACGGCGACACCTCACGTATTTCGCCCGAGGCACCCGTACCGGTAGTGCATGTGGCCGACGCCGAAGAGCGGGCCGGCGGTGCCGGCAACGTGGCATTGAACATTTCCGCACTTGGCAGCGCTACCTGCTTGCTGGGATTCACCGGCGAGGACGAGGCCGCCGCAGCGCTGCGCAAAATCTTGCAGGAACAGGATGTCGAGTGCCAGTTTGAACCAGTGCCCGGCAATGCCACCATTACCAAGCTAAGGGTGTTGTCCCGTCACCAGCAACTCATCCGCCTCGACTTCGAGGACGGTTTCTACCACAACGATCCCGCTGCGTTACTGACCAGCTTTGAGGCCGGCCTGGACACGGCAGGCGCAGTGGTGTTGTCCGACTATGGCAAGGGCACTCTGCAGCAGGTCCAGGGTTTTATTACCCGGGCCCGCGCCCGGGGCGTGCCAGTGCTGGTGGATCCCAAGGGGGCGGACTTTTCCATTTATCACGGCGCGACCCTGATAACCCCCAACCTGCATGAATTCGAGACCGTGGTCGGAGCCTGCCGCACTGACGAGGACATCGTTGAACGTGGCGAGAAATTAAGGCAGGAACTGGATCTCGAAGCCCTGCTCATTACTCGCAGCGAGAAAGGCATGACCCTGTTACAACAGGGCGTGCCGGCCCTG
>JAJDNN010000121.1 GCA_022340685.1 Pseudomonadota bacterium
GGATCCGGCGGTGAAAGATCATTGCGGTGATTGCACGGCCTGCATGACTGACTGTCCGACCGGTGCCATTCTGGCACCACGTCAGGTCGATGCACGGCGCTGCATCTCCTATCTCACCATCGAACACAAGGGCGCCATTCCACTCGAATTTCGGCCCCTGATGGGCAACCGGATTTATGGCTGCGACGACTGCCAGCTGGTCTGCCCATGGAACCGTTTTGCCAACAAGACTGTCGAACAAGACTACTGGCCTCGCCACCAGCTGGATGCACCGCGGCTCATTGACCTGTTCGGTTGGGACCAAGCGACCTTCCTGCGCAACACCGAAGGCAGCGCGATTCGCCGAATCGGTCATGAACGCTGGTTACGCAACATCGCAATCGCGCTGGGTAACGCGCCGTATGATATAAACATTGTTGCCGCCCTCACGGCCCACACCGATCACTCATCGCCACTGGTGCGGGAACACGTTGGCTGGGCCCTGCATCAGCAATCACTGCATAAGGAGAACATTCACCATGACTAGATATTTTATTGCCCCCCTCCTCATTCTGGGCCTGCTAGCCAGTCCTGCCCTGGCCGAGGAACCGGCCTATGTCACGACCCGCACGCTGGGAATGGAAACCGCCCAGCAACTGGCGCTCGCCTCCTCCCTGGCGTGCCGCAAGCTCGGGTACCAGGTGACCGTCACGGTTGTGGACCGCAACGGAAACCTGCTGGCCATGGTGCGCGATCCCTTGTCGGGTACGCACACAATTGATATCAGCCGGCTCAAGGCCATGACCGCCGCTACATTCCAGACCGCCACCATCAGCATGGACGATTTACCGGAATTACGCGACGCGCCCGGCGTGCTTCTGATCGGGGGCGGGGTTCCGGTCCAGGTCGGTGGTCATTTTTATGGCGCGGTGGGCGTGTCGGGCGCTCCGAAACGGAAAGTCATCGGCGATATCGATGACGAGTGCGCCCGCACCGGGATCGGTGCCATCAGTGAAACGCTGGAATTCGCGGAATAACCCGCCCCCGCCAGCGGTCCGCTCCAACGATTTTCCGGTCCACAAGCCGGCCAACTTTGCTGCCTGGCTGATCCTGGCCGGTGGCCAGGAACGCGTTCGCCAATCGCTCCCTGGCTGTATGGCTGTGGCATAATTTACGCTCATTTTCAGTTGTTCGAGGGCCCTGCCATGCCGTCCACAATCCCCGTAGCACCAGCCTCCTGTGACGAGGTCGATCCCGGCACTCTCAGCGTTGAACAGGCACGGCAACATATCGAAGCCCTGATTACCCCGGTGAAGGACACCGTAACCCTGAACCTGACCCAGGCGTTGAACCAGGTGCTGGCCGAGCCGGTCGCCTCGCCCATTAATGTCCCGCCGCATCGCAACTCTGCCATGGACGGGTACGCCCTGCGCGCGGCTGATCTGCCACAGCAGGGCACCGTGGCGTTGACGGTGATCGGCACCGTGTTCGCCGGTCAGCCCTTTGCCGGTAGTGTGGGCCCGGGCGAATGCGTACGCATTATGACCGGCGCCACAGTGCCCGACGGTGCCGATACCATCGTCATGCAGGAACACGTCCAGCGCAGCGCAGACTCCCTCACTCTCGGCACAGGTCACTGTCAGGGTCAGCATGTCCGCCATCCCGGCGAGGACATCGCAACCGGACAAACCGTACTGCAGCAAGGCAAGCGGCTGCGCGCCGCCGAGCTGGGTTTGCTGGCATCGCTGGGTATTCCCCGCATTACGGTCCGACGCCAGTTGAAAGTGGCCTACTTTTCCACTGGGGATGAACTGCAGTCGGTCGGTGAACCGCTGGGCGCGGGACAGATTTATGACAGCAATCGTTATATTTTGTATGGCATGCTGAAAGACCTGGGTGTAGAACTCATCGATCTGGGGGTGATCCGTGATGACCGGGCCGCCATCGAAGCCGCCTTTTTGGCGGCTGCCGAGCAGGCCGATGCGATCATCACCTCCGGCGGGGTGTCGGTGGGCGAAGCGGATTATGTCAAGACGACGCTCGACAAACTCGGCCAGGTGAACTTCTGGAAAATCGCCATGAAACCGGGTAAACCACTGGCGTTCGGCAGGGTCAATGATGCCCTGTTCTTTGGCCTGCCGGGTAATCCGGTTTCGGTACTGGCGACCTTTTATTTGCTCGTCAAGCCGGCCCTGCAACGCTTGGCGGGGCAGGACGCAGTCACGCCGGTGGTGGTCCGGTTACCCTGTGCCGAGAGCCTGAAAAAACGGCCCGGCCGGACCGATTTCCAGCGTGGCATCATGGCGAATGACGCAAATGGTAACCTGGTCGTGCGCAGTGTCGGGATGCAGGCGTCGCACATCCTCAGCGGCATGAGCCGCGCCAATTGCTTCATCATCCTGCCGCGTGAATCGGGTGACGTGACCGCCGGCAGCCTGGTCGAGGTGATGCCGTTTGAGGGTTTGATGTCCTAGACGAGCCCCGGTTTCCGGGATCCGATATACAAAAGGGGAAGCATGGCTTCCCCTATTATCGTTTCATGTGTACCTGACATCCTGGTACCGGACCTGTTTCGCGGGACTTATTTCGCAGCTCAGGCCTGTGCTTCGGAAGCTTCCTGCTCGGCGACCGACTTGCGCACCTCGTCCATATCCACATCCTTGGCCCGGCCGATCAGTTCCTCGAAAGCCGACCCGGGCAAGGCACCTGCTTCGGCGTACAAAATCACCTGCTCGCGGAAAATCATCAGGGTGGGAATCGAGCGGATATTGAACTGCGCCGCGATATCCTGCTGGGCTTCCGTATTGACCTTGGCAAAAACAATATCCGGATACTTTTCGGATATCTCTTCATAGACCGGGCCAAAGGACTGGCAGGGACCACACCACGGCGCCCAGAAATCAATGATCACAAAATCATTGTTGTTGATGGTATCTACAAGGTTCTCGTTGGTCAGCTCGATGGTCGCCATGGCGCGCTCCTGAAAATATTTAAAAAAGGGATATGGGGAAAGGGAAAGAAGATTTCAAGCACAATATTATACCGGAGTCCGACCCGGCTTCACCTGCCGGGTCAAACATGCCGTAACGGGGCCGCTTCACCGGTGCGCAGGTAATGCCGGTAGTCGGCCAGTATCAGGTCGTGATCAAAGGCCAGAGCAGTCGGCAGGTCGTCGGGCGTGACACAGCGGATTCGCACGGCATCATCGGCCGCCCGGGGGGTGCCCCATGCTGCAGCCAGGTATACCGCGCTGACGGTGTGCCCGCGCGGGTCGCGCTGTGGATCCGAGTAGCAACCCAGCAAAAATTTCAGTTGCACGGCAAGACAGGTTTCTTCCCGCGCCTCGCGCACCGCAGCCTGTTCCAGCGCTTCGCCCTGATCCACGAAACCGCCCGGCAGCGCCCAGCCCGGTGGCGGGTTGCGCCGCTCAATCAGCACGATCGGGTGCTGCGGCTGATCCTGTAGTTCGATAATAATGTCTACTGCCAGCAGGGGGGTTTCGGGCCGGGTCATACCCATCCTTTATTGATCCCGCAGGTTCACAAAACGAATGATTTTACGCCGCTGGCGCTTGTCGGGTCGCCGCGTCGGTGCCGGCGCTGACAGACGGCTTTCTGCCTGCAACATCTCGCGCTGGCGGAGACTGTCGGCCTGTTCCGTATACAACGTGCACGCCTCGCTGGCCGATCCGCGCCGTACCGCCAGGCCGTCCACGGTAACTTGCCAGCGATAACTGCCACGGGTGATGGCGATTTCGTCGCCGGGCCGGATGGGCTTTGATGGCTTGACCCGTTGACCGTTGACATGCACGTGCCCGCCATTGATCGCCTCGACCGCCAGCGCCCGGTTTCGGTAGAACCGTGCCGCCCATAACCATTTATCCAGCCGCATTGTATCAGTCATTTTTTTTGTTGATTATTTACCACCACCGAGGCAAGGCGGCGAAGCCGGCGCACCTCCATTCAGTTCGGCCCACTCGGCAGGGCTATACGTGTGCAGGGCCAGGGCGTGAATTTTGTGCTTCAGTTCATCGGCCAGGATTTCATTGACTAGCCGGTGCCGCGCCACCAGCAGTTTGCCGTCGAAGGCATCACTGGCGATGATCACCTTGAAATGGGATTCGGAGCCAGGTGGCACATTGTGGTTACTGCTCTCATTGATCACTTCGAGATGGTCCGGTCGCAGTTTGTCCTGCAATTTTGTTTCGATATCCTGTTGCACGGTCATGTCAGTCATCCTGTTGTTCAAGCCCGGCAATTGTAGCGCATCTGTCAAACAGGCAGTGCGCAATCACCCTAGTCCTGCGCGTGTTCGTTGTCATGCTCGTCACCTGCCTTGCCAAACTCATGTCGCAGTTCGGCAAAGCCCTGCAGGCGCGCTTCGACCCGGCCGTTGACCGTGTCGGAGGGATATTGTCCTTCTGCATCCGGTTCACCTGCCGGCATATTCGTCAGCAGACTGATGGCCTCATCCACAGTGTGGATCGGGTAGACGTGAAACTGGCCACCGACAACAGCCGCCACCACATCATGGCGCAACATCAGGTTATCGATATTACTGGCCGGGATCAGAACACCCTGCTTGCCGGTCAGTCCTTTTTGTTGGCAGACATCAAAATACCCTTCGATCTTTTCATTCACCCCGCCGATGGGTTGTACCTGGCCAAGCTGGTTGATCGATCCGGTAACCGCCAGTGACTGGCGCACCGGCACCTCCGCCAGCGCTGACAACAGGGCGCAGAGTTCACCAACGCTGGCACTATCACCTTCGACGTTGCCGTAAGACTGTTCAAACACCAGCGTGGCCGCGAGCGACAACGGACACTTGCGGGCATAACGGGACGCCAGATAGGCCGTCAGGATATACACACCCTTGGAATGTATTGCGCCACCGAGATCCACTTCGCGCTCGATGTCCACCACATCGCCGTCACCCAGGCGAGCGGTTGCAGTAATTCGCGCCGGCTGACCAAAACTGAACTCTCCCACCTCGGAAACAAACAGGCCGTTGACCTGTGCCACCACTTCCCCTTCGATATCGAGGAACAGGCTGCCGCGCCGATACTCCTCCAGCTGCCGCTGGTAATAACGGCTGTTGCGATCGATCTGCGCGTCGATGGCGCGTTGCACATGATCGCGAGTGATGACGCTGGCGTCATTATGACGTGCCCAGTAATCCGCTTCCCGAATCAGGTCGGTGACGGCCTGCATATGCAGCGACAACTTCTGCACATCCTCCGCAATTCGGCTGGAATGTTCCATGACCCGGGCCACAGCATCACAGTCTAGTGCGAGCAGATCATAGCGACGGGTTATCGTCGCAATAAATCTTGCATACTGCAGCTGGGCTTCGGTATTGCGATCCATCTCGTCTTCAAAGTCGCTTGCCACCTTGAACAACTTTCCGAATTCGTCATCCAGCGATAACAACTGATAATATAATTTTCTGTCCCCCACCATGATGACCTTGATATTCAGCGGAATCGACTCTGGCTCGAGCGATACGGTACTGAACAGGCTATACATTTCTCCCAGCGACTGGATGGTGATATGCCTGGCAGACAGGGTCCGCTTCAAGCTTTCCCATGCGAACGGCTCTTGTAATACCCTGAGTGCATCAAGTACCAGATAGCCACCATTGGCCTTGTGGAGGGCGCCCGGCTTGATCATTGTATAGTCCGTCACCAGGGTTCCCATCTGGGGTTGATATTCGATCCGGCCGATCAGATTCTGGTGGCGGGGGTTGTCCTCATACTGAACCGGCGCCCCGGCAAGGTGGCTGTTGTCCACCAACACATTCACCTGGTAGGCATGAAACACGGGCGCATCCGGCGAAATGTCGCCGCCTTCTTCCACGGCGATGGCAAAGAATACCGCCAGGTTATCGATCACATTTTTTTCGACTTCCGACAGGTATTCCGCCACTTCCGGCACGTGCGTATACCTGTCACGCAGCTCCTCGACCAGATGACCCACTGCAAACATCCCGACTTCGTTGTTCAGCGCCTCGATATCGTCACGCAGTGTTTTCTGCCATTGCTGTCGCTGCCGGAAAAAATCCCGTAGCTTTTCCTCCAATTGCCTAACGGCCTTTTCAAGGTCTTTTTTGACCTTGCTATCCAGCGCCTTGTATTCCTCTTCGGTTAATGGCTTGCCGTCCCGGGCCGGGACAAAAGTGATCGCCTTTTCGCCACGCAAAATGATCAGGTTGTGTTGCTCCGCCTCCCGGCTCAGGGCTTCGAAAGCCTGATGGGATTTTTGCCGCAGGGCATCTTGAAATTGTTGATGACGGCGCTGGTAGCCTTCTGTTTCATAGGCGGCCGGAATGGCATGCGTCAGATCCCGAATCAGGTATCGCATGTCGTCTCGAAATCGGCCACCGTCCCCGGCCGGCAACTCGATGGCGCGCGGCTTGGTGACATCAACAAAATTGGCCACATAGACCCAGTCACTCGGGGGAGTTGCCTGGCTCGCCTGGTCGTGTAAATAGCGTTCCACCAGACTGTGTTTACCCACCCCCGGCGGACCCAGAACATAAAGGTTGTAGCCTTCCTGCTGAATTGCGACACCGAAACGCAAGGCATCCAGAGCACGATCCTGACCCAGGGCACCCTCCAAATCATCGAGATCAGCAGTGGTTTTGAAACCCAGTTGCTCCGCAGCAACGGGCGTATAGAGCTGCTCGGGTCGCAGCGGTTTGACAGTTGTCATGGCGTGTCTTTGTATGGGTTGATAAGGAATAGGGTGTCTTCAAGCGGCATGAGCTACTACTTTAGTACGCGCATCCAGGCCAGCTAACACCACGGATTACACCATTGTCACCGAATTTACATTTGTTTACAAAATACACATTGTAAAACTATGGGATAAAGCCTATTTTCTATTCACGTATTTTTTCTAACTCAATAGCAGCAGGAACCGAATCATGAAAATTTCATCTCGCGCCGATTACGCCACCAAGGCCATGCTGGAACTGTCCATTAACCCTGATCATCCGGTTACCCTGTCCTACCTGTCCCGATTGCAAAACATCTCGATTTCCTACCTGGAACAGATTTTCGCCCAGCTGCGCAAACATGAACTGGTCAAGAGTGTACGGGGACCAGGCGGTGGTTACGTCCTTAATCGAGCCATGGCGGATATTACTGTGGGTGACGTGGTCAAGGCCATTGATAATATCTCTGCCTTGTCACAGGGGGAGCCATCGGACAAGACGCATAGCTTATGGAACCAGTTGTCCACTCTGGTTTATCAACATCTTGATACGATTTCACTGGCCGATATCCATCACGCCGCGGAAAACGTGCGCGGTGTTCATCAGGCTGCCTGAGCGCCGATCCGGCAAAGTTGGTGGCGCTCGCCTGCGAGCGCCGTGTTTCTGATCAGGTAATGAAGCGTACTTACCACTAGCCCTCCAGCAGCATATCAACATGCAACACCTGTTGCCCCAGCAAGGTCACCCGGCCGGGGAAACGCCCCACCCCGTCTTCGCTGAACTCGAAACGGTATTCCCGGTAAATCACCATTCGACCAAGCGGATTGCGCTGTAGTCGCAGTCGCGACAGGGCCACGCTGTCATCCAGAAATTGCAGTCCATGCGCCGCGCACTGGCGCAGACAGGCCTGACGTGCTGTTTCCCGGGCGGCAAAACTGTTCCACCAGAATCCCAGCACACCCAGCAGGATGAGAATGATCGCAAAATCCAACATGAGCGCACTTTACAAGAAAAAGCGGCCCGCAGGCCGCTTTCACTCTAACCCGGAATCGCGATTATTTTCCTTCCAGGGTAAACAGCAACAATTCATTCATGCGCTTAACGAAGGCGGCGGGATCATCAAGCTGTCCGCCTTCACTCAGTAACGCCTGGTCGAACAGGATGCGGGTCCGGTCTTCAAAGTGTTGCGCGACGTCCTCGTCCCTGAGCCGTTTGACCAGAGGATGATCCGGATTGATTTCCAGGATTGGCTTGCTCTCGGGAAGGGCATGACCGGCCTGTTTCAGCAGTTTCTGCATGCTTACCGCCATGTCATGTTGTTCCACCACCAGGCAGGAAGGTGAATCGGTCAGACGATGCGAAATACGGACTTCCTTGACCTTGTCATCCAGGGTGTCCTGCATACGCTTCACGAGGTCCTTGTATTCTTTTTCTGCCTGTTTGATCTTTTTCTTTTCCTCCTTATCTTCCAGATCCCCGAGATCCAGGTCGCCCTTGGCTACCGACACCAGTTGCTTGCCGTCGTATTCGTTTAGGTGGGACATCATCCATTCATCCACCCGCTCGTACATCAGCAACACTTCGATACCTTTCTTCCGAAACTGTTCCAGGTGCGGACTGTGACTGGCGGCGGCATACGACTCGGCTGTAATGTAGTAAATCTTGTCCTGTCCCGGCTGCACGCGACCAAGGTAATCATCTAAAGAGACGTCTTGCACCTCGCTATCGTTATGCGTCGAGGCAAAACGCAATAGTTTGGCGATTTTCTCGCGATTACCGAAGTCCTCTGCCGGCCCTTCCTTGATGATCCCGCCGAAGGTCTGCCAGAACTCGCGATATTCTTCCGCCTCGTTTTTGGCCATTTTCTCCAGATAGGACAGGATCTTTTTCACTGAACCGTTACGAATCGCGTCGATTTGCTTGTTGCGTTGCAGGATTTCCCGCGAGATGTTAAGCGGCAGGTCATCCGAATCCACCACCCCGCGGACGAAGCGCAGGTAGCCCGGGATCAACTGTTCGGCATCATCCATGATAAAGACGCGCTTTACATACAGCTTGACCCCATAGCGTCGATCCCGGTCATACAGGTCGAACGGCGCCTGTTTGGGTACATAAAACAGCGTAGTGTAGGACTGCGTGCCTTCAACCCGGTTGTGCAGCCAGCCGAGGGGATCCTCGAAATCGTGTGCGACGTGTTTGTAAAATTCCTTGTATTCCTCATCCGTGATTTCAGACCTGGGCCGACTCCACAGGGCTGAGGCCTTGTTGACGGTTTCAGTTTCATCAGTCTTGTCGCCCTTGTCATCCAGCTTGTACATCAGGATCGGCAACGAAATATGATCCGAGTACTTGTGAATAATTGAACGTACCCGCCAGGAATCGAGAAATTCATCTTCGCCTTCGCGCAGGTGCAAGGTCACCGTGGTGCCACGCTCGGGCCGTTCGATATTTTCAATTTCGTATTCCCCCTCCCCGCTGGAGGTCCAGCGCACGCCGTGTTCGGTGCCGAGTCCGGCGCGCCGGGTTTCCAGGGTCACCGTGTCGGCCACGATAAAGGCGGAATAAAAGCCCACCCCGAACTGGCCAATCAGATGGGCGTCCTTGGCCTGGTCGCCGCTCAGACTCTCGAGATACCTGCGGGTACCGGAATGGGCGATAGTACCGATGTTATCCATCACTTCCTGACGATTCATACCAATGCCCTTGTCAGTGATGGTCAGGGTGCGCGCCGTCTTGTCGTAATCAACCAGGATATTCAGATCGCTGTCGTCCTCATACAGCGCCTCGTCACTTAACGCCTCGAAGCGCAGCTTGTCACTGGCATCGGAAGCATTCGAGATTAATTCACGCAGGAAAATTTCCTTGTTGGAATAGAGTGAATGAATCATCAGATTCAGCAGCTGCTTCACCTCGGTCTGAAAACTGAGGGTTTCCTTGTGGGTATCAACACTCATGTTGCCTGCTCCTCGTAGTTCGGATATAAATTTCGGAATTCTGTCTAGGTAATGACCGGCCAGCCTGATTTCAAGCCTTGCGCCTGTCTCAGGCCAGGGCGCTGAGGGCGGCCAGGCCGGTGCGGGACATGATAGTGGTGGCGATTTCCTCCACCGACATCGTGGTCGTATTCAGGGCCGGGATCTGGCTGGAATGAAACAGATCTTCCGCCTGGCTGATTTCGAGCCGACACTGGCCCAGCGAAGCATAGTGGCTGGCCGGACGTCGTTGGCTACGGATACGGTGCAGCCGGTCGGCACTGATGGTCAGGCCGAACAGCTTGTCCCGGTAAGCCTTGAGCCCCACCGGCAGACGAGTTTCGAGCAAATCGTCTTCGGTCAACGGATAATTGGCGGCATACACACCGTAGTGCAGCGCCAGGTACAAACAGGTGGGTGTCTTGCCGGTACGGGACACCCCCACCAGGACGATATCTGCCTCTGGATAATGGCGGGTGGAAATGCCGTCATCATTGGCCATGGTAAAATTGATTGCGTCAATGCGGGCTGTGTAGTCACTGTCGTCGATGACGCCGTGAGTACGCCCGGTGGTATGACTGGGTGACTGGTGCAACTCCCGCTGCAATGGCGAGATAAAGGTGTCGAACAGGTCGAACCAGACGCCGCCACTGGCAGCAATGAGATCACGTACGGCAGAGTCGATCAGGGTGCTGAAAACCAGCGGTCGCTGTGGTTCGCTGGCTACGACATTTTCGATGGCCTGGCAGGCCTGTTTGGCCTTTTCCATGTTATCCACATAGCGTAGCACCCGGATATCAAAATCGATGTGTTCAAACTGGGTCAGCAGGCTATGGCCAAAAGTTTCAGCGGTGATCCCGGTACTGTCGGAAACAAAGAAAACGACGCGTTTTATATTTGCCATAGGCGGGTTTGAATCACTACACTGAAATCAAGAGCTAACCATAACAAGATCGGGCGGTACGTGAATGGATTATATACTGTGGTTTGAAGATATTGGTATGCATGACGTTGCCCGGGTCGGCGGTAAGAATGCCTCGCTCGGCGAAATGATCAGCAACCTAAGCGCCGCCCACGTTAATGTTCCGGGCGGATTCGCCACCACCGCCGATGCCTACCGGGAATTTCTGGCCGCGGACGGGCTCGACCAGCGCATCAAAAATCGACTGGCCAGTCTGGATATCGAGGACGTCGTAGCCCTGGCCGAGGCCGGCAAGAATATCCGTACCTGGATTGAGTCAACTGCGTTTCCGGCCGGACTGGAACAGGCCATCCGCGACACCTATGCACGCCTCACCGAGCGTTATGGCGAGGATGCCTCGTATGCCGTGCGCTCCTCCGCCACCGCCGAAGACCTGCCCGACGCCTCTTTCGCCGGGCAACAGGAAACGTATCTAAATATAAAGGGCATCGATAATATTCTCGACGCCATTCGCTCTGTCTTCGCCTCACTGTATAACGATCGCGCCATTGCCTATCGCGTCCATCACGGTTTTGATCACAGCCAGGTCGCCCTGTCGGCCGGGATCCAGAAAATGGTGCGCAGCGATCTGGGCAGCAGCGGAGTAATGTTTACCATCGATACCGAATCCGGCTTCGAGGATGTGGTATTCATCACCGCGACCTGGGGTCTGGGCGAGTTGATTGTGCAGGGCGCCATTAATCCCGACGAGTTCTACGTTCACAAGCCGATGCTGTCCAAGGACAAGTTTCCCATTCTGCGTCGCACCCTGGGCAGCAAGGAAAGCCGCATGTTGTTCACTACCAATCACGGCCATGCTGCCTCCACCGTCATCGAACCGGTAGCCGAACATGATCAGCAGCGTTTTTGCATTGATGATGAGGATGTCATCCAGCTGGCCCACCAGGCGGTAACCATTGAACAGTACTACCAGCGGCCGATGGATATTGAGTGGGCGAAAGACGGGAGCGACGGGGAAATCTACATCGTTCAGGCGCGTCCGGAAACCGTCAAGAGCCGCACCAAGAGCACCGTCTTACGACGCTACGAATTGCAGGAACACGGCGCGGTTCTGGCTACCGGCCGCAGCATCGGCCAGCGCATTGGCAGCGGCCGGGCCCGCATTATTCGTAGCATCGATGAAATGGATCGGGTTCAGCCCGGTGACGTCCTGGTGACGGACATGACCGATCCCGACTGGGAGCCGGTGATGAAACGGTCTTCCGCCATCGTCACCAACCGGGGAGGCCGTACCTGCCATGCGGCCATCATTGCCCGTGAACTGGGGGTACCTGCAGTGGTGGGTTGCGGCAACGCCAGCAAGGTGATCGCCGACGGACAACCGGTGACGGTATCCTGCGCCGAAGGCGAAACGGGTACCATTTATGATGGCGAACTGAAATTCCGCATAAACGAAATCAACCTCGAATCCATGCCCCCGCTGCCGTTCAAGATCATGATGAACGTGGCAACGCCGGACCGCGCCTTTGATTTCCAGTTCCTGCCAAACCACGGGGTCGGCCTGGCGCGACTGGAATTCATTATTACCCGCACCATCGGCATCCATCCCAAGGCTTTGCTGCAATTCAACCGGCAACCCGAATCCATTCAACAACAGATCCGCCAGCGCATGGCCGGCTACGCCGATCCAGTGAGCTTCTACATTGAGAAACTCACCGAGGGCATTGCCACCATCGCCGCGGCATTCTGGCCCAAGCCGGTCATCGTGCGCACGTCGGACTTCAAGTCAAATGAATATCGCAACCTGATCGGCGGCGCGGCCTATGAACCAGTGGAAGAAAACCCGATGCTCGGTTTTCGCGGCGCGGCGCGTTATATATCGCCGGATTTCGAGGACTGTTTTGAACTGGAGTGTTTTGCACTCAAAAAAGTGCGCGAGGACATGGGCCTGACCAATGTAGCCATCATGATCCCCTTCGTCCGCACGGTGGAAGAAGCACAGGGCGTCATCAACCTGTTGCGGGACAACGATTTGCGCCGGGGCGAGAACGACCTGAAAGTAATCATGATGTGCGAGATTCCGTCCAACGCTCTGTTGGCGGACAAGTTCCTGCGCCACTTTGACGGCTTCTCGATTGGCTCCAATGATCTGACCCAACTAACGCTCGGCCTGGATCGGGACTCAGGCCTGGTGGCGGAACTGTTTGATGAACGCAACGAAGCCGTCAAGTCGCTGCTCAATATGGCCATCAAGACCTGCCGGCTGGAAAACAAGTACGTGGGAATTTGCGGCCAGGGCCCGTCAGATCATCCCGACCTGGCCTTCTGGCTGATGGAGCAGGGCATCAACAGCGTATCGCTGAATCCCGACTCGGTGGTGGAAACCTGGCTGTACCTGGCGGATCATCTCGCCCCGACATCCCCGGCCTGAACATGCTGGCATTTCTGATCGTGGCAGGGGTATTCCTGCTCTGGCTGGGCACAGCGCTGCGGCCGATCAACCGCGCCTATGCCGGGCTGGCCTTCGCCCTTGGGGTTATTTTTCTGCTACTGGCAACAGGCGGGTTTTTCGGCCTGTTCTGAAACGACCGGAGACAACCTGTTCCCTGCCCTGCCCTGCCGTGTGCTGCGCAGCGCAATCGATCCCCCGGGGCAAACGCGTTTATCCCTTCTGCAGGCGCTGTGTGGCCGCGCTGACCGCCACCCCCTTGTTGACGGGCGCATCCATATCCGCCAGCACCGCTTCCAGCGCGGTCAGGCAGTACACCACGTTGCGGGGACTGCTGGCGTAACCCATCAGGCCGATGCGCCACACCTTGCCGGCCAGCGTGCCGAGACCGGCACCAATTTCCAGCTGGTATTCGTTCAGCAGCCGACTGCGCACGGTGGCATCATCAATCCCGTCCGGAATGCGCACGGCATTCAGTTGTGGCAGGCGATCGCCCTCTTTCACCACAAACGACAGACCCATCGCTTCCAGACCCGCGCGCAGGGCCTGATGGTTCAGTTCGTGTCGTGTCCAGGCGTTCTCCAGTCCTTCCTCCTGCAACATGACGAGTGATTCAAACAGGCCATACAGATTGTTGATGGGCGCAGTGTGGTGGTAGGCCCGCTTGGCGCCCGCACCCCAGTAACCCATCACCAGGTTGAGATCCAGAAACCAGCTTTGTACCGGGGACTTGCGAGTGCGGATCACCTCGGCGGCCCGTTCGCTAAAACTGACCGGTGACAGGCCGGGCGGTGCGGACAGACATTTCTGGGTACCGGAATAAATGGCATCGATGCCCCATTCATCCACCTTGAGGGGTGAGCCACCCAGCGAGGTCACGGCATCGACAACGCTCAGGCAATCATGGTCATGCGCCAGTTTCACCAGGGTTTCGGCATCCGACTGAGCGCCGGTCGAGGTTTCGGCATGCACAAAGGCCACCACCTTGGCATCCGGATTGGCCTTGAGCGCACTTTCCAGCTTGTCGGGATCCACCACTGTGCCCCAGTCGTCTTCCACCATCACCGGGGTGGCGCCGATGCGTACCACATTCTCTTTCATGCGGCCGCCGAACACGCCGTTCTGACAGACGATAACCGTGTCGCCCGGCTCCACCAGGTTGACGAAACAGGTTTCCATTCCGGCCGAACCGGGCGCGGACACCGGCAGGGTCAAGGCATTCTCTGTTTTAAACGCATACTGCAACAGGGCCTTCATCTCATCCATCATGCCGACAAAGGCCGGATCGAGATGACCGATGGTCGGCCGTGCCAGCGCCTCGAGCACGCGGGGACTAACGTCGGAAGGACCGGGCCCCATCAGGGTCCGTTGCGGGGGATGAAAAGAACTGATTGTCATGGTCTCACCTGAATGAGTGTAATTAATTGGTGTCATATCGGGCCTGAGCGGCACGGCCTGCATCAAAGTAAATAATGCCGCCCGGTTAAACCCAGCGTAACGGTCAATTATAACGACTCACCCCGGGCACGTCTTCCCAAACTGTTCGGGTCGTGAATAATGCAAACAAAATCCTGACGAAAGACCGTGAATTAGTCTGTAACGGTTCCGCTATACTCGGGGTTATTCTCTTGCCCCACACCAACTGCAGCTATCGTGATGCCCCTACCTGAACTTCCGCTGGTGATCGAAACAAACCAGTTACAACGATGCCTGGGTCAGGAAAACCTGCTGCTGGTGGACCTCTCTCAACCCGCCACCTATGTGCAGTACCACATCCCTGGCGCGGTGTTCCTCGACTACAGCTGGATCGTGCGCGTCGAACAACCCCGCATGGGCCTGCTGCCCGACCCGGCCCAGCTCACCCATGTGCTAAGTGCGCTTGGCCTGACGCCCGACACTCACGTGGTGACCTATGATGACGAAGGCGGCGGCCGCGCCTGCCGCCTGTTGTGGACCCTGGAAGCGGCCGGTCACCGGCGTTTCTCCCTGCTGAATGGCGGCCTGCGCACCTGGGCCAATCAGAACCATGAAATCAGCACAGAAATCACCTGGCCAACCGCAGGACATTATGAGGTCAATATGGACTTCGACGGCGTCGCCACGCGCCAGTACATTCTTGATCACCTGTCCGATGCCTCGGTGGCGCTACTGGATGTCCGCAGTCCGGCCGAATACCAGGGCAGGAAAGTCTACGCCCAGCGCGGCGGCCATATCCCCGGGGCCGTCAATCTGGAATGGACCGAAGCCATGGACCCGCAACACGACCTGTGCCTGAAACCGGCCGCTGAACTGCGCGATCGACTGGCCGGTCTGGGGATCACCCCGGACAAGGAAGTGATCGTCTATTGCCAGACCCACCATCGTTCGGCCCACACCTACGTCATGCTCAAATCGCTGGGGTTTGAAAAAGTAAAAGGCTATCCCGGCTCCTGGTCCGATTGGGGCAACGAGCCCAACACACCGATCGAAAAGTAAGAGGGGTCCGTATACCATCAGTCATAACTTGGACGATTTTGGTTCAACGTGCTCTCTTGCCCACATGGCATGGGGGCTACGCACATATTTCGCATGACAATCGAAGAAGCGTTATCGGACTACCTGTATCACCAGTCATATTGGGTTACAGGTCGAAGTACCTAAAGGATTAGCAGGCCTCTGAAGATTTACGAAAAGAAGCAGTGGAATTCATTAAGTGCATGGGTAATTTATACTGGCGAGAGAAAAAACCTGTTAGAAAAATCGTATATA
>JAJDNN010000126.1 GCA_022340685.1 Pseudomonadota bacterium
GCAGGTGTCACCCGCATCAATATCAGTCTCGATACCCTGCGTCCGGACCGCTTTCGTGCTATTACCCGGGTCGGCGATCTGTCCCGCACCCTGGCCGGCATTGAGGCCGCACGGGACGCTGGTATCGGACGCATCAAGCTAAACAGTGTAATCCTGAAACATCGCAACCATGACGAAGTCGCGGACCTGGTCGCGTTTGCAGTCCAGCATGACATGGACATCAGTTTCATCGAAGAGATGCCGCTGGGCGTCATCGGTGATCATGACCGCGCCGAGGCGTTTTACTCCAGTGACGCCATCCTGGCAGATCTGCAATCCAACTTTACCCTGCAGGCCAGTGGCGAATCCACCGGCGGACCCTCGCGCTACTACCGCATTCCTGGCAGCCGGACACGGGTGGGTTTTATCTCGCCCCACAGTCACAACTTCTGCAGCCAGTGCAACCGGGTACGACTCACGGCAGAAGGGCGCTTGCTACTATGCCTGGGCCAGGAACATTCCGTCGACTTACGACGCGTGGTTCGCGCCTATCCCCTCGATGACACGCCACTGCATGATGCCATTCGCCACGCCATGATCATCAAACCGGAAGGCCATGACTTCGATCTCCAATCGCAGCCCGTCATATTCCGGCACATGAATGTCACTGGGGGTTAACCATGCCCGCCCAAATCCGCAACAATCCCGCCCGTCCTGCAATGACCGATGCCGGCCTGGCTGCAGACTGTGCCGTCACTCCGCTGGATGAATTTGGTCAACCGCACGAAGGCCACGTCGCCGCAGAACGTGCGCTGACCTTGTACATCGACAAACGCGAAGTGGTGACCCTGATGACCTTGGGCACCCGGCCGGAATTGCTGGTGCTCGGCTGGCTGCGCAACCAACGTCTGGTTCCGTCCATTGATCACATCAAGGCCATCCAAGTTGATTGGGAAACCGAGTCAGCGGTGGTGACCACAAGGTCCGGTATCGATGGGCTGGATGAGAAACTCGGCCGCAAGACGGTTACTACCGGGTGTGGCCAGGGTACCATGTTCGGTAATCTGATGGACTCCCTGGCGCAGATCCACCTGCCATCGGTGTCCATTAAGCAATCCCTGATTTATGACCTGCTTGCCGCCCTGACCGAGCACAACGAAGTATACCGTCGCGCCGGCGCCGTTCACGGTTGCGCCCTGTGTCACAACGCCACCATCAATCTGTTTGTCGAGGACGTGGGCCGGCACAATGCCGTCGATGCCATTGCCGGTCATATGTGGCTCAACGACACAGGGGGTCATGACAAGATTTTCTACACCACCGGCCGCCTCACCTCCGAAATGGTGATCAAGGTGGCGCAGATGGGGATCCCAGTCCTGTTGTCTCGTTCCGGTGTCACGCAGATGGGACTTGAACTCGCCCGACAAATGGGCGTAACCCTGATTGCGCGCGCCAAGGGAAAGCATTTTCTGGTCTACAACGGGGTCGAAAACCTGCAGTACAACGCGATCCCCACTACCCGGGCAGATGCCACCTCCCGGACTGGCCGGCGGGCAGTTTGAATGGCAGCCCAACTGCAAAACGGAGCGGGCTACATGAGTGTCAAGCAGGTCGCCGCGTACCTGCAACTCAACGAGAAGAAAGTCTATACCCTGGTCAATGAAGGCAAAATCCCGGCCACCAAGATCACCGGCAAATGGATGTTTCCACAGGAACTGGTGGACAAGTGGCTGCTCGATTCCGCCCATGGCGGGGTACTGACCGATCGTCTGATCATCGCTGGCAGCGATGATCCCCTCTTGTTCCGCATCATCAACCAGTTTGCCCGCGACACTGTCGCCCACGCCCTGCTGAGTTATACTCCCACCGGCACCCGACTCGGGCTTGAGTTGTTGCAGGCCCGGCGAGTGGATGCCTGCGGTCTGCACTGGGGGCCCAACAACGAAAGTCACAACCGTCATCCTGCTTTGATGAGCCAGTTCCCGCAGTTTCGTGACTGGGTCTTGATCCGCGCTTTCCGGCGTGAACATGGCCTGATCGTCGCCCCCGGACTGATTGACCGGATCAAGGATGAGACAGATCTGTTTGCACCGGCCTATCGCTGGGCACAACGCCAGCCGGGGGCCGGCGCCCAGCGCCTGCTGCTCGAACTGCTCGGCAAGCAGCGGCTGAATCCCGATGTATTGACGACCTCTCTCATCGCTCTGTCGGAACGGGAAGCCGCCGCGGCCATCGCCATGGACCAGGCCGATGTGGCGCCGGGCGTACGCGCCGCGGCAACAGAATTCGGGCTGGCGTTTATCCCCTGTGGCTGGGAGGCATTCGATATTGCCCTGCCGCGACGCATCTGGTTCCGGCGTCTGTTTCAGGATCTGATTGCCCGCCTCAAATCGGAGTCGTGCGCCGAACTGGCCACGTCTTTCGGTGGTTATGATTTAACCTCTGCCGGGGAACTGGTATGGGGAGACGAATAAACATTTAAAGAGTTAGATTCTGATTGCATCAACGCATGATCTATTGCAGGTAGGCAGATCGGTTGCCTTCAAACAAATCTTTTTTTTCATTTATCGTATTGGCCATGTGATCACGAAATGCCAATACCCGTGCCGTTCGTTTCAGATCCGGGTGCAGTAATACCCAGAGTCCCAGGTTATACGCTGGGTCGGGTTCACTGTAACGTTCAAGTAAAGGATCCGTATCGCCCATAAAGCAGGGCAAAATCGAGACACCCAAACCCTCCCTGAGGGCAGCAAGCGTTAACAGGGTGTCATCGCTAATAAACTGATGAGCTTGCTCTCCACATAGTTGTTTGGTCCAGGTTTTATGGAAGCCACAACAATCCACGCCGATCCATTCCGGCTCTCTGCCCTGTTGTCGAAGTTGTTCGAGATACTCCCGGCTACCATAGACCGCCGATGCCACGGTAATAATTCTTTTCCCGATAAGGGTATCAGTAGGTGAGTTGGTGAGACGGATGGCAACATCAGCCTCGCGTTGGGAGAGACTGGCGTCAATATTGGAGACCATGATGTGTAGTTCAACCTGCGGGTGCTTTTTACTAAAGCTGGCGAACATCGGCATCAAAACAGAAGTTGCCATGTTGTTGATAGCCGTAACCCGCAGAGGACCAGTCAGGGTGGCGTCTTTTCCCAGGATGGCACCATCCACACCCAGAACTTCACGCTCAATCCGGCTTGCAGCCTCTTTTATATTTTCACCCGCCTGGGTGAGCTCATAACCACTTTTTTTACGTTCGATTAATCGTACAGCCAGTTTTTCCTCCAGCTGCCGCATGCGTCTGGAAACCGTTGAATGCTGTACGTCCAGTTGCCTTGCCGCACCACTGATGGAACCGGTACGTGCCACCGCCAGAAAAAGTCTCAGGTCATCCCAATTCATGATGTCCTCCCCAAGCTGTGCATATTTGCACATTATGTTTCCATTTTTATCCAATTGTAAGCAGAAATAATCAACCTAAACTCTAAATCACCCTGACAACACGACAAACGGAGTGAGTATCATGACCAAGAATCCACAAGTATTTGATGCCGCCAAATACAAACAGACCACTCAGCAACAGTGGGATACCGCGGCGGAAGCCTGGCATCGCTGGGCACCCTTACTATCACGCTGGCTGGGCCCGGCAACGGAAACCATGCTGGATATGTGCGACATCACCTCAGGCAGCCGGGTGCTTGATGTTGCCGCCGGCGCGGGTGAACAGACACTGGCCGTCGCCCGGCGCATCGGAACGACCGGACACGTGCTGGCAACAGATATTTCCCCCACCATTCTCGAGTTTGCGGAAAGCGCCGCTAAACTGGCAGGATTCAGGAATGTACAAACCAAAGCAATAGACGGTGAACAGCTGGCCGATCTTGATGCAGATCCTTTCGATGCCGTCATTTCCCGTGTGGGCCTGATTTACTTTCCGGACCAGCAAAAGGCTTTAACCGGCATGAAACACCAACTAAAGAACGAGGGGAAAGTGGCCGCAATGGTTTATTCCACCGCTGAGCAAAACCCGTTCTTTTCAATCCCGGTGTCCATTATCCGTCGTCGCGCAAATCTCCCGGCACCTTTACCCGGACAACCCGGTCCTTTTAGCCTTGGGGGTGAAGGAAGTCTTGAAAATGCCTTTGCCCAGGCAGGATTCAGAAATATCGAGATCGAGAAAATCAATGCGCCAGTCCGCGTGTCTTCCGCAGCAGAATGCCTCCAGTTTGAGCAGGAGTCTTTTGGTGCGCTTCATCAGATGCTGTCCGGTTTGTCTGATGGCGAACAAGATGAGGCATGGAATGAAATCGAAGAAGCACTGGGTCAGTTTGAAACAAATGGCCAGTTTGAAGGTCCTTGCGAAATGTTAGTGGCCGTTGGCACGAATTGATTGATCACAGGCGTTGACGATGTAACATTAACCAGAAAGAGGAATGAAAAATGACGCAGATAGCCATCGTGCAAACGCCACCGGTTTTTCTGGACAAACACAAAACCATCCAATTAGCTGTCGAAATGGTTGAAGAAGCCGCAAGTAACGGTGCCGAACTGGTCGTATTCACCGAAGCATTTATACCGGGTTATCCAACCTGGATATGGCGTCTCAGGCCGGGCGGTGACTGGAATCTGTCAGAGGAATTGCATGCGCGTTTATTGAAAAATGCCGTGAATATGGAATCTGATGATCTGACGCCACTGTTTGAGTCGGCCAGAAAGCATCACGTTACCATCGTTTGTGGTATTGAAGAACGGGACAGCAAGCTCAGTCGCTCCACCCTCTACAACACGGTCATCATTATCGGTCCGGATGGCAAC
>JAJDNN010000128.1 GCA_022340685.1 Pseudomonadota bacterium
CAAAAACCCTGCATCCCCCGGGTGGGGCAACTGCATTAATCGCAGTGGTAGGTAGTAGCGAGGTGCATAACCTGGGTTTTCTATATGTGTTTATACCGGTCGGTGCCGGGGCAATTATCATGCTGGTGGTTGCACTTCTTGCTAACAACATCCCGAACACACGCAGATATCCTGAGTTTTGGATATAGCACGATTGATATCAAGAAAAATTCTTTTAGACAATTTTCAGAAAAGCGTTTCAATCGGGATAACCGACATCCTTTCTGGTTTCCTGCGCGACCGGGAGAGAGGAACAATTTATAGTTAAGTATCGGTAGCAAAGCCGGGATCAGAGTACGTTAGCTATTTACCCAGCGTTGTGAATGTTATTCATTTTTATGCTCTGTCCATAATTATCCAAGTGCTTGTCGCATTTGACTCAGGACGATTTCAACCCCCGCAACTCACACCCATTCGGCGTGCACTCCAGTACACTGCCTTGTTCGTACCAGTCGCCCAGGACAATACGCCGGGCGGGGTGATTGTTGATATTAAAGTCGTGGATGGCAGGTCGGTGGGTGTGGCCGTGAATCATTCGGTAAATTGCCTTCTCCTGCATCAGTGACGCAACCGCTTGTAGGTTAACGTCCATGATGGCTTCGGCCTTGTGGCTCATTTCGGTCTGACTCATTTCCCGGTATTCCCGGGCCAGTGCAAGCCGTTCTTCCGGGCTGCGCGCCAGCATCGCGACTTGCCAGTCCGGGTTGCGTACCATGGCGCGAAATTTCTGGTATTCCACATCATCGGTGCAGAGGGTGTCACCATGCAGTAACAGAGTGGGTGTGCCGTACAGATCGATGATGGCCGGATCGTCAAGCAGGCAGGCACCACTCATGTTGGCGAACTCACCATGTAACAGGAAGTCGCGGTTGCCGTGCATGATGTACACCGGTACTCCACTGTCGCTGAGTGACTTCATCGCGGCAATCGCGGTCTGGTATTCCGGTAATACCATGTCGTCACCCAGCCAGGCTTCGAACAGGTCACCGAGGATATACAGAGCCTCGGCCTGACGTGCTTCACTATTTAGAAAGGCGATGAACTGCCGGGTAATGTCGGGCCGCTCACCACTCAGATGCAGATCGGAAATAAACAGGGTGGTCATGGCAGGTAATTCAGGATGTTAAAAATGTAAGCCATGGCGGGTTATGGCACTGTGCACTGCAGGCGCGACATTTTTGCTATGGCAAACAAGCCGCACGTGCAGGGCAGGGCAGGGATGTTATTCCTCGACCTCGACCGACTGTATGATAACGTCATCCAGTGGCACGTCCTGATGATGCCCCTTGGTACCGGTAGCGACGCCCTTGATCTTGTCTACTATGTCCATGCCATTGACAACCTTGCCGAAAACGCAATAGCCCCACCCCTCGGGAGTGGCTGCCCGGAAGTTGAGGAAGTCGTTGTCCTTGACGTTGATAAAGAACTGGGCAGTGGCGGAGTCGGGGTTTGGCGTGCGTGCCATGGCGATGGTGCCGCGATCATTCTTCAGGCCGTTGTCGGCTTCATTTTTGATGGGGGCGCGGGTGGCTTTTTCCTGCATACCCGGTTCCATGCCGCCGCCCTGGATCATGAAGCCATCGATGACACGGTGAAAAATGGTGTCATTATAGAAACCGTCCCGCGCATATTGCAGAAAGTTTTCGACCGTACCGGGCGCCTTTTCGGCATCGAGTTCGAGCTCAATGGTTCCGTAATTGGTATTCAGTTTAATCATCGGATAAGCCTCGCTTATTTCTTGCTGGCGTCAGCGCCAATCAGGGTCATGCCATTGATGACCACCGGCTGGCGAGGAGCGTCCTTGGGAAATGGTCCGCCCGGTCCTGTTTCGACCTTGCGGATCTTGTTCACTGTGTCCATGCCTTTGATGACCTTGCCGAACACGGTATAGCCCCAGCCACGTGGCGTTTTGGCGGTATGATCCAGAAAGTCGTTGTTGTTGACGTTGATAAAGAACTGGGAGGTGGCGGAATGGGGTTCGCTGGTACGGGCCATGGCGATGGTGCCTTTACTGTTCTTCAGACCATTGTCCGCTTCGTTCATGATGGCTGGGTTGGTTTGTTTACGCGTATAGTCTTCAGTAAATCCACCGCCCTGGATCATGAAGCCGTCGATAACGCGGTGGAAGATCGTGCCGGTGTAAAATCCGCTTTTCACGTAGTCGAGAAAATTGGCAACGGTCTTGGGCGCCTTGTCCGGGTACAGTTCCAATACGAAACTGCCCAGGCTGGTATCTACTTTGACTTGCGGGTTTGTGCTGGCGGCCTGGCCGGGGATGGCGATTGTGAGCGTCAGCAACAGGCTGAGCAGGGTGATGATGCGCTTCATGTCAGATCGTATCCTTTTGCAATGGAAAGTACCGGGACGAATGATAATGGGTTTGACCGATGCGTGAAACCCTTGTGGCGCCCCAATGGATATGACGTAACATTTTGAGCCGGCAAGGGATTTCCGTTACCCTTAGGTCTCTTCGCGTTTGGTGATGCATAAACATGCTGCGGATACACAATAATCTGACCCGTCAGAAGGCCCCGTTCGAACCCATCGATCCGTCAGATGTCCGCGTTTATGTCTGCGGCATGACGGTGTATGACATGTGTCATATTGGCCATGCCAGGGTGCTGGTGGTGTTCGATGTGGTGTACCGGTATCTGTGCCACCTGTATGGCAAGGACCACGTGACCTATGTGCGCAATATTACCGATATCGACGACAAGATTATTGCTCGTGCCAATGAGAACCATGAACCCATCGACAGCCTGACGGGCCGCTACATTGCTGAAATGCACAAGGACATCGAGGCGCTGGGTGTATTGCCACCCAGCAAGGAACCCCGCGCCACCCGTTTTATGCAGGATATCATCGATATGATCCAGGCACTGGTGGAGAAAGGTTATGCCTATACCGCCAGCAACGGTGATGTGTATTACGATGTGAGTAAGTTTACGCACTATGGCCAGTTGTCCGGCAAGAACCCGGAAGACCTGCGGGCCGGCGAGCGGATCGCGGTGGATGAGGCCAAGGATGACCCGCTTGATTTCGTGTTGTGGAAAGCCGCCAAGCCGGACGAACCGAACTGGGAATCGCCGTGGGGGCCGGGCCGGCCTGGCTGGCATATCGAGTGTTCGGCCATGTCGACCCAATGTCTGGGCAATCACTTCGATATCCATGGTGGCGGGCTGGATCTACAATTTCCACACCACGAAAACGAGATCGCCCAGTCGGAAGCCGCTACCGGTGAACCGTTTGTCAATGTCTGGATGCACAACGGCTTTGTGCGTGTGGATGAGGAGAAAATGTCCAAATCGCTGGGCAACTTCTTCACCATTCGTGAGGTCACGGCTGCCTACGATCCGGAAGTGCTGCGCTATTTTATCCTCACCAGTCACTACCGTAGCCCGCTCAATTACTCAGATGTGCATCTGGAGAATGCCAAGGGGGCGCTGACCACCCTGTATACGGCACTGCGCGGCATTCAAACGGTAAACACGCCGGTGGACGAATCCGATCCCCATGTGCAGCAGTTCCATGCCGCAATGCAGGATGACTTCAATACCTCCCTGGCACTGTCTGTGTTGTTCGAGCTGGCGCGGGAAATCAACCGCCAGCGCGACAGTAATCCGGCCGCCGCAAGCTACCAGGCGGCCGTACTCAGGCAATTGGCGGGTCTGCTGGGTCTGCTGGAACGGGATCCGGAGGCCTATTTGCGCGGTGGGCCGGTTGCATCGGGTCTGAGTGACGAACAAATTGAAGCACTGATTGCAAAACGCACCGAGGCCCGCCAGAACCGGGACTGGGGCTTGAGTGATCAAATCCGGGACGAGTTACAATCCCAGGCTATTGTGCTGGAAGACGGACCGACGGGCACGACCTGGCGTCGGGAGTAATCTCGATCCTGGCGAGAGAGCCACAACACGGGTTGGGTGGCTGAATAGTATTTGTGGCAGCGTATTCTGACGCGCTGAAAATGAGGATTGCGGATATGTGGAAGAATCTCTGGTGGGTGGGCCTGCTGAGCCTGGTGCTGATCGGAACCGCGCAAGCGGCCGAAGGAATGAAACAGGACAACCAGCACGTCAAAACCTGGAATGCCTTTGCAGATAAGATCTATCAACTGCACCGGCAGCTGACGGCCGATGGCGCGATCACTGTCAAGAAAAGTCTTGGCGGCTATGCCGGGAATCCGGAATTTTATCAGCAGGAAGAGTATTATCGTGACGGCCGCCTGGTGAGCCGGGTGCAGTGGGAGCGGGAGAATCCAGAACAACTCCATACCATTGAGGTATATATTTATGATGACCAGGGCCGGGTGGCGCGGGATTTCGTGGCCGCCTATTTGCCCACTTACCACAATGCGCCGACCCAAACGCTCATCAGCCTGCACCGCTACAACGGCGATTTACATGCCTTCCGCAGCTTTGACGCTTCCGGCTATCGCATCATTGAACGTTGCAACGGAAAATTGAATGGGAAAGACGTGAATATTCTGCTGGATGAGGACGAGATCGCCGATGCGGTTAACGATCCCAAGGGCGTCATGCAGACCGACGTCTACCGGCAGTGTTTTGGCGATTTACAGGAAAAAGCCGGTAAGTATCTGAATCCCCAGTAAATAAAAACTAATCGCAGGGCAGGGGATCGTGAAACTGATCCGCCGCATCGGCGGTATTCTGCAGCAGGGTGGCCACGGTCATGGGTCCGACCCCGCCGGGAACCGGTGTGATCCAGCCGGCCCGTTCCCTGGCCGCGTCGAATTCGATATCGCCCACCAGCTTACCCTCGGAGGTGCGGTTGATGCCCACGTCGATGACCACCGCCCCCGGCTTGATCCATTCGCCCTTGACGATACCAGGCTTGCCCACTGCCACCACCACGATGTCGGCCCGCCGGATTTGGTCGGCCAGATCCCGGGTAAAGCGGTGACAGACGGTGACCGTGCAGCCGGCCAGTAGCAGCTCCAGCGCCATGGGACGACCCACGTGGTTGGAAGCACCGACCACAACAGCGTCCTGGCCGCGAATCGGTTGGCCCGTGCTTTCCAGCAGGGTCATCACGCCACGCGGGGTACAGGGCTGTAAAACCGGGAGGCGCAGCGCCAGCCGACCGATATTGTAGGGGTGAAAACCGTCTACATCCTTGTCCGGCCGGATGCGCTCGATAATTGTTTCCGTGTCGATATGCGCCGGCAGGGGCAGTTGTACCAGGATCCCGTCAATGCGAGGATCGTCGTTCAGGTCATCAATCAGGTTGAATAAGCGTTCCTGCGTGATGTCACTCGGCAGGTCGTACCCGAAGGACAGGATGCCGGATTCCTCACACCCCATACGCTTGTTGTGGACGTAGATCTCGGAGGCCGGGTCGTTGCCGACCAGAATGACGGCCAGGCCGGGCGCACGCCGGCCGGCCTTGAGGCGGACATTGACCCGCTGCCGGATTTGCTTGCGAAGCCCGGCGGCGAGGGACTTGCCGTCTATAATTTGCGCGCTCATAGGGTGGTAACTACCATCGTCGAGTACTGAAACGGGCGCATGATCGCATGGTTCGACCCTGCGGACCAGCGGGTTATAATCCGGACGCCGGGAATTGACCTTTACGGATGTGGTGCGTATTATCGCCGACCTTATGCGCGGCGGTACGGGCAGCCGGATCGGGCAGCCAAAATGACGGGGTATAGCGCAGTCTGGTAGCGCGCCTGCTTTGGGAGCAGGATGTCGGGGGTTCGAATCCCTCTACCCCGACCAAATACTATGGCGCGTTGGGCGGTACGACGAGCGCAGGATGCAGGAGTTAGCCTAATGCAGGCGCAAGTGCCGAATTCTTCTGGTACTGTCCTCGCGGCCACATGAGCCGCTTGACCTGCGTGACTCCGGCCAGTCACGATAACGATGCGGATGCGCTGTTGAGGTGATAGGATCTCAACGCTAATGAAATCCCTGTCGCAGAGAAGCGCCCGTAGCTCATCTGGATAGAGCATCGGCCTTCTAAGCCGAGGGTAGCAGGTTCGAGTCCTGCCGGGCGCGCCAAACCTGTTCGGAGACAAGGCTTGCGTAGCAAGCAACAACACGGGTTCGAAGAAGAATGATTTTCCTCGCGACCCGGTCCTTGTCCCGGGACACAGTTTCAATGGTGGTTGTAGCTCAGTTGGTAGAGCCCTGGATTGTGATTCCAGTCGTCGTGGGTTCGAGTCCCATCAGCCACCCCATACACCCTCGCTTGCCAGAAGGCGGGCGGGCGTGGTTCAATACCGCGCCTTTTTTAAACACGACGGGCCGTTAGCTCAGTTGGTAGAGCAGGAGACTCTTAATCTCTTGGTCGAAGGTTCGAGTCCTTCACGGCCCACCACT
>JAJDNN010000129.1 GCA_022340685.1 Pseudomonadota bacterium
TGTTTCGCAACCCGTCGTCGAATCGGTGTTTACCACTGTGGGAGGTCGAATTTTTGGCCGTTCTGAATATTTATCGAGCGATTCCAGTGGAATTTATCTGCAACTCATACCGAGCAGTCAGCGCAACCTGACCAGCCAGGAGTGGGTTCGCAAAATGCAGAAAAAAATCAGCGCAATGCAGCTCGTAGGCTATCGAATCAATATGCGTGTTCAGGGCATTCGTGGCCTGAGCCTTGGCCGGGGTGATGATGACATCAGCATTCGGATACAGGGTGATGACATCGATACGCTTGCGCAACTGGGCGACATGGTTGTCGAGCGCATTAAAAAGATAAAGGGTTTACGCAATGTCGAGCATAATTACGAAAACCTTCAGGAAGAACTGGTAGTGGAAATTGATCGTGAACGGGCCGCAGATCTCGATATTCGACCTGACGCCATTGCGCGCGCCTTGCAGGTCGGTCTGGATGGACTCGTGGTATCCGATTTTCTTGATGGCGACCGCAAATACGACATACGACTACGATTGCCCCGTCAGTCAATCAGCACGACAGATGAAGCAGCCAACCTGCAGGTCGGAATGCATCGGGGCAGTCCGATTCGCTTGCGCGATGTGGCCACCATTCGCATGGATCTTACCCCAAACAGTATCAAACGGGATAATCAACGACGCATCGTTGATATCAGCGCCAGCGTTACAGATGAAACATCCCTGGCCGAAGCCTTAACATTGATTGATGAAGAACTTGCTGACTTCCCACTGCCTGAAGGTTACACGTTGTATGAAGGAGGCGCGAAACAACAATTACAGGAAGGCCAGTCAATCGGCTATCTTCTAATCGGTCTGGCACTGTTTCTGGTATTTGTTGTAATGGCGATTCAATACGAGTCGTTACGCAACCCGTTCATTATTCTGTTGAGTATTCCGTTTACCCTGATCGGTGTTACTGCCGGTCTGTTTGTTACTGCAACGCCGATATCCACGCCCGTATGGTTGGGTTTGATCATGCTGGCAGGTATTGTGGTCAACAACACGATTGTGCTGGTTGAACAAATCGAGATTCAAAAAGAGTCCGGCTCGAAATTGGTTGACGCGATACTACAAGCCTGTCGAATTCGCCTGCGCCCTATTCTTATGACCACCCTGACTACCGCAGTGGGTATGTTGCCCCTCGCATTGGGCCTGGGAGAAGGTGCGGAAATGCTGCAACCACTGGCTATCGTGATTGTCTGGGGCCTGTTTTTCTCAACCATGGTGAGTCTGTTGCTGGTTCCAACCGTCTACCACCTGTTCTACCAGAAACACAGTCACGCTTAACCGGACACAGGATAGTCCATCGTCTCCTGACCATCCGGCTCGAACCAGGCCAGCTTGTCATGCAGTTTGACCACCTCGCCGACGATGATCAGGGTCGGTGCCTCGACCTTGTTCCTCGCCACCAGTTCCGGCAGTGTCGTCAGATCGCCGATGTGTACGCGCTGCTGTTGCGTCGTGCCTTTTTCCACTAACGCGGCCGGGGTGGTGGCCGGCAGGCCATGTTGCACCAGTTGTTTGCACAATTCGCCCACCCCATGGAGTCCCATATAGAACACGACGGTTTGTCCCGGCTGGGCCAGGGCCGACCAGTTCAGATCGATTGATCCATCCTTCAGGTGCCCCGTGGCGAAGGTGCAGGACTGGACATAGTCGCGATGCGTCAGCGGTATCCCCGCGTACGCAGCGCAACCGGCCGCGGCGGTGATCCCGGGCACTACCTGGAATTCGATCCCCTCCTCCATCAGCGTCTCGATCTCTTCACCACCCCGTCCGAAAATAAAAGGGTCGCCACCCTTCAGGCGCACTACCTTCTTGCCTTCTTTCGCCAGACGTACCAGAAGCGCGTTGATACTTTCCTGCTTCAGGGTGTGCTTGTTGCGCTCCTTGCCGGCATAGATGAATTCGGCGTCCCGGCGCACCATGTCCAGCACCCCGGCGGACACCAGCCGGTCGTAGACCACCACATCGGCCTGCTGCATCAGACGCAGGGCACGGAAGGTCAACAGGTCCGGATCGCCCGGGCCTGCACCCACCAGATAGACTTCACCGCACGGCTCCGGAGCGCCGGCTTCGTCGATGGCCCGCTGCAGGGTGTCTTTTGCCGCCTTGTCCTTGCCAGCGATGAGGAGATCAGCCACCGGTCCTTCCAGGATCTTCTCCCAGAAACCCCTGATTTCGTTGCTGGTGGCGAATTTCTGCTTGACCTTCTCACGGTAGCTTTCCACCAGTCGCGCCAGGCGGCCATAGGCCGAGGGAATAAAGGTTTCGAGGCGAGAGCGAAGCAACCGGGCCAGAACCGGGGAAGCGCCCCCGGTGGATATGGCAATCTGGACCGGATCGCGGTCGATTGTGGAGGGGACGATAAAACTGCACAGCGACGGGGAATCCACCACGTTGACCGGAATACCGTGCTGCTTGGCGGTTTCCGACACCTGTCGGTTAATCGCTTCATCGTCAGTGGCGGCGATTACCACCACCTGCTGGTCGATGTGGACAGGCGCAAATACTTCCGCCAGATGTGTCAGCTCACCTTTTTCAGCCCGTTCCTGTAGTTCGCTACACAGCTGAGGAGCCACCACCGTCACCGCGCCGCCGGCCCGCTGCAACATGAAAACCTTGCGCGCAGCAATCTTGCCACCGCCCACTACCAGGCAGGATTGACCCTGGATGTTCATGAAAATCGGTAAAAATTTCACGTCTACGCCACCTCGCCGACGAGTCTCGCCGCTTGCTAAAAATCCCTTTAAATTTAAATAATTAGCCTGTTTCGGGCCGCCGATTCTAACACCGAAATCAGGTCTGACCTACTTCACCAAAGAGATACCTTGGCCAGTGCTGGGGTACCCCATGTGCACTCCGGCGGCTGGCGGAAATTGGCCTGCACAGACATAAAATCATACTTTTCTAGAATTTACCTTACTTAATTATGATAAGGCTTTGTATATGAATGGTGTTTACTTATTGACAGGTTGCCCATCGCGGTCTATAAATGAAAAAAGTGTGACGGGTTTCACAGTTTTGAACGCACAGAGCGGTTTGCTAAGAAGCCGCGATAAAAACGATAACACGTCAAGAAAACGTTGGAGGACACACACATGCTCACTCGCCCCCTGTTCGAATACCTGGCCATCATCGGTATAAGCACCGGCATTCTGCTTTCTGTGCTATTACTCTCGCCGGCCAGCCTCGCCATAGGCCTGTTGTTGATAGGCGCCGGCATCGTGACGCTCTACCTGCACTACAAGCAAACGGGTACCACGCAGGAGTTGTTTTTTTAGGTGATTTGACAGCCGGATTGGCTGGAATCTGAATGGTGATGAGGAAATTGGTCGGGGCGAGAGGATTCGAACCTCCGACCACCGGCACCCCATGCCGGTGCGCTACCAGACTGCGCTACGCCCCGAATACTGGAAATTCCGCCTCGATACCCAAAAGGCGCGCTATCTTACCGCAGCTGATGACGGGATGGAATGGTGAAATGTCAGCGTGACAGGAGTGCTACGACTTCTTCCAGCTCCATACGAATTTCGCGGACAACCTGCTTGTTGTTTCGCGATTCGTCCTTGGGATGATTATCCGACAACTGCAGACGTGCGCCACCAATGGTGTAACCCTGCTCATACAGAAGACTGCGGATCTGGCGGATCATAATGACGTCCTGCCGCTGGTAATACCGCCGGTTCCCCCGCCGCTTGACCGGCTTGAGCTGCGGGAATTCCTGCTCCCAGTAGCGTAATACGTGGGGTTTGACGCTACACAGGTCGCTTACTTCACCAATGGTGAAATAGCGCTTGCTCGGAATGGGCGGCAATTCGTTATTGTTGGTGGGTTCCAGCATAGGCTTCCACTTTTGCCTTCAGTTTTTGTCCTGGTCGAAATGTAACGACACGCCGGGCGGTGATCGGTATTTCCTCACCCGTTTTAGGGTTTCTGCCCGGTCTTTCATTCTTGTCGCGCAGATCGAAATTACCAAAACCGGAAAGCTTGACCTGTTGGCCCCTTTCCAGCGCTCCCCGAATCTCCTCGAAGAACATCTCCACAATTTCCTTAGCCTCACGCTTGTTCAGTCCCAGTTCTTCGAACAAACTCTCAGCCAGTTCGGCTTTAGTCAACGCCATCTTATTATTCTCTTAGTGTAGCCCCAAGCTCGGAATTCAGTACACTCAATATGTGATTGAGTTCCGCTTCGACTTCTTTATCTTTAAGAGTGCGCGAAAGATCCTGTAAGGTCAAGCCCAACGCGAGACTTTTTCTTCCAGAATCAATACCTTCGCCCATATACACGTCAAACAACTCGACGTTTGTCAAGTACTCCGAAGCGCATAGTCGGATACAATCGAGCAGGCTGGTGGCCGGCAGGTCCTGATCCACGACCACCGCAATATCCCGTCGAATCGAGGGGTACCGCGAAAGCGGCTGATAGGCCGGTACATTTGCTTCACGCAGGATATCGGCCGAAATTTCAAATACATAAGCCTGTTGCGACAATCCCAGGGCCGATTCCACCGCGGGATGCAAAGCGCC
>JAJDNN010000145.1 GCA_022340685.1 Pseudomonadota bacterium
CTCGCTGCACGCTGGCGGATATAATCCAGCGCCTGGTCGATACGACGCAGGGTAGTTTCCTTGCCAAGCAGCGCCAGGGTGATGTCATTACTCGGGGACGCGGCGCGGCCCGCTACGGCAACCCGCAAGGGCATACCGACCTTGCCCAGATTCAGATCCAGTTCATCAGCCACCGCCTGAATTGTGTGATTGATGACCTCGGTCGTCCAGTCATCCAACTCCGCCAGGGCATCTCGCAGCGTGCGCAGCGGCACCTCCGCGACCGGTCGAAGCTGCTTCTTGGCAGCCTGTTCGTCGTATGCGTCGAAGTCCCGGTAAAAAAATGCGCTGATCTCGGCCATCTCGACCAGGGTTGAGGCCCGTTCCTGCTGCGCCCTGACGACCTCCACCAGATCCGGTCCCTCAGTGGGATCAATGCCCAGTTCTCCCATGTGAGGGCTCAGCAGACGCGCGATCCGTGCCGGATCGTCCGCCTTGATGTATTGCTGGTTGATCCACAACAGTTTCTCGGAGTTGAAGGTCGAGGCGGACTTGTTAACCTGCTCCAGTTCGAACAGCTCGATCATTTCATCCACAGTGAACAGTTCCTGATCGCCATGTGACCAACCCAACCGCACCAGATAATTCAACAAGGCCTCCGGCAGGTAACCCATGTCACGATACTGGATAACACTGGTGGCGCCGTGGCGCTTCGACAGGCGCGCGCCGTCTTCGCCCAGAATCATCGGCACATGGGCATAACGCGGCACGGATTTACCCAGGGCCTGCAGGATATTGATTTGCCGTGGCGTATTGTTGATATGGTCATCACCCCGGATCACATGGCTCACGGTCATATCGGCATCATCCACCACCACGGTCAGGTTGTAGGTGGGTGAGCCATCGGTACGCTGGATGATTAGATCGTCGAGCTCCCGGTTGGCAACTGTGATCTTGCCCCGGATCATGTCATCGATCACAACCTCGCCGTCCAGCGGGTTGCGAAAACGGATCACGTGAGGCCGGTCGGGGGGCACATCCCGATCCCGGCAGCGGCCGTCGTAACGGGGTTTTTCCTTGCGGGCCATCTGCGCCTCACGCAGGCTCTCCAGCCGTTCCCGCGAGCAGTCACAGCGGTACGCCTTGCCCGTATCCAGCAGCGTGTCGATGACCGCGTTGTAATCCTCGAATCGATCAGTCTGGTAAAATGGCCCTTCGTCATATTCCAGCCCCAGCCAGGTCATACCTTCCAGGATGGCGTTAACTGATTCGGCGGTGGAGCGTTCCAGATCTGTATCCTCGATACGCAGCACGAATTTACCGCCATGCTTGCGGGCGTACAGCCAGGAAAACAGGGCGGTACGGACACCTCCGATATGCAGGTAACCGGTGGGGCTGGGGGCGAAGCGGGTGCGGATATTCATGTGAATTACAGGTCCTGTCGCAGCTGTGGGTGCGGTATTCTACCTGTCGGCCGGTAAAAAATCAGGCCTACTGAAGCGTTGCCAGGTGTTGTAGCATCAGGCTGAAGAACCGGATAAAAATGGCCCCGCCGAAGCGGGGCCCAGGAAATTGCGCGATTCTGCTGCGCAGGGGGAGGAAACACACAAACTGAAACTCTTTACATCATCGAGTTCAGACCAGGACTTGCCGTCCTGGTCAAATTATCGGCACCATCGTCGCGAGCTTTAAATTTATATTGCCCGCAGTATTCCAACGACCCAGAGATTAAGTTATTGTTTAAACTAAATATATTTCGTCTGATCGGCGGTAGTGCCCGGCGCCCTGGCACGTGTCCGGTTCGCGCACCTGCCCCGGAACAGCGCCTCTGATGCGCGCATCCCGCCTCATCCCGGGACCCCGCCTGCTGCTGGTTCTGCTGGTCCTCCTCCCACCCGTCGGCGTCTATGCGGCAGCAGAATCAGCCCTCACCTTTAGTCTCACTTTCAGCGGTTATGGAATTGCCGCCCTGGCGGTATTTATCATCGCCTATGTGCTGGTCATCAGTGAGGAATTCCTGCACCTGCGCAAGTCGAAACCGGTCATTGTCGCTGCCGGTATCATCTGGATCCTGGTCGGCCTGGCCTTTTACCAGCACGGTGACGTTCACACCGCGGCCGATGCACTGCGACGGGACTTACGGGAGTTCGCCGAGTTGATGCTGTTCCTGCTGGCCGCCATGACCTACATCAACACCATGGAAGAACGCCAGGTCTTCAATGCCTTGCGCTCATGGCTGGTACGGCGAGGGTTTTCATTGCGGGGCGTGTACTGGATCACCGGCCTGCTTGCCTTTCTTATTTCACCCATTGCGGACAACCTCACCACGGCCCTGTTGATGGCGGCGGTCGTGATGGCCGTCGCATCCGAGAACAGGGCTTTCATCACGCTGGCCTCCATCAATATCGTAGTGGCAGCGAATGCCGGCGGGGCATTCAGTCCGTTCGGGGACATCACAACCTTGATGGTATGGCAAAAGGGCGTGGTCAGGTTTGAAGAATTCTTTGATCTGTTTATTCCGTCACTGGTCAACTGGCTGGTGCCGGCGATGCTGATGTATCTGGCAGTCCCCGCCGGATTGCCACACCAAAACAATGAAACCGTTCATATCAAAAAAGGCGGACTGGTGGTCATCGGTCTGTTCCTGTTTACCATCACCCTCACCGTGACACTGCATAACACCCTGCACCTGCCCCCCGTACTGGGCATGATGACTGGCCTGGGCCTGCTCAAGTTCTTTGGCTATTACCTGAAACAGCACGAGCTCAATCATCGGCCGCCACCGGATTCAGTGGCCGGACCGAATCTGACTGACCTGACAGCGCAGGACACTGTATCGAAACGGCCGTTCGATATTTTTGAGCAACTGGCGCGCGCCGAGTGGGATACCCTGATGTTTTTCTATGGTGTGGTGATGTGTGTCGGCGGCCTGGGAGCGCTGGGTTATCTCATCCATGCCTCGGAAATCATGTACACAAATCTCGGGCCCACCACGACCAACGTCCTGGTAGGAATGATGTCCTCCATCGTGGACAACATCCCGATCATGTTTGCCGTTCTGTCGATGAATCCGGACATGTCCCACGGTCAATGGCTGTTAGTCACACTCACCGCCGGTGTCGGCGGCAGCCTGCTTTCGATTGGCTCTGCCGCCGGTGTCGCGTTGATGGGCCAGACCCGGGGTATGTACACCTTCTTCGGCCATCTACGCTGGAGCTGGGCAGTGGGACTCGGCTATGCCCTGAGTATCTGGACGCACTTTTTGATTAACAGCGATCTCATCTAGTCCAACCCGCCCGGCAGCCAGCCTCCTGGTCCCGGCGTGATCCCGATAAGCAAGGCAACTTCATGTCGTTATTAGTGTAATCAAGCCAATCCAGAAGCAAGCGACGCTAATCCGCTGTCTAGCTTTCGTCCTTGAGCCAGACGCAGGCCCCAGAACTCGCCTTGTCTATCGCGGCCAGCCGTTCGGCATGGGCGGCCAGTTCCGCTTCAGTCGCCCGCAGCACTGTAAGTGGCGGACGATCGGGATCCAGCCGGCGCAGCGCGTCTGGTGCCAACTGTTCGGAGTCACTCCGGCCATCCAGTGACAGGCGTGTCTGCCCGCCGGTCATGGCCAGATAAACTTCGGCCAGGATCTCCGCATCCAGCAGGGCACCATGCAGCTGCCGGGCCGAGTTGTCGATTTCGTAGCGCTTGCACAGGGCATCCAGGCTGTTTTTCTGACCCGGGTGCAGGTTACGCGCCATCTGCAAGGTATCGAGGATCGTGCAGAAGTCTTCGACGGACTCCGGCTTTTCACCCAGGCGCTTCAGTTCAGAATTGAGAAATCCCACATCGAACGGGGCGTTATGAATCACCAGTTCCGCACCCCGTATGAAGTTCAGGAAATCATCGGCGATTTCAGCAAACACCGGTTTGTCAGCCAGCATCTTGTTGGTTATGCCGTGCACCTCGACGGCACCTTCGTCGATTTCGCGTTCCGGTCGGATGTACTGGTGGTAACGGTTGTCGGTAATTCGGCGATTAACAAGCTCAACACAGCCGATCTCGATAATGCGGTGACCCTGGCTGGGCTCCAGGCCGGTGGTTTCAGTATCAAGGACGATTTGACGCATGCTATAAATTAACCAGTTATGGATAGCTCAGAGAGGTATGGGTTGGCCCCCGTTGAACCGAGGCTATCGCAAACCGTAAACTATTTCACGCCTTTCTCCCTGTCTTGCATCAGACGTCAGTTCTGTGAATGACCCGGCAATTCGTCAATGCCGCGGTTCGCCAGTTGATCGGCCCGTTCGTTTTCCGGATGGCCACTATGGCCTTTTACCCAGTGCCACTCGACCTTGTGTTCCACCACCGCTTTGTCCAGTCGTTGCCACAAGTCGATATTCTTGACCGGTTTTTTGGCAGCGGTTTTCCAGCCATTTCTTTTCCAGTTGGCCAGCCATTCGGTAATACCCTTGCGAACATATTGTGAATCGGTCGTTACCCGCACGACACAGTTTCGCTTCAGCGCTTCCAACGCCTGGATGGCTGCCATCAGTTCCATGCGGTTGTTGGTTGTCGTCGCTTCGCCGCCATACAGTTCCTTCTCAGTTTCTCCGTAGCGCAGCACCACCCCCCAACCACCCGGGCCCGGGTTTCCACGACAGGCGCCATCGGTAAAGACTTCTACAGACTGATTCATTGTGTAAATTTACTCCGATATTGTTTTGCGCGGCGGCGACATGGGTTCGGCCAGTCCGGCGGCGACGATTTTTCGCTTCGGCTCCCAGCGCGGCCGGATCGGTGTCAGTGTGATGACTTCCTTGCGGGCCACAAGTACATAACCACCACCCAGAATCGGCCACACCCGGCGACCAATGCGTTCGATAAATCGCAGGCGTCGCAGGATCCCTTCGCCCTGCACCGGCGGCCGGTAAAAGTAATAGCGCGTCGCGACCACGTCAAACCCCAGCAAGGACAACCAGTCCCGAATTCGGCTAACGCGAATAAAGTGGCCACACCAGGGCATATTCCCACGCCAACCTGCGCCCCACCGCCACAGATTCCACAGGCTGTTCGGATTAAAGCCCAGGATCACCACGTGCCCTTCGGGCACCAGAGTCCGATCCACTTCCCGCAGGACTTCGTGGGGATAGTCCGAAAATTCCAGGATATGGGGCAAGACCATCACATCGATGCTGTCGCTGCGAACCGGTATTGCATGGGGTTCGCCACAAAAGTACTCGTTTTCATCCTGCGAGGCCCCACCACAGATATCCATCACCATGCGGTGACGCACCCGGCTGTTGCGCAGGTATGCCATCTGCTCCGAATTACCGACATGCAGCAGGTAATAACCAAACAGATCGCTCAGCAGCTCGTCGAGCAAGGCTTTTTCCTGTTGTTCCACGCGGCGTCCGAGGTGGCTACGATACCATTGGCGCAGGCCGTGCCAGACATTTTCAGTGACCGTACACCGATTGACAAAAGGATTACGCTTCTTTTTCATTCTTCAATCTGCCAAACAGGTCGCAGCCAGGGTATGCCTGGCGACTACTATAACCAGTCAGCGGCCGTAAAACGATTAATCTAACTGTTGACCTCGGCCGATACAGTTTTTAACATTGAATCAAGCTTTTTCCCATAACCTAAAGAAATAATAAACAAAAATGCCACGCCTGCTTGTATTGCCTATCCTCCTCGCCACCCTGAGCGCCTGTGCCTCCCTGACAGAGCCATTCCAGTCCTCATCCTCCGTGTCTACCCCCGATGTAACGCAGAACGGTGCGGTCGAGACCCGGTCAGTCGCTGCCGCGGCGGGTGATGCCGGCTACCCTGCCCAGCTCGCGGAATCCGACGAAATCCGGCAACTGCTGCTGGCCGCTGCTGAGGAGGACGCCGAGGCCGACCTCTGGCAACGGGTTCGGACCGGTTTCGAATTGACCGTGCCGGACAACCGCCGGGTACAGCAGGAACTGGACTGGTATGCCAGACACCCGGACTACATGCAGCGGGTTGCCGAGCGGGCAAATCCTTACATGTACTATGTGGTTGATGTTATTGAAGAAAACAACATGCCAAGCGAATTGGCGCTGCTGCCGATCGTGGAGAGCGCATTTCAGCCATTCGCCTATTCCCACGGCCGGGCAGCCGGGATCTGGCAGTTCATCCCGTCCACCGGCAAGCGCTTCGGCCTGCAGCAGAACTGGTGGTATGACGGCCGACGCGACGTCTACGCCTCCACCCGGGCCGCTGTGGAACTGCTGAACACCTTGCACCGCCAGTTTAATGGTGACTGGCTACTGGCCCTTGCAGCCTATAACTCGGGCGCCGGCACCGTGAAAAAGGCAATCCGCCGCAACCAGCGACGCGGCAAACCCACCGATTTCTGGTCGCTTGACCTTCCCCAGGAAACCCGCGCCTATGTGCCGAAACTGCTGGCCCTGAAAAAACTCATCGCCCAGCCGACGGACTATGATCTGGCGCTGCCCACAATCCCGGACCAGCCCTATTTTGCGCGGGTTGAGCTCGGCTCCCAGATCGATCTGGCCCGCGCCGCGAAACTGGCCCAGATCACAATGGATGAGCTGTATCGCCTGAACCCGGGCTACAACCGGTGGGCTACCGCACCAGACGGCCCCCATCACCTGCTAATCCCCCTCGACCGGATCGAGACCTTCAGCGCCGGCCTGGCGGCCCTCCCGGCCGACCAGCGCATCAGCTGGATCCGCTACCGGATACGCAGCGGCGACACCCTGAGCACCATTGCCGCGAAACACCGTATCAGTATTACCACCCTTAAAAAGGTCAACCATATCCGGGGCACACAATTGCGGGCCGGCCGCAGCCTGATGATCCCGGTGGCCAGCCAAAGTGCCTCGAGCTACCGGTTGAGCGCCACCCAGCGCAAGCAAACCCAGCAAAACCAGCCTCGCAAGGGTACCCGGGTCGTCCACATCGTCCGCAAAGGGGACACGTTCTGGGATCTGTCCCGCAAGCACAACGTGAGCACGCGTGCCCTAGCCAAGTGGAATGGCATGGCTCCGCGCGATCCGCTGGTACCGGGCCAGAAACTGGTGATCTGGTCACGCACTACCACGACCTCATCCCATCTTGAACCGGCGGTCCTGACCCTGCCAACGCAGCGCAGCATAACCAAACGCATTGGCTACAAGGTGCGCCGGGGTGACTCGTTGGATAAAATCTCCCGCAAATTCCGGGTCAGCATCAGCCAGTTACGGCGCTGGAACAATCTGCCCAAGGGCAAGTATCTGCAACCAGGCCAGCGCCTGACCCTGTATGTAGACGTGACCCGCCAGTCGAGCTAGATGTTGGTGGTCACAAGCCTGTCACAGGCTCAACGTGTCAACCAGTAAATCAAGCCGGGAATGTCAGCAACGCCCAGCTGGATAAACCAGGTATCGGAAAAATTATCGTAATCCTGGACGCCCAGTCCAAGCCGGAAACGGTTCTTGATAAAACCCACATGCACATCTCCACCAAAGGTATCCTGCTTACTCTGTGTTGGCGGATCTAAATAGTGATAGTAGGTCGGCGTAATGCCCCAACCTGATACGCCGGTGGACCCGGTCAGATAGGTGTAATCCAGGCCGAGAGAAACGTAGTTGTTCGGTTCCACATCATTTCCGCTCGAGTCGGTTTGATGCCCCAGCAATCCCCCCTCAAATCCCAGAGAACCACGCAGGCCAAGCTTATTATGATCGGACAACGCCCAGGTGGGCTGCCAGGTCAGAAGCAAATCACCATCACCAAGATCAACACCAATCTCATACGGAATCAGGTTACGCCACCACCAGCTTGACGGCGCGGTAGAAGGTGCAAAGGCAAACTTCGGATATTTGTAGGTACCCGTCTGCAATGCATAGGCGCCGGCCGCCACGATGGTGGTTAAAGAGGGTGTGCGCTCATCGGGATCAGGTTCCCGCTTCGCCTCAATTGCATCGGCCTGTTGCTCAAGATAAACCATGCGGTCAGTGGAACGCCGGGTAAACTCATATGGCCATTGTTCTGGATCCTCCATGATCAGGGCCAGCATTGACTCACCCTCTCCCGGGGTTGCGGTCGGTGTGAAATTATTTTGTTTCAGATATTCGAAGAATTCTTCCTCGACGGCAAACAGACCAAGATCATCGGCCCGTTCCGGATCGGTGACTTCCTGAGACTTGATCAAACCCGCATGAATGATTTGCAGATCCGTATCGACCGGAATTTCAGACACATAGGAAAAGTTAAGATAACCCCTTGCACCAAATTCATTTCGCGCCAAAAGCGAAAAGACATACCGCGCACGGGGATCCTGATCAATTCCCAAAATTTTATAGCTGCGCTGTGCAACTGAATCAAAGCAGCGATGATATTCGTCGAGCTGTTGGTCGGACAAAAATAAACGACTGCATTTATTGTCCGAAATCAGCACAACTGCATCGTAAATACCGACATAATAATCGTACTCACGAAATTTTCGATCGAAGAAGGCAGCAAACCCGCCGAGCATAGTGCCAGTTATAGCACCACCCCGCGTTGAGATATAAACCTGACGGTCATTGTATATCGATATCAGTGATTCCCGAATACGTCGCTCAATATCCGGCAACTCCAGGCCGCTAAGCAGATAAATTTTCTGTATTGCCCGGGCAAGTTTATAGCGGTATTTTATGGTGTCCATTTCACAGAGGTCGATCTTCCTGCCAAGAACTGTCTTGTCAGGCCCATTGCAATTCCTGACCAGCCCCTGGTCTTGCAGTTTACTGACCGAAAGCGGACTGGAAAGCGGAACCTGACTATATATATACGCGATTTTTAACAGGTCACTTGAATGTCTTAGCGCATCTGCACATGTCAGGCTCTGATCGAACCAGGACAATTCAGCCGTGCAATCTGGCTGCTTCTTGTTGGTCTCAAGTTTATTCGCCAGTTCCATACTGATTATTGTAAGATTTAGCCGCCATCGGTCACTGACCATTTCCTGAAACAATTCGTATCCACGCGCAGTGCCAAACGCATCGATCAATGCTCTACCCTGTGAAATAAGACCGAATTCCATTTCCCGGCATGCGGCGGGTGCATCCTTCCTTTGACAATTATCTTTTTTGGCAGGCTTCGGAAAACTGTAACGTGTCGAGTCAGGATCGATATAAATATAGTCAACCGGTAAAGGGTTGTCCCTTGCATGAATATTTTTTTCAGCAAGTTTACGCGCCAGGCCAAGCGGGATATTGTCAAACAGCCCCCCATCGACAAAGTCTGCCTCCATGCGCTGATAACCTTCCGGGCAGGTTAACTGCGATGTAGCCGGGCTTGTCTCTTTTGAGGCGGCGCTATTCTTGTCCTCATTTTCCGAGTAATCCGCCTGCGGGCGGCAGTACGCCAGGCGCATCCGACCAAAGGCAATCGGAAATGCCGCACTTGCCAACGCCACATCCACCACGGTTTTGTCCGCCAGGCGAAACTTTGTCCCGGATTCCTGGGAGGGCATAACCAGCATGGAAAGATCTCGTTGCGCATAAAAGCTGGACGGGTTGAAGTAATAACCAACAGTATCGTCTGGCTGAACGCGCAATTCAAACGGGATAACAAACCGCTGATTCTGCACATCAACATTATTGACTTTGAGGTATTCCGGCACGACCCGGGTTACTGATACGCCGAGTGGCAGGCTACATCCTGAGCGAAACGCAGGAAGCTTCCACTTCTTGTTCAACTCCTGTGCCGCCTTATCGAGATCACTGCGGGATAAGACACCATCCCCCGGCAAATAGATTGGTGAATTCGGTTCGCTTGGCAGTAAAGAATTTATGTCGATAGACAGCCACACATCACGAAACAGGTTGTCATCGATGCGGTTTGGTATTCCGCCATGTTGTGCGTCCTTCGTACACCAGACAAGCCCGGACAAAATACTGTTAATCCCGCCGGCAGAGGCGCCCGCAACACTCGATAGCTCGATTGATCGGGACCGACCACCCACGACCGGATCGTCTTGTGGGTACTGCCGCACTATCATCAGCAAGCCCCAGTTCAGGCCGGCTTCGTAAGCACCCATACTGGCACCACCACTTACGGCAATGCTGACGCGGCGTGGAATATCCCCTGTTTCCGCAAACACCACCGACATCGTGCCGAACAGCGCAAGCACGCCATACCAAACACACCTAGAAAGACAGTTTTTTATGCTTTTCATATTTTATTGACTAACAAACCAGTCATTACTCAGAACAAATACAGTCAATTTATAGTGCACATTTGGAATAAATAATACAAACCGTTCTTTTTGTAATTATCAACCGCCTGATTCACCACCCGTTCCCGCAGCTGCCTTAGGGATCTCGATGACTATGTCACTGGTCGGTATCGCCAAACAAATTGCAATATCATCCGCCTGCACATCCCCCTCGGTTAGGACCAGCGGTAGTTCATTATCCTCATACCGTATGTACCCGGATCGCGATTTCACCAGACAGGCACCGCAGCCTCCGAATCGGCAACCCCCAGGCCAGCGCAACGCCCTGTCGCAGCGCTGCATGCAAAACCGTCTCGCCCGGCCCAACCCCGAACTGCTGACCACCGGGTTGCACGGACACATTAAACGACGGTCTTGCCAGTGCGTTACCCGTTTTACCTTCCTTTAATTCGCTGGATAGAGAAAACACCGCACCTGGTGCATGTTATCCAACAGGGTCAAATCGGGATAGGCCTGCTGACACTCCGGCATGGCTTGCGGACAACGGGGATGAAAATGACAGCCCCGGGGTGGGTTGATGGGCGATGGCAGTTCCCCGGCAAGCCGGATTACTTCACGCCCCGCCGCCTTGTCAATGGTCGGTACCGCAGACAGCAGGGCCTGGGTATAAGGATGGAGGGGATCCTGCATGATGTCAGCGACCCTGCCCTGCTCCACGATCCGGCCGAGGTACATGACCGCCACCTCGTGCGCCAGGTAGTCCACGACTGACAAGTTGTGGGTAATGAACAGGTAACTCAGCCCCATTTTGGCCTGCAGATCCTTGAGCAGGTTGAGGGTCTGGGCCTGTACTGAGACATCCAGCGCGCTGGTAGGTTCGTCACAGACAATGAAGCCGGGATTTACCGCCAGGGCGCGGGCAATGGCAATGCGCTGTCGCTGGCCACCCGAAAATTCATGGGGATATCGCTTTGCTGCACTTACCGGCAAACCAACATGGGCCAGCAACGACTCAACCCGCGTCTGGCGTTGTTCGGCGCGGGTGGCAATGGCCTGTGCCCGGATCCCCTCCTCGAGGATATTGCGCACCAGCATGCGGGGATCCATCGACGAGAACGGGTCTTGGAAAATGATTTGCATATGGGCGCGTTGCTGGCGCAGCGCCTTGCCTGTCAGCCGGGTCAGGTCCTGATCCCGGTAGTGCACCGTGCCTGAAGTCGGCCGAATCAGCTGCAGGATCGCTTTGCCGGCGGTGGTCTTGCCACAGCCCGATTCGCCGACCAGTGCCACGGTGCGCCCGCTGGCGATGTCCAGGTCCACGCCGTCCACCGCGTAGACCTGCCCGACAGCGCGGTGGAATAAACCTTTCGTGATGGGGAAATGCACCTTCAGATCCCGCACCCGTACCAGCGAGCCATCGCGGGACGCGGACGCGGCCGAGTCCTTGACAACCGCAACCGACCCGGGCGTCACAGCCGGGACGTCGATGTCCGGTGCATAGCGTAAACAGCGTACGCCGTGGCTCTCACCCTCGGCGGATTGCTCGATCCAGGGCGGCAGTTGCTCATGGCAGCGCAGCCAGGCCTCGTCACAGCGCTCGACGAAGCGGCAGGCGGTGAACTTTCGATCCAGGGGGGGCACGCTGCCGCGTATGGTTTCCAGCAGCTGACCGCGCTTGTGCCCGCCGGGTACTGCCGCAAACAGCTTCCTGGAATAGGGGTGCAGGGGTTGCGCAAAAAACGCCCCGCGTGCCGCCTTTTCCACGACCTGGCCGGCGTACATCACCGCGACATGATCCATGGTGTCGGCCACCACACCAAGATCATGGGTTATGAACAGGATCGCCATGCCGGTGTCCTGCTGGAGACGCGCCAGCAGCTCGAGAACCTGCGCCTGGATAGTCACATCCAGCGCGGTGGTCGGCTCATCGGCAATCAGCAGGTCAGGCTCGCCCGCCAGCGCCATGGCGATCATCACGCGCTGCTTCATACCACCGGACAACTGGTGCGGGTAGTCGCCGATGCGCCGTGCCGGCGCCGGCAGCCCCACCGCGTCCAGCAGCTCGATACTCCGTTCCCGCCCAGCCCGGCCGCGCAGATCCAGGTGCTGTTGCAGTACCTCGCTAATTTGCTCGCCAACGGTCATCACCGGGTTCAGCGAGGTCATGGGCTCCTGGAAAATCATACTGATTCGGCTACCACGGATCTGGCGCATCTGCAGTTCCGACTGGCCGAGCAAATCGGTACCATCGAACCAGACTTCACCGCCCGCGATCCGCCCGGCGGGTGCGGGCACTAGCTGGAGGATAGACAGGGCGGTTACAGACTTGCCGCACCCCGACTCACCCAGCAGGGCAAAGGACTCCCCGCGCCGAATATCAAAACTGACTCCATCCACCGCCCGAACCGGTTGGGCCGGTGATCCGAAGTGGACTTGCAGGTCGCGCACGCAAAGCAGGATGTCCGACGGATCGTGCATCAGCCCTGCTCCCGCAGGCGGGGGTCGAAGGCATCCCGCACCGCGTCAGCGAACAGGTTGGCTGCCAGCACCAGGCTGAACATCAGGCAGAATGCCGCTACCAGCGACCACCACACCACCGGATCCCGTGCCAGCTCAAGCCGGGCTCCGTTGATCATGTTGCCCCAGCTGAGTGTGGACGGATCGACGCCGACCCCGATATAGGACAATACGGCCTCGGCCAGCACAAGGCTGCTGAAGTCCAGAACCACGATAATCAGCACGATGTGCATGACGTTGGGCAGCACATGCCTGCCGAGGATGGTGAACTGCCCAACGCCGAGCGCCGTAGCCGCCTGAATATATTCCATCTCACGCAATTTGAGGGTTTCACCACGCAGCAACCGGCACAGAGTGGTCCAGCTGGTAATGCCGAGGATCACACACAACGCCAACAGGCGCAGATCCGCACGGTCCAGTGCGGTCTCGAACAGGGCCGGATGGTTCGCGATATAGACCTGGATCGACAGGATGGCCGCCGCAATCAACAACACCCCGGGAATCGAACTGAGCGTGGTGTACAAATACTGGATGACATCGTCCACCCAGCTGCGAAAATATCCGGCCATAACACCCAACACAATCGCGAATGGCAACATCACCAGCGTAGTCAGGGTACCGATCACCAGGCCAGTGCGAATGCTCTTGATGGACTGGTAAAGAACATCCTGCCCTACCTTGTCGGTACCGAGCACATGGTACTCCGTACTCAGTGTCAGCAGCACGGCCAGCAGGATCAGCATCAGCAACAGGCTGAGATAAATGCTGCGCCAGGGGATATCGGTGTCACCCCGGTAAACACGTTTTGCCATCACCGCCACCGGCTGGCGCTGGTGCCGGGCGAAAATCGCAGTCAGGCCGGCACTCAGCACCAGCCAGATGATCGCTCCGACCACGACGCCGCGCGTCGCAAGGTCCCGGATATTCGGCCATTTCTGGCTGGCCGGATCGGTAAGATCGCGGCCGCCGTATTTCAGGCGGACATAGCGGCGTTCCACATCACCGTTCTCGAGAGTCACTGTTTCCTTGGCAAACAGATGGGTCGCCAGTGGTGCCGAATAGGTTTTCTCCACATTCCTGCGCATGTCGTCGAGCAGGATATCAAGCAGACTCAATACCTTTACCGAGTAGCGTTGTTGCGTGACGCCCTGGCTGGGCAGGGGTTTACGAAAATGAACCGAATCGAGCAGACCACAAACAATGAAAAACAGCAGCACCACCAGCGCTATCATGGCGCGGCGCTGACGAAAAATGTGTCGCCACGGACCACGTAAATGCTCCCGGCTGCGAATGTAGCCCGCCAGCAGCAACACCCCGGAGACCAGCAAGAAAATCAGCTTGTCGGTGTCCAGATAGACCGCCTTCACCCCTGCCAGCGGTGGCAGCGCTAGCAAGGCCAGCCACAATCCTGCAATCAGTAACAGTGGCCAGAACCAGAACTGTCGGTGTAGTTGGATCATGGCGCGCATGGTTAATTCAGCCGGATCCGGGGATCGACCAGGGTGTAGGAAATGTCCGTCAATACCAGCCCCACGATGTACATCACTGAACCGAGGAACACCATCGCCCGGACAATGGCGAAATCCTGCGCCTGGATGGCTTCGATGGTGTAGGCGCCCAGGCCGGGGATGGCAAAGAACGACTCGGTCAGCAGGCTGCCCATGAACAACAGGGGGATCACGACGACTGCCCCTGTCAGGATCGGGATCATGGCGTTTTTCAGTACATGCCGGAACAGCACACGCAGTTCCGACAAACCCTTGGCGCGCGCGGTGCGAACATAGTCCCGGTTGATCTCTTCCAAAAAGATGGTGCGGTACCAGCGGGTGCCGGCCCCGATACCACCAATGATCCCCACCAGAACCGGCAGCACCAGAAACTTGAAGCTGTTAAGGCCGAAGTCGTAACCCGAGATTGGTACCAGCTGTAATGTCTTGCCGATCAGGTACTGCCCACCAATGATGTAAAACAGGGTCGAGATGGACATCAGGATAACGCAGCCAATCACCCCCCAGATATCGATATAGGTGGCGCGAAAAAACGCCAACAGCAACGCGAAGGTGATGTTGACCAGCAAACCCACGATAAACACCGGAATCGCGATAGCCAGACTCGGCCACATGCGCTGCAGAATATCCTGTCCAATGTTGCGCCCGTCATCGGCACTGCCGAAATCGAGCACGAATAATCGTACCGACTTGGTGAAGAAAATAGTGTCGGTCAGGACCTGCACACCTTCAGCCTGCACGTTGTAAAGCAGCGGTTTGTCATAACCGCGATTCTGCTTCCATTTTTCAATCGCCTGTTCGGTGACCCGTTTTTCACCAAGATGCATCCGCGCCATGTCTTCTGGACTGTTGACCACGAAGAACAGCGCGAAAGTCAGAAGGTTAACGCCGATCAGAATCGGAATCGCATACAGTACGCGGCGGATAATATAGGCAAACATGGCCGTTACATCTCCATACCCTGGGCGCCGGACTCATTAAACCACCAGGCCGGCCTGTGCAGAACCAGACCGACCAGCCGGGCATAGCCAACCCCGCTACCAATAACCTGCGCGTCACCCACGTAACTAATGTGCATAACGGTGCTCATGAGCTGGCCGTGTGGCGGGCAGCCTGGTGTTCTTTGCGCCGGTATACAATCACCCCCGGAATGATGCTGAGCAGCACCACCAGTGACAATACAACAACCGGCCAGATCACCGGCCGGTTCCATTCGCGCCGTTTCTGCTCCCGCAATTGCGGATCGATGCGTTTGTACATCAGCGTATTGTGGGCCATCAGATTCGGCTTGGCATTCTTGTACCAGGAATGAGTCAGAACAAACTGCTTGGGATGCATACCCCACAACCAGGGTGCATCGCGCCGCGCAATATCAGTCATCTGCAAAATGATGGCGTACCGGGCCGGTGAATTTTCCATGTTTTTCATTTTGTCGAACAGCCGATCAAATTCCGCGTTGCTGTAGTTGGCCGCATTTTCGCCGCCATGTTTGACCTTGCCGTTGGGACCGTACAACAAAAACATAAAATTTTCAGGATCCGGGTAATCGGCATTCCAGCCCCACATGAATACCTGGGCATTGCCGGTACGCATTTTTTCCTGGAAGCGGTTGTAGTCAGTATTGCGTATTACCAGTTCCAGATCGATCTTCCTGAACTGCTTGCGCAACCAGTCGAAGCGCGCCTTGTCTTCCGGTCCACCACCGGTTACATCCAGTTTGATCAGTAGCGGTTTGCCGGTTTTGCGGTTGCGGCCATTGGGATAACCCGCCTGGGCCAGCAGCTGTTTTGCAACCGCCACGGCTTTGCGTTGCGGTCGGCCATTGACCCAATCGTACACAAACGGATTGATAGCGGCCTTGCCCTCGCCATGACCAAAAATACCCGGCGGCACGATACCCTGGGCGCTCACGCCCCGGCCATTGGCGAAAATAGAGATATAGTCCTCGTAGTCCACCGCAATAGAGATCGCTCGGCGTAGCAGACGCGCCCGCATGCTGTTCCCGCCCACTACCGGGTCCAGCATATTGAAACCCATATAAAAGGTCGAACTCTGCACTGCGGTAAGAAGTTCGATACCTTTCTGACGCATGACCGGGGTCAATGCTGCCTCGCCTTTGGGACTGAACTGTATCGCCTGATCGAAACTGTCAGCACTGATCCCGGACGTGTCGTAATACCCCTGCAGGAACTTGTTCCAGTAGGGGATGCTCTCTTTCTCCAGCCGGTAGATAGCCTGGTCGATAAACGGCAAGGGCTTGCCGGCATCGGCCAGCAGACCGGCGGCCACATCACCCTGCTCACCCTGCGACGGATACACCATGCCGTGGAAGTTCGGGTTGCGAGTCAACACCATCTGGTAATTGGGATTATTGACCGTCAACATATAGGCCCCGGTACCCACCGGGTACCAGTCGAGGGTGATGTTGCGCGTCTGCATGCCTGGCTGGGCATAGAATCGTGCCGCTTCCCACGGCATCGGAGCGAAGAATGGCATTGCCAACCAGTACATGAACTGCGGGTACTTGCCCTTGATTCGAACCCGGTAGGTATAACGATCGATGACCTCAGCGCCTTCCAGTGGCAGCGTGCGCAGATCCAGCCAGGTTTTGAAGCCTTCCAGCTCGGGTTGTGCCTCATCCGCTGCAGACAACATCTTGGCGTAGGCCGCCAACCCGGTGATGTAATCGTTCATCAGTCCCTGGATTGGTGAATTCAGGCGGGGATGAGCCAGCCGCTTGATTTGATAGACGTAGTCGGCGGCGACCAATTCCCGCGTCCCGGTGGCAGGAAAATCGGCCAGGCTCCGTATTCCTGCCAACTCCGCCGGTTTGAGATCCAGGTAACGGTAATTGCCATTTGCGTCCCTGGCAAAGGCCGGGTGTGGTTGATAGAGAATCCCTGGTTTGATATGGATGACATATTCGCTGCTGGCAATCAAATCGGCTGCCGCGTTGGCGGGCAACTGCTGGCCCGCGGCATCGTAATAGCGCACTTCGGGCATCGCCGTTGCCGTCAGCGGCATGAGTTCGTAGGGTCTTTTCAGATAGTGATATTGCAGCGGCGGTTCGTAGATCTGGCCGATAAATGCATATTCATTGGAGCTGTAGGAGCGAACCGGGTCGAGGTGTTTGGGTCGCTCTTCAAAGGACGCATATAAAATGTTCTTGCCCCGCTGGGCGGCCGGATAGGGATTATTCCATTCGGACATGTCGCACCCGGTCAGTATCAGACCGGCCAGCCACAGACCAAACCAGGCGCATCGGTTGAGGTTCCGTATCGGCAAATGCTTCGCGTCACTCTGATAACCGGGCATATTTTGATTCTCCACCACCATCAGGTAGTTTACCGTTTCATTGCCTCTTTTCGCACGGGGGAATTTAGGCTAAGGTACCGCCAGACAACTTGTTATGGGGCGTCAGACTACACGATGAAGGGTCTTCATCACAACGACATCCCTCCGCTAAATCACAAACACAAAGGACAATTTACATGGGTTTTCTGCAAGGCAAACGCGCTCTGATTGTCGGACTCGCCAGTAACCGTTCCATTGCTTCCGGTATCGCCCACGCCATGCGGCGCGAAGGAGCAGAACTTGCATTCACCTACCAGAACGAAAAATTGGAGAGCCGTGTCGCCAAGATGGCGGCCGAGCTGGACTCCGAAATCGTGGTGCCCTGTGATGTCAGCAGTGATGATGAAATCAACCATGTGTTCGACCAGCTCGATAATTTCTGGGATGGTCTTGACATTATCGTCCATTCGGTCGCCTTTGCCCCGCGCAATGAGCTGGAAGGCGACTACCTGGACAGCGTAACCCGTGAGGGGTTTCGCACCGCACACGAAATCAGTTCCTATAGTTTTGCCGCGCTTGCCAAGGCCGGGCTGAACATGATGGAAGGCCGGAATGGCGCCTTGCTGACACTCAGCTATCTCGGTGCTGAGCGAGCCATGCCCAATTACAACGTGATGGGCCTGGCCAAGGCCAGTCTGGAAGCCAACGTGCGTTACATGGCGCAGAGCCTTGGTCCCGATGGAATTCGCGTCAACGCCATTTCGGCCGGTCCCATCAAAACCCTTGCTGCCGCCGGGATCAGTAATTTCCGCAAGATGCTGGATGAAGTGGAAAAGACCGCGCCATTGCGCCGCAATGTCACGATTGAGGATGTCGGTAACGCCGCCGCCTTTCTTTGCTCCGATCTGGCTAATGGCATCACCGGCGAGATTACATATGTGGATTCCGGCTACAACATCATCGGCATGCGGCCTCTGGAGGCCGAGTAGACCCATACCAGCCAGTAAAAAAAACCCGCCGCGGCGGGTTTTTTATGGGCTTTAATACAGCCCGTTAATACTTGGTCCATCGAAACTCAGCTTTGTGAACGATTACCCCGGGTTAGGCCCAAACCGACGAAGCCGGCCACCAGTATCGCAATGTAGAACTGGCCAAACAGGGCTTCAATATAAGCCAGAGTGCGAGCAACGGGACTGATTGGCGTTATGTCACCGTAACCCAGCGTCGAGATGGTGACATAACTGTAATACAGTAAGTCCAATACAGTATCTTGCTGATTTCCAGCACCAAGCCCACGAAATGCCTCCGGATTCAGTCGAAACTCAAGGTAATACAGGATTCCCCAGCTGATTCCCACCAGCAGATAAACACAGATCGAGCCCATAATCTTGTTACTGTTGATCTCGTTGCCAGTCATCATGGCCTTGAAAGCCAGGATGGTGGTTAACGAATAGAACAGCAAGATAGCCAGCATGTTGAGGTACTCTGCCCATCGCAGACCAGCCAGTTGTTGCAGCAGAAAACCGATCATACTGATAACTACCAGTGTCATCCCGAGACTAAACCATTTACGCACATGGACGATGCTCCAGATGCCGATAATCAGTGTCGCCTCAAAAGCAAAACCAAGAAAGTACCCCTCGCCCAGAATCGGATATTCAGCTTGCAGTGCCGTTAAAATCAAAAAACCAATCAGGGCAATTAACAAGTATGTGAAATTACCGGTTACCTGCATCGCATCCACTCCGTTTTTTCAATTGCCCAGTATGCCTTGCTCGCCTTCCTGGCGGGCAATAATGACTGCACCACAGGAATCACTGAACACATTCACTGAAGTGCGAAACATGTCCAGGATGCGATCCACCGCCAGGATCATCCCGAGTGCTTCGAGAGGCAGTCCGATCGTGCCAAGGATGATGGTAATCGCGACCAGGCTGGCCGCCGGAATACCGGCCACGCCGATTGATGTCAGCAACGCGACCAGGACGATGACAAACTGGGTGACAATACTCAATTCAATGCCATAGGCCTGGGCAATAAAGATAGCAGCCACACATTCATACAGGGCCGTACCATCCATATTAACCGTAGCACCCAATGGCAACACAAAGCTGCTTGTCCGGTTGGAAACCCCGGCATTCTTTTCGACACAATCCATGGTCAATGGCAAGGTTGCTGACGATGAGGCCGTGGAAAATGCCGTCAACAAGGCCGGCGCCATGGCGACATACTGCCGCACTGGATTCACTCTGCCCAGCAGTTTCAGTATCAACGGCAAGGTAATCAAGGCATGCGTCGCCAGCGCCAACAATACCGTTAGAAAAAACAGCCCCAGCGAAGAAGCCATCCCCCCCAGTTGCTCTGGTTGGATACCGGCAATCACCTTTGCAACAAGGCCAAACACACCCAGCGGGGCAAACTTCATGATGAATTCGGTGATATTCATCATGGTGTGATAAATACCCTGCCAGAACGTCAGCTGAGATTCGCTGTACTTGTCCGGAATACGGGTCATAAAGAATCCGAATAACAGGCTGAATACGATGAGCCCCAGCATCTGGCCGGCCGCGGCAGCGGCAACGATATTAGGAGGTAACATGCTTAGGAAAACATCAGCAATATCGCCCACTCCGCGTGCACCGACTTTTTCCACTGCGATTGCCGCTTGCTGGCTATCCAGGCCCAGCACTAGCTGGGCAGGCTGACCATCTATAATCCCCGGAGCAATGAGGTTGACCAGGAACAGTCCTGTCAGAATTGCCAGCAGGCTGGTCGCCATATAATAGAGGAATGTTTTACCACCCAGGCGTCCCAGACCCTCCACCCCGCCGACACCGGCGATGCCTACGACAATCGAAGAAATGATCAATGGCACGATGATCATCTTGAGAGCATTCAGGAACAGGGTGCCTATGAAGTTGTAAACATCGTAGAAGCGGATCCCGAACAGTCCGCTATCCGGACCGGTGATGATTCCAGCCAGCAACGCCAGTCCCAGCGCGATTAATATTTGCCAATGCAGTTTCAGCCTGAACATAAGCAACACTTCACTCCTGTCAAAAACTGCGTTGGTACTACTCTAATCAGACGAGAGCAGTATTCCTGAATTACAACGAACAGATTGGTAAGGTGAGATATCTACTGTTCTGCCGGTTTCAGGTTGCGGGTTATATCAGCCGCGCTTTCAAGGTAAGTGATAAACGCCGCATAGGTGGCCTGTCCCTCGGATGCACTCTGTTTCTGTCGGACACTGGCCAAGACATCCGGTGTCATCGCTACCTTACCTGGTTCGACCGCATACAATGCCAGAACTGCAATATCACCACCCGGCATGACAACAGTCGTATAGGCAGGCTGGTCCGGAGCAGGACTCGGGATCCGGAAAGCAGCATTTCGCAGACGATTATCCAGTTTGTCACCATCGCCTGGCTGGCGGGAAATGAAGCCGGATTCATGCCACTGTTGCTGATAGGAAGCGGCAATACTGGCCGGTGTCTGGCCGGCCTTGAGTTGAGTAACCGCTTGTTCTGCATCCTGCATCGCAATCTGTTCAGCTTTTTTCTGCTTTAGCACAGCGATGATGCCTTCCTTTACCTCAGCAAGAGGTCGCCGTGCCGCAGGCTTGTGCTCACGCACGCGCAAAACCAGCATGTGTGTATCCGAAATTTCAACCAGTTCACTATTACGCTGCTCTTGCAAGACCTCGTCGCTAAAGGCCATCGACGTTACCCGTGGATTAGCAAACAGGCCTGAACCACCACTGCGCCCGAACAATGGGCTGTGCTTGACCTGTAATCCCAGCTCATCGGCAACTGGCGTGAGTGAATCCGGAATTTCGTAACTGATATTATTCAGCTTGTCCACATCTTCATAGAACTGTTGTTCAGCCTGTTGGGTTTGTAGTTCCTTGCGGATTTCTGGCTTTGCTTCAGCCAGGCTTTTCACTTTTGCAGGCAGAATCTCATCAACCAGAATCAGATGATAACCAAATCGACTGCGAACCGGTTGACTCAACTCGCCCCTATTCAGACTGAAGGCGGCCTGGTCAAACGCCTTATCCATCATGCCCCGGGTAATAAGGCCCAGATCTCCACCTTGTTGTGCAGAGGTCATATCATCCGAATTCTTTTTAGCCAGTGCGGCAAAACTGGCGCCATTTTTTATCTGATTAGCCAGTTGTTCCGCCTTGGCACGCGCTGCACTGTCATCGGCGCCATCATTTACCTGAATCAGGATGTGCCTAACCTTGCGTTGCTCTGGTTCGCTGACATAATTTTTTTGGTGTTGAAGATAATAATTGCTGATTTCTTCATCTGTAATGTCAATCCGTGAAGCCATGTTTGCCAGGTCAAGTTCAACATAATCAACGCTGACTTGTTCCGGAGTGCTGTACTCATTCGCGTGTTGCTCGTAATAGTTCTGGATTTCCTCATCACTAAGGCTGAACTTATCCAGATAAGCATTCAACGGCAAGGTGAAATAGCCGACCTTGCGTCGTTCGCCCATCAGCTGTTGGTAACGTTTAATTTGTTGATTGGTTACTACCGCAGATCTTTCCAGCCCATTACGTAAATGTTCATCCGCAATATCATGAGCTAGTTGCCGTTCAAATATTACGTTATTCATCCCTTGCAGGCTCAATACCCGACTGTAATTTTCCGGGGAGAATTTTCCTGTTTCGTCTTTAAACGCGGGAATGTTTTCGATAGTGTCCAGAACCTGTTGCGGTGCAACATAAAATTTGCCATCTTCCAGTTCCTGATTCAGCAGTTCACGCTGTATTAATCCATCCAGTACACGCGCCTTCATTGCCTGTTCGTTAAACAGGGTGGGATCATAGTTCTTACCCAACGCCTGTTGTAGGCGCTGCAGGGTATTCTGATATTCACTGGTCAGTTGGGTTTCGGATATTTCTACGCCATTTACAGTTGCCACGATTGTCTTGGAAGTTCCAGACAGGTAACTGCTTAACCCGAACAGGGCGAAAGTAATGATAATCAGGCCAACAATAGTCCAGACAATGATGCCCTGAGCGCGATCACGAATTTGTTGCAGCATGGCAGGAAATTTTTACTTTCATTTAGTTACAGATAACAAAAAAGGGCGTGCACGAATGCGGCGCCCTTTCATGAGTAGTATGGCGGACCGGACGGGACTCGAACCCGCGACCTCCGGCGTGACAGGCCGGCATTCTAACCAGCTGAACTACCGGTCCACGACTGGTGGGTGCTGAGGGGATCGAACCCCCGACCCTCGCCTTGTAAGGGCGATGCTCTCCCAGCTGAGCTAAGCACCCCTGTCGAAGGCGCGCTAGTTTACGGCATCCTTGAGCGCTTTTCCAGCCTTAAATCCAGGTACTTTGGCAGCCGCAATTTGAATAGCTTCTCCTGTGCGGGGGTTACGCCCGGTCCGGGCGGCACGGTCCTTTACAGAGAATGTGCCAAATCCAACCAATGTGACAGCGTCACCTTTGGCAAGTGAGCCGGTAATGCTTTCCAGCACGGTATCTACGGCACGAGTTGCAGCAGCTTTTGAAATGTCTGCCCCTTCGGCAACAGCATCGATTAGTTCTGTCTTGTTCACTGACTTCCCCCTAGTTTGTTATTAAAAAAACACCGCCCGATTAACTGGCGGTGATGTGTCAGAATTGTCTGGATTTTATACCAACAGTATCTAGGCCAGGTCAAGGAAACAAGCGTGCTTCCGCAATCTTTTTCATTGACCGGTTACGCCATTTGACTGATTGACAGTCTTTCAGTCAATGGTGTTGAACAGGCTTTGTGTTCTCAACACCTTTATCATCGGCTGATTTGACCACTTTGCCTGTATCCTCGGTAAGGGCATCTGGCTGGCGTGACAACGCCATCTCGAACACTTCATCAATCCATTTGACCGGGTGAATATCAAGATTTTCCTTAATATTTTCAGGAACATCGGCCAGATCCCGGGTATTTTCTTCAGGGATCAGGACCGTCTTTATGCCACCTCGATGCGCAGCCAGGAGCTTCTCTTTGAGACCTCCAATCGGCAACACTTCACCGCGCAAGGTAATTTCCCCAGTCATGGCGACGTCAGCCCGGACCGGAATATTCGTCAGTGCTGAGACCAGGGCGGTACACATCCCAATACCGGCACTGGGTCCATCCTTGGGAATGGCGCCTTCTGGTACATGCACGTGGATGTCATTTTTCTCGAATACTTCAGGTTCAATTCCCAGAATTTTCGAGCGACTTCGCACAACAGTCAAGGCCGCCTGGATCGATTCCTTCATCACATCCCCAAGTTGGCCGGTAATACTGTGCTTCCCTTTACCTGGAATGACGGCTGTTTCAATCGTCAACAATTCACCCCCGACTTCGGTCCATGCCAACCCTGTCACCTGTCCGACCTGATCGTGTTCTTCAGCCCGCCCAAAACGGAAACGTTTAACGCCCAAGTACTTATCCAGATTCTCGGGGGTAACTTCAACCTGCGTCACGTCCTTGTCGAGCAAGATTTCCTTCACTGTCTTGCGGCAGATTTTGGCAATTTCACGTTCGAGATTACGCACCCCGGCTTCTCGAGTGTAATACCGGATAATATCCCGCACGGCATCCTCGGTGATGCTGACTTCGTCATCTGTCAGACCGTTGCTCTTGATCTGTTTCTTGACAAGATAGCGCTCCGCAATATTGATCTTCTCGTCTTCGGTATAACCCGACAAACGAATGACCTCCATGCGGTCCAAGAGTGGACCCGGAATGTTCAAGGTGTTTGAGGTGGCCACGAACATGGTTTCAGAAAGATCGAAGTCGACTTCCAGGTAATGATCGTTGAAGGTATGGTTCTGTTCTGGATCCAGAACTTCCAGCAAGGCGGAAGCCGGATCGCCACGGAAATCCATCGCCATTTTGTCGATCTCATCGAGCAGAAATAATGGGTTTCGCGCTCCGATCTTTGCCAGGTTCTGTACAATCTTGCCCGGCATGGAACCAATATAAGTCCGGCGGTGACCGCGTATTTCTGCCTCGTCCCGGACACCACCAAGCGCCATACGGATAAATTTACGATTGGTTGCGCGGGCAATGGACTTGCCCACCGAGGTCTTGCCAACACCGGGCGGGCCGACCAGGCATAGAATCGGGCCTTTCATTTTCTTCATGCGTTGCTGAACAGCAAGATACTCGAGGATCCGCTCTTTGACCTTTTCCAATCCGTAGTGATCTTCTTCCAGAACCTGTTCGGCGCGGGCCAGATCGCGACGTACCTTGGAACGCTTCTTCCATGGCACACTCAGTAACCAGTCAAGATAGTTACGCACCACAGTCGCTTCTGCCGACATGGGAGACATCATTTTAAGTTTTCCGAGCTCTGTCTTGGCCTTGGCCTTGGCTTCCTTGGACATACCGGCAGTTTCGATTTTCTTTTCCAGTTCTTCCATTTCATTGGGCACGTCTTCCATGTCGCCCAATTCTTTCTGGATCGCCTTCATCTGTTCGTTCAGGTAGTACTCGCGCTGGCTCTTTTCCATTTGGCGCTTTACACGGCCACGGATGCGCTTTTCCACCTGCAACAAATCGATTTCCGATTCCATCAGTCCCATGAGATGCTCGAGACGCTCACGCAGCTCGGTTTTTTCGAGTATCTGTTGTTTCTCGTCAATCTTTAGCGACATGTGGGCGGCAATGGTATCCACCAACCGGCTTGGATCTTCGATACTGGACAGGGAAGTGAGGATTTCGGGCGGAATTTTCTTGTTGAGTTTGACGTATTGATCAAACTGGTTAGTCAATGAACGGATCAGTACTTCGGACTCGCGCTCGTCAATGGCCTCTTCTTCATACTGTTTAACCTGGGCAGTGAAGTAGCCTTCCTCACCCATAAACGCGACGATACGCGCACGCCGGCTACCTTCTACCAGTACCTTGACAGTGCCATCAGGGAGCTTGAGCAGTTGCAGAATGCTGGAGATAGTCCCGATTCGATACAAATCGTCCATCGAGGGGTCATCTTCGGCCGCACTTTTTTGGGCAACCAACAGGACTTGCTTGTCGTCTTCCATGGCCGCTTCCAGTGCCTTGATGGACTTTTCACGCCCAACAAACAGGGGAATCACCATGTGCGGGTACACGACAACGTCGCGCAATGGCAATACAGGTATCGCAGCAAGTTGTTCTTCAATTAATTCAGACATATTCGGGTCTCGTCTCTACTTACGTCTATTACGGATTCACGACAGAGGTATGGCCTGCCCGGACGGGTTTCAACCGGGATTGCGAAAAGAATAATTGGCGGTAAAAATAAAGGGGTATTTTGACTTACCCCCCTAGTTATTACTCGTCAGCAGATGCGGCTCGCATATCCGAGCCTTCATAGATAAAGAGCGGATCACCCTCGCCATTAATGACTGATTCATCAATGACGACCTTTTCTACATCAGCCATGGAAGGAAGATCATACATGGGTTCCAGTAGAATATGCTCAAGAATTGACCGTAGACCGCGCGCGCCGGTCTTCCGTTCCATTGCCTTGCGGGCTACGGCGCGCAGTGCGTCATCACGGATATCCAGCTCGGTGCCTTCCATTTCAAACATTTTCATGTATTGCTTGGTCAGCGCATTTTTCGGCTCGGTAAGTATTTGCACCAGAGCGTCTTCATCCAGTTCCTGCAAGGTGGCGACGACCGGTAGACGGCCGACGAACTCGGGGATCAATCCATAGCGGGTCAGATCTTCCGGTTCCACTTCAACCAACACTTCGCTGACGCTTTTCTGGTTGGCGAGGCTCTTGACCTCGGCGCCAAAACCAATTCCACCTTTCTCGGAACGATCGCGGATAATTTTCTCCAGACCTGAAAACGCACCACCACAAATAAACAGGATATTCGCCGTATTCACTTGCAGGAATTCCTGCTGCGGGTGCTTGCGGCCCCCCTGGGGTGGTACGGATGCGACTGTTCCTTCAATCAGTTTTAGCAGTGCCTGTTGCACGCCCTCACCGGAGACATCCCGGGTAATCGATGGGTTATCCGATTTGCGGGAAATTTTGTCAATTTCATCGATATAGACAATACCGGTCTGGGCCTTCTCGACATCGTAATCACATTTCTGCAACAGCTTCTGAATGATGTTCTCCACATCCTCACCCACATAGCCGGCTTCAGTCAGGGTGGTTGCATCCGCGATGGTAAACGGTACATTTAGTAGTCGGGCCAGCGTCTCGGCCAGCAGGGTCTTGCCACTGCCAGTCGGGCCGATCAGCAGGATGTTGCTCTTGGCCAGTTCGATGTCGTCTTTCTTCAGACCTGAATCAAGGCGCTTGTAATGATTGTACACCGCCACAGACAGGACCTTTTTGGCACGGTCCTGGCCAATGACGTACTCATTCAGAATATCCTTGATCTCATGGGGAGTCGGCAGTTTGCTGCCGGTAACAGAAGCAGACTGCTCCTGAACTTCCTCGCGAATAATATCGTTGCAAAGTTCGACGCATTCATCACAAACAAATACGGAAGGACCGGCAATCAGCTTGCGTACTTCATGCTGGCTCTTGCCACAAAATGAACAGTAAAGGAGTTTACCGTTATCGCCCGTATTGTTTTTATCGTCGCTCATAATGCTACCTCTATCGCAATACGCATGACCTAACCATGCGTCTATTTGTCGATTTTTTCAAGTCCCTCATCGAGCTATCACAAACCCGTAAATTTAACGGGGTTTATATACTGAATCAGCACTACTCAGTCGGCACTCCCATTCCTGGTCGTCATTACCTCATCAATCAAACCGTATTTTACCGATTCTTCGGCACTGAGGAAGAAGTCCCGATCCGTATCCTGCTGAATGCGTTCCATCGGTTGCTTGGTATGATTGGCAAGAATCAAATTCAATCGCTCCCTAATTTCGAGAATCTCTCGGGTGTGGATCTCGATATCCGCGGCCTGCCCCTGAAATCCGCCCAATGGCTGGTGGATCATGGTGCGGGAATGCGGCAGTGCGTAACGTTTTCCAGCCGCGCCACCCGCCAGCAGGATCGCTCCCATGCTTGCCGCCTGGCCGATACACATAGTGCCTACGTCCGGCTTGATAAACTGCATGGTGTCATAGATGGACAACCCTGCAGTGACCGAGCCCCCCGGTGAGTTGATGTACAAATGAATATCCTTGTCCGGGTTTTCCGATTCCAGAAACAGCAGTTGCGCCACAACCAGGTTAGCCATGTGATCCTCTACCGGCCCCACCAGGAAAATAACCCGTTCCTTCAGCAGGCGGGAGTAAATATCATAAGCCCGCTCGCCCCGGGAAGTTTGCTCCACCACCATCGGTACCAGCTGGCTGGTGATGTCCGTCATCTCGCTGTTGTATTTCTTATCGGTCACTGAATATTTTCCTTGAAGTAATTTGCAGTACGCCAGTCTCAAGCGGCCGCATCGGGATTCATTAACTCATTGAAACTATATGATTTTTCTTCAACCTCGGCCTGCTCCATCACCCAGTCCACAATCTGTTCCTCTAGCACCAGGGACTCGATCTCGGTCAGGTGGTTCTTGTCCGAATAATACCACTTCACCACTTCCTCCGGGTGCTCGTAGGGGGCAGCAATTTTTTCTACCATGGCCCTGACCATTTCCGGTTCTGCCGTGAGTTCGTGCTGGCGAATGATTTCACCCATGATGAGACCCAGTTTCACCCGACGCTCCGCCTCGCCCCTGAACATGGCGGGATCCAGCTTCAGATCCTTCTGCGCCATCCCCTGGCTGGTGAGATTTTGCATCATCTGGTTCATCAACGACTTGGATTCATTGTCAATCAAGGCCGCCGGTACTTCGACAGCATGGATCGCGAGCAGTTTGTCCATGATGCCTTCCTTGAGGCGACTTTTGATCTTGTTCTCCAGCTCACGTTGCATATTGGCGCTGATATCTTCGCGCATCGTGTCGAGATTGCCATCGGCAACACCCAGTTTCGTGGCAAACTCCGCATCGACCTCAGGGAGTTTGGGTGCGGCCACCTGGTTAACGTGAATCGCAAATGACACCGGCTTGCCAGCCAGGTTCTCCACCTGATAGTTTTCCGGGAAAGTCAGTTCCAGGGTCAGGTCATCACCGGCCTTGGCCCCGAGCAATCCCGCCTCGAAGCCGTCAATCATGCGTCCCTGGCCAAGTACCACTTTCATCCCCTTGCCTTCGCCACCTTCAAAAACATCGCCATCAATCGTGCCTTTGAAGTCAACATCGACCTGGTCATCGTTTTCAGCCGCCCGGTCAACGACTTCCCAAGCGATATTCTGCTTGCGGATATTCTCGATCATCGCCTCGACATCATTGTCGCCAATATTGCACACCGGTTTTTCAATTTTTTCCTTGTTGAAATCTGCAATGGCCACTTCCGGGTACACTTCAAACGTAGCCGTGTACTCGAGCCCCTTGCCCGGTTCCGTAGTTAGATTATCAAATGCAGGCGTCCCGGCCGGCCTTAGTTTCTCCTGGATAACCGCATCGTAAAAACTTGATTGCAGAATATCACCAACGATTTCCTGGCGGACCTGTTGACCGTAGTGCTTGGCAACCACTTTCAGTGGTACCTTGCCGGCCCGAAAACCCTTCAACTTCACGGTTCGGCTCATGTCTTTCAGCCGACTCTCGACCGCATTGGCAATGCGCTCTTCTTCGACCGCGACTTTCAGCCGACGCTCAAGGCCGCTGCTTGATTCAACAGATACTTGCATTCGTCATCCTCTTACTTTATTCAATCATCAAAACATTAAAATTAATATGGTAAAACCTGTCTGGTGCGAAAGGAGAGACTCGAACTCTCACGGGTTACCCCACTGGCACCTAAAGCCAGCGCGTCTACCAATTCCGCCACTTTCGCAAAATTTTCATGAATAACACGCCTGCATTATATATAAGGTATTCATATCGTTCGATTATACAGGGTGTCGGGAAGTCGGGTAACCCGTGTAAGGCAGGCGGACGGGAGAAATAAGTGGTGGGCCGTGAAGGACTCGAACCTTCGACCAAGAGATTAAGAGTCTCCTGCTCTACCAACTGAGCTAACGGCCCGTCGTGTTTAAAAAAGGCGCGGTATTGAACCACGCCCGCCCGCCTTCTGGCAAGCGAGGGTGT
>JAJDNN010000152.1 GCA_022340685.1 Pseudomonadota bacterium
GTCTTGGCGATAACCGCTTCCTTGGTGATCATGCACTTCCCGGAATTCATATAAGGGCCAACGAAAGCGACATGCATATTGCGTGATGGGTTGATGGTCATGTTGGAAATCACGACATCAACCTTACCACTCTCCAGCGCCGGGATTAATTGCTCGAACGGCAATACCTTGATGACCAGTTTGACGCCCATGGTTTCGGCCATCATGTTGGCAAGGTCGATATCCAGCCCAACAACCTTGCCGCTCTTCAGTTTTTCGGTCATCGGCGGCATTGTGCCAGATGTGCCTAATACCAGCTTGCCGCTTTTCTGGATACTGCTGATGACCGGGGCGCCCTCTGCCGCAACTACGTTGCTGACGACCAGGATAAAGAGAAGAGTAAAAAGCGTTATGCCGCTGGCTAAATATTTTTTCATTACTGTTTTCCTGGTGATGAAATAGAAAGACCCTGCGATCGGGTTCTGTGCGGCAGGATAAGTATCCGGGTGAACCTTGCTGATCGGATCAAGAGACCACCCGGTTGACAATGGTCACGTCAGAACGGGATATCGTCGTCGAAGTCACCCGCCGGTGCCGGCGCTTCGGCGGCCTGACTTTGCGGTTTCGAAGAACGCGACGTGTCCTGATTATACTCGGCGCTCCCACCACCGCGGGAGTCCAGCATCTGCATTTCGTTAGCAACGATTTCAGTGGTGTAGCGATCGCCGCCATCCTTGTCTTGCCATTTCCGGGTCTGCAACTTGCCCTCAATATAGACCTTGGATCCCTTTTTCAGGTATTCACCGGCGATTTCTGCCAGGCGGCGGAAGAACACCACCCTATGCCATTCGGTCTTTTCCACCTGTTCGCCAGTATTCTTGTCTTTCCACGATTCGCTTGTAGCCACCGTAATATTTGCCACGGCACCGCCATTGGGCGAGTATCGCACTTCCGGATCGCGTCCCAGATTACCAATCAGGATGACCTTGTTTACGCCCCTTGCCATATCTCCGTTCCCCTTTCGTTATGTTCGTTGTTCATTGCGTTCGAACGTCAGGCGGCATGCCCGGCGATCGAAAATGATCGCAGCGAATCAACATCCAGAGTTCGCTTGTCCACCTTCAGGTAAGCGACCCCATCGGCACCGATTACCGTCGCCTCTTCGACTCCGGCCACGCGACTCAATGCTTCTGCCATCTGCTGCGCCCGGGCCTTATCCAGTGTTCCGACATTAAGCAGCTGGGTACTCAGGTAGCCGGGCTTCTGCATGCTCAGCGCCAGCAGCAACCAGACTACCGACATGCCGGCACCGGCGATAAATACCCCTGCCGCACCACTATGCTCCAGTAGCCAGCCCCCGACTGTACCCCCGGCGAACACACCCATAAACTGGGAGCTGGAATACACGCCCATCGCGGTACCCTTGTGGGCCGCCGGTGCCAGCCTGGCAACCAGTGACGGCAGCATGGCCTCCAGCAGGTTAAATGCGGCAAAGAACAACAATAACATGATCACCATGCCGACCATAGACCCGCCCAGGCTGGCCAGTCCCAGCTCGGCCACCGCCAGCACTGCCACGGCGCCCACAAATACCTGTTTCAGCATGCGTTTTTTCTCGGCCAGGATGATAAACGGGACGATCAGCGCCATACCGGCAAGCATGGTGGGAAGATAAATCACCCAGTCCCGCCCGGCCGCCAGTCCCAGCCGGCCGTGCAACAAGCCCGGCACCACGACGAACGTCGCCATCAGGATCGCGTGCAGGGTAAAAATGCCAAAATCAAGCCGCAATAGCTGGACATTGCGGACCGCATGGCGCAGCCAGTCAGCTTCCACCTGGGTATCACGATGAAAACGGCTCACCACAGGCGTCGGTACTAGCAGGATGAGAATCCCGATCCCGACCAGTGCCAGCAGGGCGATAATCCAGAAGATGCCCGACAGCCCAACCCAGTAGTGCAATACCGGCCCCAGCACCATGGCCAGCGCAAAGGAGACCCCGATGCTGATGCCGATGAAGGCCATGACCTTGATACGCTGCTCCTCGCGGGTCAAATCGGCCGTCAGCGCCAGCACCGCGCTGGCAATGGCGCCCGAGCCCTGCAGGGCCCGGCCCAGGATGACCCCGGCTATCGAGGTGGACAGGGCTGCCACCACGCTGCCCAGCGCGAAGACCAGTAGTCCACCGATAATGACAGGCTTGCGGCCGATACGGTCCGACAGCATCCCAAGCGGGATCTGCAGCAGGGCCTGGCTCAGTCCGTAGATCCCGATAGCGAGCCCGGCCAGGGTGACCGTGTAGCCGGACAGCTCCTTGGCGTAATCGACAAACACCGGCACGATCATAAACAGTCCCAGCATCCGGGCGCTGAAAATGCCCGCCATGGAAAAAGCGACCCGGCGTTCGCCGGATGTCATTGAATTTTGCGACATGAAATCGGGATTGGTGCTCAAATTAATTCATAAAGGATAAAACGCGGCTGGATCTTAACAGGTTCCCGGACAGATGTAATTCGACTGCACTTCGCACCCAACCATCACGCTCATACGACGAGATGGCCGTAAAACACTATGCTATTAGTACTAAATTGTGAATTAGTGCTTGTTCAGGGTGTCGAAGCCGCATATATTTTGATTACCGGGTCTATATCAATGGTGTGAGTATACTCCCCCAGTCACACCCCCTGATCCGGTTCTGTTGCGGCAAATCCAATAAACCAAGGGGTAGCCTATATGTTAGCCGGACGCTGGATTAATATTGTTGGGCCCGATCCTGAGGCCTACGAAGAGCAGGCGGCCAATCTACGGGTCAATACCGAGGGTCGTGTCCATATCACCGACAGCAGTGGTGGCAGTTCACCGACTCTTAAATTCAACGCCAAATCGGGCCTGGTGCTGATTGACGCGACTGAAGACCACCCCGGCCAGGCCATCGAAATCCTGGCGCAGTGCCACAACTCGGGCAAAAAGCAGCTGATGTACGCCTTTTTCAATGCAGATCCCAACAGCCGGCTGGAAACGCTCACCGGTCCACCCGACATCCACGGTATTTTCTACACGGACTGCACGCCGGGCCTGATGGCGAAGGGCGTTCTGGCCATGTTTAATGGTGATTTGTGGTTCCCGCGCCGACTCATCGCCCGCTACCTGAGCGACCAGCCTGGTGGCAACGGCAGCTCGTTTCCAGTGCGTGAGCATGATCTGCTTACCGCACGCGAAATGGAAATCCTGCACTTGTTGACCACCGGCGCCAAAAACACCGATATCGCCAGCGAACTGAGCCTGAGTGTCCACACCATCAAGACCCATATCTACCACATCTACAAGAAACTGGATGTCGCCAACCGTACCCAGGCAGTCAACTGGGCGACCCACAACCTCTGACACACCACGTACGCTGATTCGACCGATAACCTGCCCTTCGGGGCCGAGTCGGGGTATGATTACGGGTTCCCTTTAGTAAGCGGTACCCGAGCATGGACACCATTCACATCCGTGGGGCGCGCACCCACAACCTGCAGAATATCGACCTGGATTTGCCGCGCGATCGGCTGATCGTCGTCACCGGCCTGTCCGGCTCTGGCAAGTCCTCGCTGGCCTTCGACACGCTGTATGCCGAGGGACAGCGCCGCTATGTGGAGTCCCTGTCCGCCTATGCCCGCCAGTTCCTGTCGGTAATGGAAAAGCCAGATGTGGACCACATCGAGGGGCTGTCGCCCGCCATTTCCATCGAGCAAAAGTCCACCTCGCACAACCCCCGCTCTACCGTGGGCACCATCACCGAAATCTATGACTATTTGCGCCTGTTGTTTGCCCGTACCGGGGAACCGCGCTGCCCGGA